>NZ_JACTOJ010000002.1:0-336795 GCF_032335695.1 Clostridium sp. 19966
ATTTTAATTATTATCCATTTTTTAAAAATTATTCATGGATAATTTAGTGGTTATTCTTTTTTTCTTTTTTTAGGGTCAATTGACCCTAAAAATTGGTTTTCAGAATAGCCTTTTATTAAAATATGACATAAAAAAACTCTTGAAAATTTTTTCAAGAGTTTTGGTGGCTCACCGGGGAATCGAACCCCGGACAACATGATTAAAAGTCATGTGCTCTACCAACTGAGCTAGTGAACCTTATATATTTTAGGAATAAAAAAAACGGAATAACCGTTCTTTTTTGGAGCGGAAGACGAGATTCGAACTCGCGACGTTCACCTTGGCAAGGTGACGCTCTACCACTGAGCCACTCCCGCATTTTTAATGGTGCAGATGACAGGAGTTGAACCTGCACGCCGAAGGCGCTAGATCCTAAGTCTAGTGCGTCTGCCAATTCCGCCACATCTGCATCTTGGTGGCTCACCGGGGAATCGAACCCCGGACAACATGATTAAAAGTCATGTGCTCTACCAACTGAGCTAGTGAACCATATGTTGTACCATTAAAAATATTTAATTGATGCGTCATCAGGGGATCGAACCCAGGACACCCTGATTAAGAGTCAGGTGCTCTACCAACTGAGCTAATGACGCATACTCAAGTGCGTCTTAAGGGAGTCGAACCCCTGGCACACGGCTTAGAAGGCCGTTGCTCTATCCATCTGAGCTAAAGACGCATATATTGGAGCGGGTGAAGGGAATCGAACCCTCGTAACTAGCTTGGAAGGCTAGGGCTCTACCATTGAGCTACACCCGCATATATGGTCGGGGTGACAGGGATTGAACCTGCGACCTCATGGTCCCAAACCACGCGCGCTCCCATCTGCGCTACACCCCGATATCATATGCTTACTTTTCAATATGTAATTTTTTAAAATGATGCGTCATCAGGGATTCGAACCCTGGGCACCCTGATTAAGAGTCAGGTGCTCTACCAACTGAGCTAATAACGCATATTTCAGTGCGTCTTAAGGGAGTCGAACCCCTGGCACACGGCTTAGAAGGCCGTTGCTCTATCCATCTGAGCTAAAGACGCATAATTGGAGCGGGTGAAGGGAATCGAACCCTCGTAACTAGCTTGGAAGGCTAGGGCTCTACCATTGAGCTACACCCGCATTTGGAGCGGAAGACGAGATTCGAACTCGCGACGTTCACCTTGGCAAGGTGACGCTCTACCACTGAGCCACTCCCGCAATTTATGGTGCAGATGACAGGAGTTGAACCTGCACGCCGAGGGCGCTAGATCCTAAGTCTAGTGCGTCTGCCAATTCCGCCACATCTGCATAATAAATAATATGTTAATTAAATTTTGGTGGCTCACCGGGGAATCGAACCCCGGACAACATGATTAAAAGTCATGTGCTCTACCAACTGAGCTAGTGAACCCTTTGGCTGGGATGGCAGGATTCGAACCTACGAATACAGGAGTCAAAGTCCTGTGCCTTACCGCTTGGCGACATCCCAATATGGGGTGAACGATGGGGCTCGAACCCACGACAACCAGAGCCACAATCTGGTGCTCTACCAACTGAACTACGTCCACCATGTTTGATGCGTCATCAGGGATTCGAACCCTGGGCACCCTGATTAAGAGTCAGGTGCTCTACCAACTGAGCTAATAACGCATACTCAAGTGCGTCTTAAGGGAGTCGAACCCCTGGCACACGGCTTAGAAGGCCGTTGCTCTATCCATCTGAGCTAAAGACGCATATATTGGAGCGGGTGAAGGGAATCGAACCCTCGTAACTAGCTTGGAAGGCTAGGGCTCTACCATTGAGCTACACCCGCATATATGGTCGGGGTGACAGGGATTGAACCTGCGACCTCATGGTCCCAAACCACGCGCGCTCCCATCTGCGCTACACCCCGATATATACTGTTCAAGTTACCAGCGCTTGTTTTGTTTTTGCACTCTCGCCTGACGACATAGATTATTCTACACGATATAATTAACTTCGTCAATACTTAATTTTAATTTTTTTTTTGATAAAAATAAAGAAGTAAAATTCTCTATTTTCATACAATTATCAATTCTGGCGTTATGCGAGTATTTTCAAGGCTTAACAGCACATAGCTTTCTGCCCCGTCCCTTCCGCAAGACAAGCTTCCAGGGTTAATAAACCATATTCCGTCATCAAATTTTAAGCTAGATATATGTGTATGGCCATATAAAACTACCTGAATTCCCTCTTTTAAAGCCTTACTTTTTAAGTTTTCTAATCCACCTTTTACTCCATATTTATGTCCATGAGCAATAAGAAACTTAATTCCTCCTAATTCTTCTATTACTTCGGATTTGGCTTTTATTCCATAATCGCAGTTTCCGGCAACATATATCGTTCTTCCTCTAAAATATTGCGACATATATACTGCGTCTTCTACATTATCTCCAAGATGAATTAAGACATCTGCTTTTTCTATATCTTTCAATACTTTTTTTACATTATATAAATTCATATGCGTATCACTTACTATAGCTAAAATCAATTTTTCCACTCCTCAACAATATAAAAACTATAAATTACGGCATTCAACTACCAAAATATAAAATAAACATTTAAAGCAACTTTTATTGATATTACTTTTTTGCATATCCTATTTTTATAAGCTCTACTCTAGCTTTTTCGAGTGCTCTCCCTCTATGGCTGATAGAATTTTTTTCATCAGAATTAAGCTCACCAAAAGTTTTATTAAACTGAGGCACAAAAAATATTGGATCATATCCAAATCCACCTATCCCACATTCTTTTTCTGTTACTATTCCCTCTACCTCTCCATCTACGTAAATAATATCTCCTTCATCTTCAACTAATACTATTGAACATATAAATTTAGCTGTACGCTTTTCATAAGGCACAGATTTCATTAGTGTAAGAAGTTTTTCGTTGTTCTTTTTTGAATTACCATGCTCTCCATCGAACCTTGCTGAAAAAACTCCTGGAGCTCCATTAAGAGCATCTACGGCTATACCTGAATCATCTGACATTACTATATATTGATTTTTTTTATCTTTAAGAAAATCAAATATTCCCTTAGCTTTTAAATAAGCATTTTCTCTAAAAGTAGTTCCTGTCTCATCTATTTCTATATCTATTCCTGCCTCGTTAAGACCAACTATTTCAATATCTATATCCTTTAATATTTCTTTAATTTCTATTAATTTATGTTCATTATTTGTTGCTACTAATAATTTTTTCATTTTATTCATCCGCTCCTTTTTATAAAAGGTTTCTTTCCTAGACGACCAAAGCCTTTATCAACATTCTTTTAAAACCTAGCCTTATAAAATTACTCCACTTATATATTTCAGATAATTGAATTAAATCTAAATTTGAAAAATTAGAACTATTTTGGATAAACCCACATATTATTTATATAAGGATTATTTTATGGTGGTGAAACAATTGAAATATATGGGTCCCTTTTTAAAAATCAGTACATTAACTAAAGAAAGCATACAAAATCAACTTATTCATTTTTCTAAAGAATCCTTGAAACATATAATTTTAAATTCAAAATGCGGAATAACTACACCAATAAATTCTTATAAGCTAAAAAACATACCTAATTTTGATATTAACATATTTAAAAGAAATTCTCCACTTTTATGTGTTTATAAGAAAGCTAATCCAAAACTTATTAAAGAAAAGGATAGCTTCTCTTGGGATGAAAGCACATTTAAGCGAGAAATCCCTATCACAGCTAATGCTTACATGACATTATCAATAATTAAACTTGCTAATTACTACTTATCTTTCAAGGATACCGACACAAATTTATATGCTTTAGGTGAATTATATTCTCAGCTGGCTATAAAGCAATTAGACTTTTATTCTTCAAGTCTTAGAAGCGTAGATGGCCTCTTCGTTGATAAAGCTGATACCTCTGAAAGCAGCTCAAATATAAAAGTTCAGGAAATAACAAAAAAATTCAAATTTTCTGATCAAGCTCTTCTTATGTGTGCTTATTACAATGCTTCAAAGCTTAAAAATAATGAGGATAGCTCTGCCTACGAAGATTTCTCCATAGATATTTTAAAGGTAATTAAGCAATATAAAGATGAAATCTATGAGCTATCTCTTGAGGAAATTAACAGACTTTGCTACGCCTTAAATATTTTTTATATGGATAGCAAAAGTGAAACCTGTAAAGAAATTCTTTTTGATATGTCCGATTTGCTGCTAGATAAATTTAAAGATAAGGAAGATTCTATAGATTCAGAGAAAATTGAGTCTCTAGGTTTAATGTATCTGAATTTTTCTTATGCCTATGATAATTTTTCAATACAGAAATACTTTGACAGCAAAGAATCTATATATACTTATCTAGGCTCATTATATGATGTTGAAAATGGAGTTTTCGTAAGATGTAAGGAGAATAAAAAAGACAAAGATATTGATTTTTCTTGTCAGGATGTTGTAATGTACGTATTATGCTATTTAAAGCACGATTTAGAATTTGATGCTTCTTCTAAAATTTTGGCAGACATATATAAAAATCAATTAGTAAATTCAGGCTTAGTGCTCAGTTGGCCTGCTGCACCAGATCGAAAAAGTGCGGAAAGACATAGCAATAGTGGTATGGCTGAAGAAACTGAACTGGAGGAAGCATATTTTAGATTGCCATCAATAGCTACTCCGGAAAGTACGGAATTAGCTCCAGTATTCACAAAAAGTATAAGTTACAATGTAAAAAAAGAAACTTTTTCTCCAGGAAAAAATACTTTTGACAGCTCTAAGAATATGCAGCTTTTATATTACATTTTAAATTCATTAATGTAGAAATATATTTTATTAATAGGCTATGCTTTAAAAGGATGTTGATAAAGGCGTTTTTCGTAAAGGCATGGTTTCTTTCAGAACCCATGGGAGGAACTCAAACGATAATATCAACATTTTAAAACATAGCCTCCCAAACTGAAGGAAGTTTTAAATCAGTGTAAAAATCAACACTGATTTAAAACGAAACCTATTAATAAATAAGGAAATTGCTCAATACGAACAATTTCCTTATTTGCTTAAATTATCGACCTGAATTTCTCCAAAGTATCCAACGCTTATATCTGACAATTCTGAGCTTTTTAGTATTAGCTCCACATCCTTGAAAAGCGGCACATACATAGCATCCTTATATAATATATCATAGCATTGCTGCTGTGCCTTTTTACTGCTATTATCGTCTCCGTATATGCTGTTTATAACCAATGAATCCATATCCTTATTGCTATATCCCATCACATTTTCTAAATTACCTGTTACGAAATTCCTACATATATCAAATTGGTTATTATAGCTGCTGAAGCTCCTTGCAAGCACAATATCAAAATCCTTCAAATCCTTTTCCTTTTCAAGCTCTTCATTACTTAACGCCGTGACACTCAAATTAATCTTGAGACTCTTTTTTAATTCAGTCCCTATTTCTTGACTTATCTTTTTACTTATATCATCATCACTGCATACAAGCTTCAAATTTATTGATTTGTCATTGTTTGTATTTTCCAAATCATTATAACCTGCGCCTTGCATTTCTTTAAATATACCATAAGTATCACTTTGAAAATCTTTTAATGAATTGTTTTTTATTTGCTTTCTGTCTATAGCATTAGCTATCTTTTTTCGTAAAAGTACATTGCTGCATTGGCTGCTGCCAGCAGTATTAAAAGTTAAATATAGAGTATCTGTGCTGTTAACAATTATGGTGTTGCTATTAGATATAAATCTGTTTACTTCACTAATAGGAGGATTCACCATAACATCTATATCCCCCATTTCAAAATAGGCTAAAGCCTCTTCGTGACTCATATCTTTCATAATAAAAAATCTTTTACATTTAATACTGTCACTATCCCAATAATATGAATTTTTATCTAATTGCAGCTCATTATTATCTATTTTTACGATGGAATATGGACCGCTAAATTTCATAGTCTTATATTCCTTCTGCCAATTTTCCAGATTTTCTTTATCTTTTCTCAAATAAAAATCTTGTTGAGATAATATTTTTATAAAATCAGGACATACTTTGCTTAAATTAATCTCTAACGTTTTTTCATCATTGGCTTTCACACCAACTTTGTCAAAAGAAGAGCTTCCTTTAGCATAATTTTCAGCATTAACTATTGGATAAAGCATATATTTTAAAGAATCTTTTCTATCCTTATCCAAAAGCATTTTAAATAATTCCACAAAGTTTTCAGCTGTTATTTCTTCTCCGTCGCTCCAATATGCATTACTTTTAAGTTTAAATGTATATTTTAATCCATCAGTGCTTACATTCCAGTCTTCAGCAATGCTCGGTACTATCTTTCCACTTTTATCTACAGTAACTAGTCCTGTAAAAAGATATGAAAAAATTCCTTTATAGCTGTTGTCATTCAGTTGAAGTATATCCAAAGAGGATGGCAATTTTCCAAAATAGCAATTAATGCTTGAATTTCCTTGATTCACTTTCTTGTCCTGTATGCACCCTGTAGAAAAAACCATCAATATACAAATACTTATCGCTAATATTTTTTTCATGTATTTCCCTCATTATTAAATAATCTATATCCATTCTAGATTATTAACATAATAAGTGATATTTAAACAGGCATGTATCTATAAACCTTCAAGTTATCAGTCTTAAAAGCTTCACTAGCTTTTTTAAACCACCCTATTTGGTATTTGATAAATCTAACACCATCCTCTAAATATACTCCTTTATGGTATGCATATAGCAGTGTGTCATCAAAATCACCTGTAGTTATATATATGGCCTTAGAAATTTTATAACTTTCCACAGTTTCAATAAACTTTTGGTATTCTATACTATTTACAGTAAAAGCTTTATGAAATTTAACCAAAATAGACTTGGAATTGCCCATAAGTAGGATTTCTAAATTGTATTTATTTTTTATAAGTACTTCATATTGTATTCCTAGTTCCCAGCACTTTTTTGTTATAGCCTCATAAAAACTGTTAACCTTCAGTATATTTAGGTAATATCTAGCATAAAATGTTTCATTTTTTCTGACTTTAATAAATAAATTATCACAAATAAGCAAATCTCATCCCACCACTAATCGCTAATAAACTTAGTATATTTTTATTATATGAGTCTTAATATCTATTAGAATTATTTTATTTTTAAGTTGTTAAACAATTTATTATTATGTTATAATATGCCTGTAGATTGAACTATGCATAATTGTTTATCTATAAATAAATGGAGGTTTTCAAAATGCTTTTATTTATTGAAATATTAGGTGCTCTTTGTATGCTGGTAGTTATGTTTGTAGCTATATGGAGCTTTGTAATCCTAAATCAAATTTTTGGTCAGTTTAGATATAAGAATTATCTTCTTGAAAAGTTAGTTCAAAACGTTTATATGCTTTCCAAAGAAAATGTCAACATTAAACCTAAAAACGAAAAAACTGATGAAGTTAATATTTGCGAAAATGATGATGAAGATGAAAATCAAAATAAAAAAGTTATTCACATGGAATAACTTTTTTATTTTTAATCAATATATTATCTTTTCTGAAGTTCCTCTGACACTAGTTTATTAACTATCTGAGGATTTGCCTTACCCTTTGTCTCCTTCATTATAAGACCTACAAGGAATCCAGCAATTCTTGTCTTTCCGTTCTTGAAAGCTTCTACAGAATCAGGGTTTGCATCAATCACCTTATTTACCACTTCAAGTATTGCACCTTCATCATTATTCTGAATTAATCCCTTTTCTTCAACTATAGCTTCAGGTGACTTACCTGTCTCAAACATATCTTCTATAACTTTTTTACCTATAGCGTTTGATATCTTACCTGAACTTATAAGCTTTATAAGCTCTGACAATTGAGCAGGTGTGAATTTTATTTCTTCTATTCCAATAACTTTTTCATTTAAAAGTCTGGATATATCACCCATAAGCCAGTTAGAAGCAGCCTTTGCATCACCGCTAAGCTTAGCAGCTTCATCAAAATACTGAGCCATAGCTACTGATAAAGTGAGCACTTTAGCATCATATTTAGGTATTCCGTACTCAGAAATAAATCTTTCTGCCATTTGATATGGAAGTTCTGGTATAGAATTTTTTACATTTTCTACCCACTCATCTGGAATGTTTATGGTTACTAAATCTCCTTCTGGGAAGTATCTATAATCATTAGCCATTTCTTTGCTTCTCATAACTATAGTTTCTTCCTTAGCTTCATCCCATCTTCTAGTCTCTACAGTAAGCTTTTCTCCTTTAGTCACAGCCTCTACCTGTCTATTGAATTCATAAGCTATAGCTTTTTCTAAAGCCTTAAAGGAGTTCATGTTCTTTATCTCTGTTCTAGCTCCTAATTTATCGCTACCCTTTGGTCTAACAGATACGTTAGCGTCGCATCTTAGAGATCCTTCCTCCATCTTACAGTCAGAAACTCCTACGCAGGACAAGATGCTTTTCAGCTTTGTAAGATAAGCTGAAGCCTCCTGTGGACTTCTCATATCAGGATGTGAAACTATCTCTATAAGAGGCACTCCAGCTCTATTAAAATCTACCATAGTTCCTGCGCCAGTATGCAGAAGCTTTCCAGCATCCTCTTCCATATGTATTCTCTGTATTCTGATTCTCTTTGCTGACTCATCCTCTAATTCTATATCTATGTATCCATCTTTGCATATTGGAATTTCGTCCTGTGTTATTTGATAATTTTTAGGTGAATCTGGATAGAAATAATTTTTTCTGTCCATTCTACAAACCTGATTTATTCCGCAATTTAAAGCTAACCCTGCTCTCATAGCATATTCAACTACCGCTTTGTTAAGCTGTGGCAGTGAACCTGGAAGTGCCATACATATAGGGCATACGTGGGTATTAGCCTTTCCTCCAAATTCTGTGGTACATCCGCAATATATCTTGGTCTTAGTAGAAAGCTCCACGTGTACTTCTAGACCTATGACTGTTTCAAAATCCATCGTAATCTTCCTTCCCTACTAAATTTCTGGGCTCATCTTATGCCAATCTGTAGATTGCTCATAACTGTAGGCCATATTAAATAAAACATCTTCTCTAAAGTAATTTCCCATTATCTGAAGTCCAACAGGAAGACCATTAGCCGTACCGCAAGGAACTGATATAGCTGGTATACCTGCTATATTTACAGGTACTGTATATATATCGGATAAATACATGGAAAGCACATCTGATACTTTCTCTCCCAGCTTAAAGGCAGTACTTGGAGAAGTTGGTGATACTATTGCATCAAATTCCTTAAATACTCTTTGGAAATCATCTTTAATAAGCTTTCTAACCTTTAATGCTTTTTTGTAATAAGCATCATAATAACCTGCAGATAGCACATATGTACCGAGCATTATTCTTCTTTTAACTTCCTTGCCAAAACCTTCACTTCTGGATTTGAAATATAAATCTGTCAAATCCTCAAAATTTTCAGATCTATATCCATATCTTATACCATCAAATCTAGCTAAATTTGATGATGCTTCAGCGCTGGATATTATGTAATAGGCTGCTAATGAATAATCCGCAAGAGGAAGTGAACATTCCTTTACCTCAGCACCATTATCTTTAAGCACTTTAACCGCATCTTCAACACATTTTCTAATATTAGCCTCCAAGCCTTCAGAGAAAAATTCCTTTGGTATTCCAATTCTCTTTCCTCTCAAATCCTTAGTAAGACTCTTAGTATAATCCTGTACTGGAGTGTCTACTGTAGTAAAATCCTTACTGTCAAGGCCTGCTATAGCTTGAGTTATTAGTGCACAGTCCTCTACATCTCTTCCCATGGTTCCAACCTGATCCAAGGTAGATCCAAAAGCTACTACTCCTGATCTTGAAACTCTTCCATAGGTAGGCTTAAGTCCTACTATTCCACATAGGGATGCCGGTTGTCTTACTGAACCACCAGTCTCAGTCCCAAGGGCAAGAGGTGTTTCAAAAGCTGCTACTGCTGCTGCTGAACCACCAGAAGAACCTCCAGGAACCCTCTCTAAATCCCAAGGATTTTTAGCAGGCTTAACCCCGCTATTTTCGTTAGAAGATCCCATAGCAAATTCATCCATGTTTACTTTACCTAGGATTACTCCGTTTTCCTGCTTTAACTTTTCAGTTACTGTAGCATCATAAGGAGCGGTATAGCCTTTTAATATATTTGAAGCACAGGTGCATTGCATTCCTTTTACATTTATATTATCCTTAACAGCTACGGGTACTCCCCCTAATATTCCTAAATTTTCTCCTGAAGCAAGCTTTGCATCCAATTTTCTAGCTTCATCTAAAGCCTCATCCTTTGCAGTATACAAAAATGCTCCTATTTTTTCATCTACGCCATCTATTCTTCCTAAAAAGCTTTTTGTAACTTCTTCAACCTTTACTTCTTTTTTTGCAATTAACTCCTTAAGTTCATGAGCTTTAAGCTTATTTAGTTCCATATTCTTACCTCCATAACCTTCCTATCAGAGTATTATTCTATTACCTTAGGTACCAATACATATTCTTCTAAGTTCTTAGGAGAATTTACAAGCACGTCTTCAAGAGGCATAGATTCTAGAACTTCATCTTCTCTGAATTTGTTTTCTACATAGTAAGGATTTACTATAATAGGAGTGTTCTCCGTATCCAACTCATTAAGTTTTTCAACATATCCAAGTATGCTATTTAAATCATGAATTAATCCTTCTTTTTCCTCCTCAGAAAAACTTAGTCTAGCAAGCTCTGCCACATATTCTACATCCTTTTTAGAAACGGACATTTTATCACACCTTTCAAAAATTTAGCCTTAAGTTTTCATTCATAGACTAATAAAAATTCTTATAATGAAATAATACCAGTCTATAAATAACCTTTCAATACATTACCATATATCTTTTTGTGAGTAAAATATAAGTGCTCCAATTGCAAAAGCTATACATATGATACCATAAATTAGGTTTCTTTTATCTTTTTCTGATATGAACATCCTTATTCCCCATAAAGTCATGGTAATGAATATGCATAGCTGCATGGGTTTATAGACAACTTCATTGGAATCATTAAACATTTTAAATACTGGCACCGCATATAATACTCCATTTAAATTATAGGCCAAAACCTGAGTTATAATAGAAACTATTATAGTCACACCCACAAACACCCAGGAAAAGCAGTTTATAACTTTTTTCATTTTTCTCCTCCTAAGATTATACATGAATCATAGATTTCATTCATCAAGCATTTCTTTAAATTCTTCTTCGCTTAATATTTTAACTCCTAAATCTAAGGCTTTTTGGTACTTTGAGCCAGGATCTTCGCCTACAATAACATAATCTGTTTTTTTGCTTACACTGCCAGAAACCTTAGCTCCCAAAGCTTCCAGTTTTTCTTTAATCTCTGTTCTGCTGTAATTATTAAGGCTTCCTGTAACTACTACAGTTTTATCCTGAAAAATATTTTCAAAAACTTCCTCCTCTTCATAGTAAGGCTTTACCCCTAAACTAATAAGTTCCTCTATGCTTTTCAATATGCTCTCTTGTGAAAAGAATTTTATCACACTGCCAGCTACGATTTCACCTATATCTGACACAGACACCAATTCTTCAATGCCAGCATGAAGAATACTATCTAAATTTTTAAATTTCATAACTAAATCTCTAGAAGTCTTCTTCCCAACATTAGGTATGCCGAGAGAATATATAAAGGATGCGAGATCGCAGCTTTTACTTTTTTCAATAGAATCTATAAGATTCTGTGCCTTTTTATCTGCAAATTTATCCAAGGTAAGAAGCTGCTCTTTATTAATCCTATATAAGTCAGATATGGATTTAATATCTAATTTTTCGAAAAGCTGCTCAGCAGTTTTTTCGCTGAAGCCTTCTATATTCATAGCTTCTCGGCTTGCAAAATGCACGATGCTTTTTACCATCTGAGGTCTGCAGGATAATGTATTTTCGCAGAAATAGTGTACTCCGTCCTGTATTACCTTACTTCCACAATACGGACAAGTTTCTGGCGGTTTTATCTCTTGGCTTCCCTCCAAGGTAGTATCCACCACTCCCATTATTTCTGGAATAACATCGTTAGATCTCCTTACGAATACGCTAGCCCCTATTCTAACCTTTTTTCTGTTTATATCATCCATATTATTTAAGGTAGCTCGTTTTACAGTTACTCCTCCAAGCTCCACTGGTTCCAATATTGCTGTTGGAGATACTCTTCCGCTTCTTCCCACATTCCATTCTACAGAAATAAGCTTGGTAGTTACTTCTAAAGCTTCATACTTGTAAGCTATTGCCCATTTAGGGAATTTTATAGTATTTCCCATAAGCTCTCTAGTTCTAATATCATCTATAGCGATAACTATACCATCTATATCATAATTAAGCTCTGCCCTGATGCTTCCAATATAATCTATTTCTTTTTCTATTTCTTCTATAGTAGAACAGATCTTAAGATATTCATCTACAGCAAGCCCCATATTCTTTATGAATTCCATCATTTCTACATAGCTTTCAAAGGGCTTACCCTCATTATACCCTACATCATAAAAAAATGCTGATAAATTTCTTCTGGCAGTCTCTTTAACATTCAAATTTCTTAGGGCACCTGCTGCTCCGTTTCTTAAGTTTTTTAAAGGTACCTGAGCTGTCTTATTATAATTTTCAAAGGCTTCCTTTGTCATTATAACTTCACCGTGCACCTCCATAACTCTATCATAATTGATTTGAAGAGGTATGGATTTTATTGTTTTAGCCTGAGCTGTCACATCCTCACCTATCTCGCCAGTACCTCTGGTAGCACCAGTTATCAATAGCCCTCTTTCATCATAAGTACAATTGATTGTAAGTCCATCAAACTTCTTAGTTATCACATATCTTATATCAGGCAGTTTATCCTGATGATCTTCGTTATAATCCTTAATAAATTTCACATTTTTCTCATGCCATTCTCTTAAGGCTTCCACAGACTGAGCTTTATCTAAGCTTAATAGCCTGCCTTTATGAGTATGCTTTTGGAATTCTGGAAGGATTACATCTCCTACTCTTGTGGTAGGAGAGTTAGGCAAAACCTTACCAGTTTCTTTTTCTAATTCCACCAGCTCATAATACTTTTCATCATATTCACTATCTGAAACTTGAGGATTACTTAATACATAATAATTGTAGGCAGATTCATTAAGCTCTTTAACAAGCTTTTCCATCCTAGCTATTTTTTCTTCCATTTTAAATATCACCTCGACTATATTAATTCAAGCGGAGTCATGCTTAAAATAAAATTTTTTATTCCCATGCTGTCAAAAGCTATGGTAAGTTTTACATCTCCATTTTCTTTCTTGGCGCTTATTATTGTTCCCACGCCAAATTTAGCATGCTTAACCTTTTTTCCTAAAGTAGCATCCTGCTCAGTAAGGGCTTGGGGACTGCTCTGACTGCTGCTTTGCTTCATCATATATTCAAGCTTATTTGTTATGGAATCTACACTTTCCTTCTCAGAATAACTATTTCTAAGAGAATGAGGATTATCATTAGCATAATTATTTCCTCTAAAGTTAATATTTCTTGAAGGCTGCCTTCTATTCAAGTTTTCCAGTAAATCAGCGGATATTTCAGAAAGAAAATCGGAAGGCTCATAGGCTGTGGTTCTTCCAAATACTCTTCTTATGCCGGCAGAGGTCATATAAAGCTTTTCTTTAGCTCTCGTTATACCAACATAGCAAAGCCTTCTGGATTCTTCCATTTCATGATTGCTGTTAAAGGAAGCCATACCTGGAAAAATACCATTTTCCATACCTACCATAAATACCACTGGAAACTCTAAGCCCTTAGCACTATGAACAGTCATCAATACCACTGTTTCCGCATTTTCATCGTAATTATCCACATCTGCCACTAGAGAAACCTTCTCCAAGAATGCAGAAAGGGATTTGTCTTCACTGCTATTTTCAAATTCTGCTGCTTCCGAAACTAACTGCTCTATATTTTCAATTCTTGATTTTTCCTCAATATCCGTAGATTTTTTAAGCTGCTCCATATATCCAGTATCCTCTAACAGCGTCTCTATAAGCTGGGAAACAGATACTTGATATTTCATATTCATAAGATTTTCCATGATTTCAGTAAATTTATTTATTGAGTTAATAGTCCTAGCAGCAATATTGGTCATTACCTCGGAATCCAACATTACATTGTAGAGGCTCTCTTCCATATCATTCGCTTGGCCTAAGAGCTTTTCTACTGTGGTATCTCCTATGCTCCTCTTTGGAACATTTACTATTCTCTGCAGACTTACATTATCATCAGGATTATTAAGAACCTTAAGATATGCCATTATATCTTTTATTTCTTTTCTATCATAGAATTTTAATCCGCCTATAAGTCTGTATGGAATGCCCTTTCTTACAAATATTTCTTCAAATATTCTAGACTGGGCATTAGTCCTATATAATATAGCAAAATCGTTAAAGCTTCTGCCATCTTCATCCATAAGTCTCTTTATTTCAGAGGAAACGAATTCTCCTTCTTCTATGTCCGAGGAAGCTCTATATACCTTAATTTTTTCTCCAGCTTCGCTTTCACTTCTAAGAACTTTATCCTTACGTTCAGTATTGTATCTTATCACGCTATTTGCAGCATTTAATATGTTGGATTTAGATCTGTAATTTTGCTCCAGCTTAACTACCTTAGCATTAGGATAGTCCTTCTCAAAATCTAATATATTTCTTATATCAGCGCCTCTAAATTCGTATATACACTGGTCATCGTCTCCAACAACGCATATATTATTATGATTTTGTGAAAGTAAATGAGCGAATTCATATTGGCATTTATTAGTATCCTGATACTCATCAATCATCACGTATTTAAATTTTCTTTGATAGAATTCAAGGACTTCTGGATTATTTTTAAATAACTCTACTGTTTTAAATATGATGTCATCAAAATCCAAGGCATTATTGCTCCTAAGCCTTTTTTGATAAAGCAAATAAAGCTCAGCAATTTTGTTCTCTCTAAAATTATATTGATTTTCAGCTTTAAACTTCTCTGGAGTGATAAGATTATCCTTGGCTTTACCTATCTTTCCTAGAATTTCTGCTTCTGCTATATCCTTATCATTTATCTGCAATTCCTTCATGCACTGCCTGATTAAGGTCTTCTGATCATAGCTATCATATATAGTAAAATCTTTCTTATATCCAATCTTATCTATTTCTCGTCTCAAGATTCTAACGCAGGAAGAGTGAAAAGTTGATATCCACATATTATTTGCCTCATCTCCAACTATTCTTCTAACCCTTTCCTTCATTTCTTGAGCGGCCTTATTGGTGAAGGTTATAGCAAGTATCTGTGAAGGATATATACCTCTGGTGGATACAATCTCCCTAACCTCTTCGGAAAGCTTTTCTTCTTTATTTTTATCAAATAAAGTTAGCCAAGCTTTCATTGCTTCTATATCACTTTCAGAAAAATCTTCTGGAAAAAATTTGCTTTTATAAGCATCTCCAAAGTTTAGCATATTTGAAATTCTGTTCACAAGCACAGTAGTTTTTCCAGAACCTGCTCCAGCCAAAATTAATACTGGCCCTCTAACAGCTAAAACAGCTTCCCTTTGTTCTTTATTTAAACGAGCATATTGCCTTTCTATTATTGAATCCCTCAAGCTGCAAAATTCTTTTTTCATGGCATCAGTTATCATATCATCACCCAATCATAATTTTGTACAAACGTTAAAAGAGGAATAAACATTCCTCTTTTAACTATATTTTTATTCTGTTTTATTATATCATAATTTTCTATTGAATAATATGAGTGTCGTATTCTTTTATAGCTGTTTTGATAATTCATCAAGCTGCCTAGCCATATCAGTTATGTCCTTTACTGCTGTGACTATCTCTTCAAAAGAAGCGGCTTGCTCTTCAAAAACTTCGCTGGATTCTTTAACTTTTTCTGCTATTTTTTCTACAGATGCTTGAATGCTTTCCAATACAGAATCAATTTTTTTAATTGATTCACTGCTGGTCCCTGCAAGTTTTCTAATTTCACCTGCAACTACACTGAAGCCTTTCCCCATTTCTCCTGCTCTAGCGGCTTCAATCGCAGCATTCAGTCCTAACAAATTAGTTTGACTGGATACATTTTGTACTAGCTTCAATACGGAATCTGTGCCCTTTGCATTTTCATTTGCTTGCTCTACTTCGTATAATATGTTTTCATTGGCACTTACTGCTGAATTAATTCCCTGAGTCAGACTTTGTACTGTATCAGATATTTGCTGCAAAGCTGTTGCTATTTTATCTGATAATTCAGTTACCCTTTTTCTACTTCCTAAGCTTTTTGCTGCAAGCAAAAGTCCTACTACTTCTCCATTGTGCTTCAATGGAACTGCATAGGATTTAAATTCAACTCCATACACTGACGCATCCACATTTGTAATTGTATTTTCTCCTGATTTAAGAGCTTTAAAGGCCGCCCCTCCTTCAGGAATTTCTTCACCTTCCTGTATATTTAAAGGTAAAGCGTCACATAATGCTATTTTTACATACTTATGCTTATCTGTTACAGCTAAAGAAATCTCATCTTCAAATAACTTCGGTAAATAGGTAAGCAATTTTGCCATAGATTCTATTATTTCATTTTCCACTGCCATAGTATCGTCCCCCCGACATATTACAATAAATTTATCCTAATATATTATTAAATTTATCGTAAATATATAGAGAAACTACAGCTATTTTATAGCAGCAAACAAAATATTTTTAAATTTTACTTAAAGCAGTTACATTGCTGGTGCCGTCTATTAAGAATTTATAATTATTTTTTATATAATTTAATATAACATTAGCCATAAATTTGTGTCCATTCACATTAGGATGTATGCCATCTACACATATATATTTTTTATAGTCATCGTTATTTACAAAACTATTTCTCACATCAATAAGTAAGGTTTTAGTATCTTTAGCCACATTAGTTATTGCCTCGCTATATTTTTGATGCCAATAATATATTGTATCTATATTATTTCCCATCCATTTTAGCACATTTTTCTCTGCAGCCTCATTACCCTTAGTAACCCACTTAAAATATTTTTCCGAATCCAAAGGAGGCAGTGTCATAAGCATGGGTAATATTTTATTATCTTTTAAAGTTGCTATCATCTCAGTAAGTGTCTTAGAAAATAAATTTATATCGGTCTTAGGTTTATGTTCAGCTTCTGGATTAAGTGCTATTTCAGTCCAATCAAAATCACAGTCATTACCTCCAAATTCCAAAAGCACCAAATCAGGATTTTTTCTTATTATTTCGTTATTCATTCTATTGAAGGCTCTCAAAATAGTATTTCCAAACTTACCAGCGTTCTGTATATTAGCCTTTACATGCTGTTCCACTAAACTTGTGAAATTATCCTTTAGAGTAACATATCTGCTCTTTTCAGGGTCATACACTATTCCTTTAGTTATTGAATCACCATAAACCATAAAATTGTAATTTTTTTCACTCATATACATCACCCTCTATAATATTTTATTTATCACCTGATGAAGTAACATCATCAATTATTTTTTCTGCGATTCTTCTATAAAAATTGCTCATAGTGATAAAGGAGGTTATAAGCAAAAACTTTTCCGTAAAATCACTTTTTAAAGAATCCTTGTCCTTTAATTCTTCTTCTACATCCTTAGCCTTGCTCATAATATCTTCGCTAAATTCCTTAACCTGCTGATTAAATAAGTTTAAATAGGAAGAATACAGCTCTTTTATTGAAAATGATTTATCCTTTTCAAGCATATCGTTTATTGGAGTAAGTAAATTTTTTATATCATTTATTGAAAGTGCTCCTTTTAATTGATAAATAATGCTTATAAGTATTAAATGCTCCAGAGAATATTTTTTATTCTTTATAGGTATCATGAGATTGTTTTTAGCATAATTATTTATCATAGTTTTAGTAAGTATTTTCTCTTCTTCATTCCTTATGGAGTCACTGAATTTTCCTTCAAAAATCTGTATTACCTGATCCATGTATAAATCTATTTTAGGAAGCTCTTCCAAAGTTATGTTTTCACCTATGTTGAGTCCTTTAAGCATATCTTCTAATTTATTCATATCCATATTATCACCAACTTTTAATTATTTTATATATACTGTAAAAATACTTATAAAATAATTCTATCATATTTATACGAATATGTATAACAGTTATCATCATATATATATATTACTACGTAATCATCATAATATCAACACATAGTTTTTAAAACTACATGTTTTATTGTTAATATTTTGTTAAGTAGTTTTCATATAATAAAATATAGCAAAAAATAAAACCTGCCTAATAAAACATATCGCTCTGCTTTATTAGACAGGTTTAATATAAAAATTTTATATCTATTCTTTCCAATTAATTCTATCAAATATAAGATTATATCCATCACTGCCATAATTCAAGCTTCTATTTACTCTGCTTATGGTAGCTGTACTTGCACCAGTTATAGCGGCTATTTCATTATAGGTTTTGTGCTGCTTCAACATTTTTGCAACTTGCAGTCTTTGTTCTAAAGCTTTAATTTCGTTCACGGTGCATATATCTTCAAAAAACTTATAACATTCCTCTTTTGTTTTTAATTCTAATATAGCTTCAAAAAGAAAATCCATATCTTCACTTTTAAGTTTGGAAATATACTCTTCCATTATACTCCTCCATCAAATATTATCCCTTTTGTACTTTAGCTCTTTAAAGTATTATATAACATATTAAATTTGTTCTCAATATATATTTAATTTTAGGGTAACAAAAAACACAACCCTTGGGGCTAGGTTGTGTTAGCATTATAAATAAAAAGGGGGCTATTTCCTCTTATTTATCCTTGCAAAATTAATTATATACAAATAAAACAAAAAACTCAATATTTTTTTGCAGAAAATATTGTATTTTTTAATATATAATGATATAAATATTTCATATTGCAACGATTACATTATATTAATTTCATTTTTGCCGCTCTTTAGCATATCTACTTCTCTGTCTGTAAGTTCTCTATATTCACCTTCTTTAAGGCTTTCATCTAAATTAAGAGGTCCAAAGGATATTCTTCTAAGGAAAGTTACAGTCTTATTTACGCTCTGAAACATTCTCTTTACCTGATGAAATTTTCCTTCTTGGATGGTAACTAAAACCTTTGAAGTTTGCTCGTAAGTTTTTAATATTTTAAGCTTTCCAGGAAGGCACTTGTATCCATCATCCAAGGTTACACCTTTATAGAAATATTTAATATCCTCTTCAGTAACTACTCCATCTATTTCAGCGTAGTATACTTTATCAACATGCCATTTAGGTGAAATCAGCTTATGATTTAGCTCTCCATCATTAGTAAGCAATAAAAGACCTACTGTATCCTTATCCAGTCTCCCCACAGGAAAAGGATTGAAAACAGCATGCTCAATTTTTAATAAATCTATTACTGTCTTATCTCTCGGATCATAGGTTGCAGAAATAACTCCGCTTGGCTTATTCATCATAAGGTAAATATATCTCTTATATTTGACCTCTTCTTCTCCTACATACAAAATACATTTCTCAGGATCAATAGACATGCCGCTGTCTCTAGCTATTTCTCCGTCAACCTTAATCATTTTATTTTTTACCATGGCCTTTATTTCTTTCCTGCTGCCATAACCCAAATTTGAAAGTACTTTATCTAATCTTTCCATTTACACTCCCCTTAATTATGTTAATTTGCATTGAACTCCATTATATCATAATCTTCATAAGCTGTTTTATTATAAGAGCTTTTTACTAGCGCCAATATCTTATAGTTTCCTTTTCTATAAGGTACAAAAGAATAATAATTCATCTTGCTGTAACTCTGAACTAAATTCCATTGTGCCTGCTCCATAAGATAAAATTCATAGCACACATCTTTTCCACCTTCACAAGTAATTGAAAACATAACTGGTTCGTTTAGAGTTATATCTATCTTATCCCACAATATCTTAGTATTAGATATTGGCATTGCCTCTTTAATTTCAAGTTTTACTACCCGCTTATCGTCAAATATAGCACTGCTATTTTTAGCTTTAGCCATTATTTCCAAGGTATAAACCCCGCTGCATTTAGGCTGAAGAAAATATTTCTTGCTTTGAACAAAATCAGTATCTTCTACTAAATGTCCATTTATTTTCAAAATATATCTCATAAGTACATTTTGAGTTTTCCTAGTTATAGTATCAAATTTTATATTATCTCCCACTAAAAAGTTTTCTTTAGAAGGCATAAGTATGTAATCAATATTGGCTGGAATGTACGCTTTTACGTCAATGTGCTGTATTTCGTGGACATCATATTCCTTATTAGAATATTTATCCTTTACTCTTATATCCAGTTCATAGTGTCCCTCTTCTTCAGGTACTATATTAACCCAGTTACATATACCGTATTTTACAGTTTCGATCTCTTTGCCGTTTTTAGAAAGAATAAAAGCATATCTTAGATTTATTCCTCCTGTAGCTATTACTTTAATATTTACTTCTTCTCCTACAAGTATGTCACTTTCCTTGCTCATGAGTACTTCTGAAATCTTCACCATATTAGCACTGTATTGATCGATCACATATTCCACCAAAGCCTGCTGTTCATATTTTCCCTCAAAGCTTTCATCCTTAACCCATAAGGTTATCTTATAATTTCCATGTTTTTTAGGACTCCAGCTGTAATAATTATAACTTATGTACCCTGAATCTTCTGTAGTTTCTCCTTCTATTATATATCTATATAATAAGTTTCTTCCTCCCTTTACTACCGCTTTAAACTGTATATTGCTGTCACATATCTGAGGAGACATTAAATCTGTGGTAAAGCTCTGAATTTCAATGGGGTTGTATAGTTTAACACCATAATCTAAAACAGCTCTGTCATCATACTGATCTTTAGAATACATGTCCTTAACCATGCAAAGAAGCTTATATCTTCCAGGCCTTTTTTCACAGTAGCTAACTATTCTTCTGTTAGAATAATCCTGAAGACACTCTACTCTTCCCTCTTCATTTATCTTTATAAATTTATATAAGACCATTCTTTCTTCATCATATTTGGCATCTACCTGAAATACCAATTCTTCGTCCACCAGCATTTCATTGCTTAAGCATTTAAAGTCCGTTATCGATATTTCTCCTATTGGTGAAACCTCAAAATCTATTTTTCTGTAATCATCAAAATTATTTTTAGAATCAAGCTGTCTGCATTCTACCATAATTTCCTGTTTTCCCGCATTATTTACTGTGAGAGTTAGAGTATTTTCTGCGCTGTAATCTTTAATAAGCAGCCATTTATCTTCTTTTTTCATCCAATACTTATAGACCACAGGAATCTTATTTGTAATAACCTCAAGTTTTATTTTATCTCCAATTTTTAATTCATTTTTATCTATTAAAACATCATCTATTATCTTTTCTTCAATTTTCCCTATGACATAATCTATTCTTACGACATGATCAAAGGGTTTTAAGCTTTCCAATGCTTTAGCCTGAAACATTATTATGTATTTTCCCTCTTGCTCTGGTGTCCATGTGGCTGTATCATCTTCGCTGAAATCTTTTATAGTATCCCAAACACCATCATAACCAACAATAAATTTATACATATATTTTTCGCCATCAAATTTATTAATTTTTATATCTATGCTGCTGCCCTTAGCAGCCGGACTAGGTACACTAAATACAATATCTTCTTCTCTCATTTTACAGCACACCACCTATTTAAGTTTATAAAAATAAATTTCACACTATAATATTATACTATATTTTCCATAATTTTGTCATTTGTTTAAATATAAACTTAATATTTTTTTCTTACTTCGGATTAAGAAATTAATAATATATAAATTTTTATTATTTTTGTAATTATAACCCTTTTATTTTTGTATGATATAATATTATTATGTAATTATTTACTGGGAGGAATAAATATTATGAATTTTGTGAAGTATTCATTACTTAATTTTACCACAATTCATGTTCGTGTTGACAGCATTGAAGCATTTAATTATAAAAATATTATCGTAATGAATGGAGAAACATCAATACCTGTTAAAAAAATAAAAAAAATTAATGCTGACTTTTATATAGAGCTTGAAAATGAAATAAACATAAAATACATAACCTATATGCTTTATGATCAAATGAAAATAAAAGTGAATTATTCGAAATTATATTCCTGTGAAGAATTTAATAAAAAATATTATACTGATACAAAATTAGGTTCCATATATTCTCAGGAGCACAGCATATTCAGACTTTGGGCTCCTGCTGCTACAGCTGTAAATATAATAATATATGAAGAAGATAAAAATAATAATTATAAAGTACTTTGGAAGCTATCTATGCAAGCCCTCTCTAAAGGTGTTTGGGAAGCTAACATATTTGGAAATGTTAAAGGTAATTTTTATAACTATGAGGTTGTGGTTTACGGCGTATCCCATGAAGTTGTAGATCCTTATGCAACAGCCTGCGGAATTAATGGTAAAATAGGAGCTATACTTAAGCTCTCAGAAGCTAATCCTCTTGGGTTTTCTAAGGATTCTTACACTAATCCCACTAACTATACAGATGCTATTATTTATGAAACTAGTATTAGAGATATTTCTTCCCATCCTGACAGCGGCATAAAATACAAAGGCAAATTTTTAGGTTTAACTCAAGAAAACACCCATTCTTCAAAGGGAGTTTCTACTGGTCTTAATCACATTTTAGAATTAGGAGTAACTCACCTGCAGCTTATGCCTGTTTTCGATTTTTCCTTTGAATCCGTCGACGAACTAATGCCATATAAATACAACTGGGGATATGATCCTCAGAATTACAATGTACCTGAAGGAAGCTACGCCTCTAAAGCCTATGTACCTGCCTGCAGAGTACATGACCTAAAAAAATTAGTTTTCACTCTTCATAGGCATGGAATAGGAGTAATAATGGATGTGGTCTTTAATCATATATATAAATATGAAACTAGCAATTTAGAAAAAATCTTTCCCGGTTATTACTTCAGAACTAATGAAGATTATAGTATGTGTAACGGCAGCGGCTGCGGAAATGATATAGCTTCGGAAAGAAGCATGGTAAGAAAATTTATAATTGACTCTTTAAAGTATTGGACCGAAGAATATCATGTAGATGGTTTTAGATTTGACCTTATGGGAATTATAGATACAGACACCTTAAGCCTTATTAAAAAAGAATTTACCTCTTTAAATAAAAATATACTGCTTTATGGTGAAGGCTGGTCTTTAAACACCAATCTTCCGGAGGATAAAAAA
Organism: Clostridium sp. 19966; assembly: GCF_032335695.1. Classification (NCBI taxonomy): domain Bacteria; kingdom Bacillati; phylum Bacillota; class Clostridia; order Eubacteriales; family Clostridiaceae; genus Clostridium; species Clostridium sp. 19966. The sequence continues at coordinate 23,305 of NZ_JACTOJ010000002.1, forward strand.
GGCAGTATAGCTAATTCTTCAAAATTAGAGGGTATAGGATTTTTTAATGATAAAACAAGAGATTTATTAAAGGGAAGTACCTTTATAAAAAACGAGACAGGCTTTGTAAACGGAAAAGAGAATGTAGAAACTTCAATTAAAAATTGTGTAATGGCATGGAGTACAGATATACCAGAATTTTCACAGCTTTTTTCTTCACCGAATCACAGCATAAATTATGTGAGCTGCCATGATGATTTAACTCTTTGGGATAAGCTGCGCATAAGCTGTCCTAAAAATGATGAAGCTGCTATAAAAGATATGCAAAAGCTTTCTTTAGGCATAATTTTAACCTGCCAAGGCGTACCCTTTTTTAATTCAGGTTCTGAATTTTGCAGAACCAAAAATGGAATAAGCAACAGTTATAATGCTACGGACATAATAAACAGAATTGATTGGAACAGAAAATATGAATTTGCAGATGTTTTTCAATATGTTAAAGGCCTTATTTCTATAAGGAAGAAACATAGAGCTTTCAGACTGCCTACCAGTGATTTAATAAAAAAACATATTGAATTTTTATCTTCTCCTTCTCACTCCATAGGTTTTATGATAAGTGACGTAGAAGGAGAAACCTGGAGAAACATAGTTGTTATATACAATTCCTCCAAAAGTAATATTGACCTTAAAGTTCCTTTGGGCAATTGGAATACTGTAGCTGACAAATTAAATTCTGGATTAGATATATTAAATAGTATAAATTCTGACACCATAAACTGCGAAGCATCATCTCTTAAAATTTTATATAAAAACTAAAGTGATGTTTTAAATCAGTGTAAAAATCAACACTGATTTAAAACAGAAACAAAAATAAAGAAGCGATAATCCGCTTCTTTATTTTTGGGTAGCTTTGCTTATTAATTTTCTTAAATTAAATCTGAGTCTATCATCATCCTCATAAGTTCTCTTCCTAGGATTTGAAGTTTTGCCCCCGCCTCGCCTTATTTTGCTTTTTATATGTCTTTCCATAAGAAGTCTATCTATATTGTCATTATCATATATATATCCGGAAGGACTTAAGCACATGGCTTTTTTAGAAAGAGTCATAGCAGCAACTCCATAGTCTTGAGACACTACTATATCTCCTTCCTTGCAGCTATTAACTACAGCCATATCCACACTTTGAAATCCGCTGTCAATTATCTTAACCTCAGCATAATCGCTGGAAATAAAATGATTTATATCACAATATATTATAAGCCCTATATCTGAGGCCTTAGCTTCTTCTTCAATGATATCTCTTCCTGCGCAGCCATCTCCGTCAACTATAATTTTCATATATTATAGTCTGCTTTCAAGCTCAGCTTTCATAGCTTCGTAGCCTGGCTTTCCAAGTAAAGCAAACATATTTTTCTTGTAAGCTTCAACTCCTGGTTGATCAAATGGATTTATTCCAAGAAGATATCCGCTGATTCCGCAAGCTTTTTCGAAGAAGTAAACCATGTATCCAAAATAATATGGAGTTAATTCTGGAACATTTACAACTATATTAGGAACTTCTCCATCATTATGAGCAAGAAGTGTTCCCTGGAAGGCTTTCTTGTTTACAAAATCCATAGTCTTTCCAGCTAAGAAGTTAAGTCCATCTACATTTTCCTTGCTTTCTTCTATAGTCACAGCTTTAGTTGGATTTTCAACATTTATTACAGTTTCAAATATAGTTCTTCTTCCTTCTTGTATATATTGTCCCATGGAGTGAAGATCTGTAGAGAAGTCTACTGCTGCAGGTAAAAGCCCTTTGTTGTCCTTTCCTTCACTTTCTCCATAAAGCTGCTTCCACCATTCAGCGAAATAATGAAGCTTTGGCTCATAGTTTACAAGTATTTCTGCTACTTTACCCTTGTTATAAAGCACATTTCTTGCTGCAGCATATCTGTAAGCATCATTATTTTCTATATCATTATTGGAATATGCTTCTCTTGCATCTGCTGCACCCTTCATCATTGCATCTATATCTACACCGCTTGCTGCTATTGGTAAAAGACCTACTGCTGTAAGTACAGAATATCTTCCTCCTACATCGTCAGGAATTACAAAGGTTTCATAGCCTTCAGCATCAGCTAAAGTTTTTAAGGCTCCCTTTGACTTATCTGTAGTTGCAAATATTCTTTCCTTTGCACCGTCTTTTCCATATTTCTTTTCTAAGTAATCCTTAAATATTCTGAAAGCTATAGCTGGTTCAGTAGTAGTACCTGATTTTGATATTACATTAACTGATAGATCCATACCTTCTACAGCTTCTAATAATTCAGCCATGTATGTAGAACTGATATTATTTCCAACATAGAATATTAAAGGTGATTTTCTTGCTTCCTTTGAAAGAGTGTTATAGAAGCTGTGATTTAACATTTCTATAGCAGCTCTTGCTCCAAGATAAGAACCACCGATTCCTATTACTATTAAAGCATCGGAGTTGCTTCTTATTTTTTCAGCTGCTTTCTTTATACGAGCAAACTCTCCCTTATCATAGTCAACAGGCAAATCTAACCATCCTAAATAGTCATTACCTGCACCGTTTTTATTAATTAATTGGTTATGAGCGCTTGTAACAAGCTCCTTCATATAAGATACTTCGTGTTCTTTTACATATGGGCTTAATTTAGACAAATCTAAGGTTATTCCTTTTGTCATAAAAATTCCTCCTAAACATTGTTTTATAATGAGTAATTATGCTATATATAAAAACCATGTTAAGCTTTTATCAAAATATTGTAATTTTTAACTTGGCATAAAAACCCTACATACAAATTTTATTTTATTCTGCAATTTAAATCAAGTTTCTTTATATATTTTATATCTATTTCTAACATAATTTTTACCTTTATATATCGCTTTTTAGCTGTATATTGTACAAATCCTCAACCCAATCCTTATACTCTGCTTCTGTTAATCCTTTAACTCTTTCATTCACCACCCAGGCCTCCATACCATTATTTAAAAAAATATAGGGTACTTCCTCCTTTATAATTTTAGCCAACTCTTTATAAATATTTTTTTTCTTATTATCATCTTTTTCTTTAAAGGCTTTTTTAATTAAAATATCACTTTTTTCATTTATCCACCCTACCGCATTATTACCTCCTTTTTCGCTCTCTTCCTTAGAAAATATGATTAACGGATCCTGACTGCAGTTTAGCCTCCAACACATGTTATACATTTCGAAATCCTGATTTTCATATACTTGATTGACTAGATTTTCAAAAGTTTTTTTCTCAACCGTTACATCTATTCCAAGCTTTCCCCAATCCTTTAATACTTGCTTTTTTAATTCTTCTCCATACTGATTTCCTTCATAAGTAGACCACTTAATGGTGAATTTTTCACCTTTTGAATTATGTAAAAAGCCATCTTCTCTTTTTTCAAATCCAGCCTCTTTCATGAGTCTGGCAGCTTTTTCTAAATCATGCTTGTATTCATTTATCCCATCTTCAGTATCAAATTTTAAAAAAGGAATATTATAGCTGCCATATCCTGAGCAATAGTTCTTTATAAATTCTTCTTTGTTTAGTGCATAATTAAGAGCCTGCCTAACTCCTTTGTCTTTAAATTTATCTAATCTTAAATTAAAACCTATATATTGATAGCAATTGGACCCATATGTATACAGTTTTAAATTATCTACAGATTTTAGATAATTTAAAGTATCCGCATTAACACTAGTTTTTATCATGTCTACCTCTCCGCTGCCTATATATTTAAGGGCTTCATTTCCAGAGCATTTCTTAACTGTAACCTTTGCTATTTTAGGACATCCCTTAAAATAATTCTCATTGCTGTCTAAGGATACTTCTTCATTCATAGAAGCTATAAATTTATATGCACCGCTTCCAATAGGTCTCTTATTTATGTAGTTGGAAGCATCTAATTTACCTTTAGAAAAATAATAATGACTCTTAGGCAGTATGAATTTATCAAAACTGTATATCCTTAAAAAATTGGCATCATTAAAACTGAAGCTTATATTATACTTATCTATCACCCTAATACCTACAATATTTTTAGCATTTCCTTGTTTAAAGCTGTGAAAGCCACATAAGTCATAAAATTCATTACTATACATTCCTTTATAGGATGGATCACAAAAAGCTTCATAGGTAAAGGCCACATCTTCTGCAGTAAGTTCACTTCCATCACTAAACTTAATTCCCTTTTTAAGCTTGAAATCAAAGGTATTTCCATAGTCATTGATTTTATAGCTCTCGGCAGCCTCTAAAATTATATCTCCATTTTTGTTCACTGAAATAAGAGAAGAAAACAACAACTTGCAAATTTCCATGTCTCCAACAGAATCAGCATACATAGGATTAAATTTACCCTTAACCTCATTTATTCCTATGATAATCTTGTCTTTTGAATGTAACTGGTTTTTAGGTTTAATAGTTGTCCCTATATAGTATCCTTTCACCTTTTCCTGAAGCTTAATTTTTTTTTCAGTGCAGCTGCTAAATAGCAGAGCAGTGCATAAAGCAATAATGACAGTTTTAAAAAAGCATTTCATAAAATCCCCTCTTGCCAATTAACTAAAATCAAATATTATTATTTACATTAATTAAAGCATTAATTAGCATTTTTCATAGGGAAGTTATGGAATATTTACGCACAAAAGCTCCCAAGCCTCAACTATTTACGCATGTCCAAAATCATAAAGCAACGATTTTTAAACGTATTTAAATTAGGCTATGTTTTAAAAGAATGTTGATAAAGGCGTTTTTCGTCTAGCATGGTTTCTTTCAGAACCCATGTAAGTAACTCTAAGGGTCGCTTTATTATAATTGGCTACCAATTTTAATGCGCCCTTCCATGGCGCTAAAATTGCTTTGCCCGTCCTGGGCAAAATTACGCCAATTATAAGTCACAATCCCTAAGAGTTCCTAGAACTCAAACGATAATATCAACATTTTAAAACATAGCCCCATCGAACTGAATGAAGTTTTAAATCAGTGTAAAAATCAACACTGATTTAAAACAGAACCTTAAATTAAGTTTCAGCCTGAAAGCTTTAAATTTTTATTATAGATAAACATGCCAAACAACTAGCAGTATTAAAATAAAGGATAGAACTCTATGGATTTTAACCCAAGGGCCTCTGATATTTTTATTGATTTTAGTGCCATATATACCCAGTGCAAATATTATCCACATAACTATGGCCGCATATAATCCAGACATTGATAGCCATCTATAGTTATACATAATAAAAAAATGAATAATTATAGCAATGGTAGCTATTACACCAGCTACTCTATGATATTTGACTACATACTTCATAACAAATCTATAGGCATCTACATACTTTTTCTTATCTTTCGAAAGCTTATTAATATATTTCTTATTAATATACTTCATAAAAAAGTTAAGCAGCGCAATCAAATATCCTAAAGCACCAATCCAACCCAAGAATTTTCCAAATTGCTCCATATAAACCCCTCCAAAAATATAATCTGTTTATCTATACTTCTACAAAAATTCATCAAATCCTGCTTATTTTTTCCAATTATCCTAATAATATTAACAGCTACTTTGATAAATAGTAAAACAGATTATTTTCTAAAGGAGTTCCAAGTCCTGTCACTAAATCATAACCTTTTTTTGCAGAGTACATGTATGAGTTACTGCTGCTTCCTGCGGTAATATCTCTAAAATTAGAATTATAACTTGAGCTATTAGCCACGCTATATAGAGGGATTTGTACATTAGTTAATGAAGTTTTTCTTCCCTCATCAATCAATGCTATAAAAGCCGCCCAAGCTGGTGAAGAAAGGCTTGTCCCGCCAAAAACATACCAGGATGAATTGTAATTCACCAAAACTCCAGTATTAGGATCAGCATCAAAAGCTACATCTGGTACAGCTCTTTTTCCGTATATGCTAACGCCAAGGTTATGCTGGTATGCTGGCAATTTTTCATACTTACTTATTCCTCCTCCAGAACCAGACCAAGCACTCTCACTTCCAGTAAGATTACCTTGAGAACTCAAAGGCAAATTTGTTCCGCCTACAGCTAAAACATTTGGAGATACAGATGGCCAGCTTGTACCGGCTCCGTTATCTCCTGAAGCTGAAACATACACTGTACCTGCATGCTGAAAATGAACATCTAAGCTTGCTTCCGCCGCAAATTCTGAAGTTCCCCAGCTCATTGATACTACTTGAGCTCCAAGCTTGGAGGCGTAATCTACAGCTCCCAAAAGATCCTGAGAAGAAGAAGATTTTGCTACAATCAAATCTATAGTTGCACTAGGAGCTAAAGCATGAGACCACTCAACATCCAAAGAAGTTTCCTGAGCCCATCCCTCATCAGTTGATGTGGTTTTTCCCTGTGGATAGAAAGTTTGTAAATCTGCAGCTGGTAACCCAAACTGACTATTAAATGCTTTTAGGTCATTATTAAGAGTTGGACTCCCATATGCCACAATTACAGCAATTTTTTGATTTTTCCCTGTAGCAGATAACTTGTTTATACCATAGGCTGTTTTTATCTGCGACGGCTTATAAGCTACTTGCTGAGCATAATATCTCTTAACATGATTTGTAGCATTAGGATACATCTGCGCCGAATTAATTTTTTTGTCGAATGCTTGTCCAACAAATACAGATGATGAAACAAATAATGAAGCGATTAGTAATGTAAAGAACTTTTTTTTCATAACTGTCCCCCTTTGTCATATGTTTTAATAATTATTATAATTATACTATATTTTTTATTAAGAATAAACGCAGTTTATATTAAGCATATAAATTTATTTTTAAATTCACCGAATATATATAATATATTTTAAATATAGGAGTGATAATTATTATGTCAGAAAATATATTAGATTCTGTAGTGAAAGCTGCTGCTCAGCTAAAAACATTTTTTCAAAGAGATGACCTATCTGTAGCAGTATCTGATAAAGAAAAATTCATAGCTGTCTATGACAGCCCTGAAATTAAAGCAAATTTTCAAGTTGGTACTTATTTAAAAGATTTAGGCTATCTAGAGATGGCGGAGGAAATATTTAAAACAAAGCAAACCATAAGAAAAGTTATGCCTAAAGAAATATTAGGCTTTCCCTTCGAATCAATCATTAGTCCTATTCTAGATGAAAACGGCGAAGTAGCTGGAATGTTTAGCTTATCCATGAAAATAGACAAAAAGCTTCAGGTTGAAGAAATATCTCAAGAATTGACAGTTTCTCTTGAAGAAACTAATATATCCCTGCAAGAAATATCCAACGGAGCAGAAGAACTTAATAATATGTTAAAATCCATTAAGGAAAGTTCTAAAATCTTAGAGGAAAACTTAAAAATCAGCACTAGTTCTATTGCTTTAATTAAAGGGATTTCATCACAATCAAATCTACTAGGTCTAAATGCTGCTATAGAGGCTTCTAGGGCTGGAAGCTACGGAAGCGGATTTTCTGTAGTAGCTGGTGAAATGAGAAAGCTTGCAAAACAAAGCTCTGACATCTCAAAAACCATAGAGCTTTCAATCAATGAAATGACTAAAACCATAGAAAGTGTTTTGGAATCTGTCAACAAGGTAAATGAAGTTTCTGATAATCAAGCTAATTCAACAAAAGAGGCCTCAAAAGCACTTAATATAATCACAGATAAGTCATCAAAGCTAGTTTCAATTTCTAAATTAGATTAGAAATGAATATTGAAAAAATTAAATATTTTATAGATTTAGTTGAATGTAGGAATTTTACAGAAACCGCAAGGAAAAATTTTGTATCACAAACTACTATCAGTCAGCAGATTGCATCCCTTGAAAAAGAATTTGGAACTCAATTGATTGACCGAAAACAAATTCCTGTTGAACCTACAAAGGCAGGTTGGCTTTTTTATGAAGAGGCCATTGTACTTTGGAAGCAATACAATCATATGAAGATTAAGATGGAAAATTATCAAAATGATTATACCCAAATATTAAATATAGAATACGCTGCAGTGACAGATATTCAAAGGTTATTAAAGTTTATTCCTTCTTTCAGGGAAAATTATCCTAATGTCAAGCTTGAATTGAATAAAGTATTATTAGGCAATATATCAGAGTTTCTAAAAAGAGGTATATATGACGCTGCAATTGCTTTTGATTCTGAATTTGAAGAAAAAGATGGCATTGTAACTAACACCTTATATAAAGGACAGTATTGTGCAGTTGTTAGTAATAAGCATCCTCTATCCCCTAAGGATTCCATATCAATAAATGAACTATATGAATATCCACTTGTGATGCTGAATCCAACTACTATTGGAAATTCCTATTACTTGATGCTTCAGCATGCCATAGAAGACGGCTATCAACCTAAAATAATGCGCACAGTGGATGATGTGGAAACCGAATTGTTTTATATAATAACGGAAAATTTAATTGGCTTTTTTCCTGATAACCATCAGCTTCCTTATTTAAATGATCAACTTAAGTTAATACCTTTAAAGGATTCCCATCACACTTTTAAAATAGAAATAGGGTACTTAAAGGACAATCCAAACCCAGCATTACGATTATTTCTTAATCAAATGGTTCTGCTTTAAATCAGTGTTGATTTTTACACTGATTTAAAACATTCCTTTAGTGCGGCAGGCTATGTTTTAAAATGTTAATATTATCTTTGAAGTTATAGAAACTCTTAGGAAGTGCGACTTATAATTGGGGTAATTTTGCCCAGGACGGGCAAAGCCATTTTAGCGCCAGGAAGGCGCAATAAAATGGGTAGCCAATTATAATAAAGCAATCCTTAGAGTCTCAGATCGAACAAAGCCTTTATCAACATTCTTTTAAAACATAGCCAATCAAATACATAATTCGTTTTTCCAATAACTCATAAGCTTTTTATGTTGGACTTCGTTTATTTTTTCACATAACATATAGCTATAGACAATTATAGTAAGGAGTGTTGTAAAGCATGGGAAAATTATTATTGACAGGCGTTGACGGAAATTTAGGAAAGCAGGCCGCAGAATATTTGTTAAAATTAGTTGCTAAAGATCAAGTCATTTTCTGTGGCTATAACCAGGAATCCTTAAAGGAGTATTCAGATCAAGGCATAGAAACTCATGTAACCAATTTTAATAAAATTGAAGGTCTCGCAGAAGCTTTTGCCGGTGCAGATAAAGTTGCTTTGATTTCAATGCCTTTTGTTGGTGAAAAACGTCAAAATGCACACAAAAATGTTGTGGATGCTGCAAAAAAAGCTGGAGTAAAACAAATAATCTATACCTCACTGGTAAATGCAACTGATGAAACAAATCCAAGTGTTGAAAAAATAGATCATGCTTATACTGAAGATTACGTAAAAAGTGTTGGACTAGACTATATTTTCCTTCGCAATTCTCAATATGCTGAAGCTATGGTTACAAACTATTTCACATTTGTAAATATGGGCGGAGTATTAAAAAATAGCCAGGGTAACGGAAAAATGGCATATATTTCACGTAAAGATTGTGCCAAAGCTGTTGCATATGCTCTAGCTGCAAATAATTATCATGAAGCCATCTTAAATATTAACGGAGCTGAATTAATGACAATCTCTGACTTCATAGCCTATGGTAATGAAGCTACAGGCAACCACGTATCCTACAGCGAAATTACTGATGAAGAAAATTATGCTATATTCGATGCTATGGGCGTACCTAGAACCACAGACGGTGCCTTCAAAAAAGGTTCTGAAGCACCATTTTCTTCTGATGGCATGGTTACCTTTGCTCAGGCTATTCGTTTAGGAAAAATGGCTGAATTTACAGATGACTTTAAAAAGCTTACCGGAGATGATCCAATTACAGTAAAATATATGTTTGAGCATACTGATGATTTCCAAATTGGCGAACGTCACTCACTAGATGCTTAAAAAATAAACGGAGCGCTTTTCCTTTATAGGGAATAGCGCTCTATTTTTATCTTTATGAATTCACCCAAAATTTTATGACTGCTCTATAAAACTATATTTCTAAATGTTATAATTATGGAAAATGTGTAATTAAGGATGTGAAAAATTTGAAATCTAGCTTTAGTAAATCTAATAAAATTGAAGGCAGCAATTATACTCCTCAGCTATTTTTAGTTAGATTTTTCCTCCACTCACTCCAAGTAGTATTAAATTTATCTCCATTTGCCTTACAATAATCATAAAAGTATCTCAAAAAATTTAGTTTTTCCTCGCTATTAAAAGACTTGATATTAGAATCATCAAAATATCGGTGTTAATCTTAATATCACTTTAAAACTAACCATTAATTTAGTAGGCTAAGCTTATTTTATACTGAAAAATATTTTTTATGCCTATATGCCTTCCTAGTCACCAAGCATAATTTTTTATGGCAAGCTCTTCTCTTAAAATCTCCAAAAACAATTTTCTCGTAGAAGACAGATATTGATTTTTAGATTTCTGCAAGATTCCAATTGGAATATATGGATTAGCTATATTAAATGGAAGTTGTATAAAATTCTTAGGTAGCTCTACTGATGAAATTATCACCCCTATTCCCGAAAGCTTCTCTGCAAAGTGAGGAATGGCTGATATTTGACTGATAGAATAGCAAAATGGTTTATTTAAAAGCTTTGAGGTTGCCTCTTCTAATCTCAAACTATATAAACAATTTTTCCCGCCGGTAATAAGAGGATACTTTGATAAATCTTCTAAAGAAATACTTTCCTTTTCCGCAAAGGGATGTTCATTATGAGCAATAAAAGATATCTTCTCATTATAAACATATTCAAATTTCAAATCTGGCACAGCTTCCCTACTTGAGCAAATTGCAAAATCCATGGAATCCTTTAATAGCATATATGATAGAGCCTCTGTATTTCCAACAATAAAATTACATTCAATATTGGGTTTATATTCAGCAAATTTTTTAAGCACATTTGGCAGAATACTTACTGCAAGCGTCTCTATTATCCCTATATTTAAAACACCTATCTCTTCCTTTTGTAAAAATTTTGCCTGCTCTGATACAAAATTCCAATGATTTATAAGAGACTCTACTTCCTCTGCAAACACTCTGCCTGCTGGCGTCAGTTCTGCATCCCATCCCCTCTCAAAAAGCTTAATACCTAATTCCTTCTCTAATCGCTGAACTTGGTTTGTTATAGTGGATTGAGCATAATGCAGCTTAATTGCCGCATTAGAAAAAGTTTTTTCTTTTATTATAGTACGAAAAGTAATTAATTCTTTTAAATCCATATATGTCTCCTCATCTTCATCTTTAAAATTGATTAAGTTTATCATTTTATTCAATTATACAAATAAAGATTTGTATTGTAAAATCTATATATAAAGAAAATAGGAGGCGATTATAAAATGCCATTTGTAAGAGTAAATTATAATGAAGAAAAATATAATAAAAATGCTTTGACTTTAATAAGCAAAAATATACTAAATTCGCTGATTGAAGACTTTAATATACCCCCAAAGGATTATTTTCAAGTTTTTCATTCTCATAAAGAAGAAGAAATTTTCTACGACTCAGATTACTTGATCAACGGAACCAGAAGTGATGGTATCTTATACATTCAAATCACATGCGGTTCAGGACGAACTAAAGAGCAAAAAAAATCCTTATATAAAAATATTACAGATAAACTATTCATAAATTGTAAAATTCCAAAAGAGAATGTATTCATAATGCTTATAGAAACTGAACTTGAGGACTGGTCTTTTGGTGAAGGTTTAGCACAGATGATCAAATGAGGCATGTTTTAAATGTTGGCAAAAATTTTGTGACTCTTAGATTGGAAAGATAATATCAACATAAAAAAAACTAAAATATATATGGAAGAAGGCTTAAAAATGAAAAATAAAGAAATAATTTCTACTGCTAAAAGCAATTTTGGAAGCTTAGCACCCGCTTTTGTAAAGTATACTGATCAAGTTCTTTTTGGTGATTGTTGGCGGAGAGAAGACTTGTCCTTAAGGGATAGAAGTCTTATTACTGTAGCTGCTCTAATAGCAGGACAAAATTTAGGTCAATTAGACTATCACCTAAAGCTGGCTAAAGAAAATGGATTAAAGGAAGAGGAATTAATTGAAGCTATAACCCATCTTGCTTTTTATGTTGGATGGCCAAAGGCTGCATCAGCTCTTGAAATTTTAAAAGAAGCTTTTTAAATATAAACCTGATTATCTAAAAGCCCACAAAAATCCAAATAATAGATTTTTGTGGGCTTCAAGTTGAAAGTAAACTATAGGATTAAATAAATACTTATCTCGGTGTAAATGAAGTTTCAGTATTATAGGTATTTCCATTGTAAGTTATTGTTATATCTACATTCACAGTATAGCCTGAGGTAGCTCTGCTTATATCTACTTTTATTGGGGTGCCTACAACTCCACTGATAGGAGTATCTTTGCTTTTATAATGGCATTCTCCTGTAAAATTTCCTCCAGGTCCGCTAACAGTGATAGTTATTCTTTCATTTTTTGATGGAGTTGGATTATTTACACTTGCTGAGAAACTTACATTTTCTTTTGGTGCAGGCGCAGGCGTTGGGTTTGAAGCCTTCGGTGCAGCTTCACTTTTAGCAGTATTACTAGTTTGAGTCTGGGTGTTACTCTTTGATTCAGTTGAGGCAGCAGTTGAATTTGTATTATTAGCTGGAGCTTGTACCACTGTAGTTGCACTTTGAACTGTGCTGTTAGAATTAGTTTGCTGAGTAACAGGCTCTGATTTTTGAGTATTTGTTGAACTTTCCTTATTATCCTTTTGTTCCTTTGAGCTATTCCCGTTCTTATTTGCAGTTTGAGTTGTGCTTACTTGCTTATTAAGCTTTTCATTTGTGCTTATGCTTGAAGCATCTTGCGGTATATTACTTGCAGATATACAGGCAATTAAAAATACAATAATAAAGGGTACAATTTTTATTTTTCGTTTATTCTTATATGTTTTATAAACATCAAATCCGTAAAAAAATACGAAAGGCATGGATAGTGTAAATATAAATCCAAATATTCCTTTAGATAAATACGCTAAGCAAAATAAATAATAAACTGCAGCCACAACTTTTTTCCAAGTAATATTACTTCTAAATCCAGGTACATATTTTAACAATTCTTTCATATTTTATCCCCCCTTTTATTTTATTATAGGAGGATTGACAATTTTATCAACATGAATATTGTCGAATATCTATAAATTTTGAAGAGAGAAATCAGTATGTAGATTTAAAGATATATAATTTGAATAATAAAATGAATGTGGGAATTTATAATGATTTATAAATTGATTTTAACGAGTTATCTTGTAGATATTGCAATTTGCAGATAAATAAATAAATAAATAAACAGGGGTCTAATGTAGGTTAAAACTCTACATAAACCCCTGCAAAATAAGCATTAAAGACATTTATATTGCTATAGCAACTATTCCCACTCAACCATGAGTTTATGTCACCGTTTATTAACCGTTGATATTACACGTTTATATTATATATATTGTTTGTATTGTCTTGGTTGATAGGTGTATGTAAAATATAATAGTACGTTTTTAGTACGTATAAATAAAAGGCTCTCGGTATTAATCTAGAGCCTTTTATTTACCTCTTTTTGTTATTTTTTATTTCAATTTTCGTCTGTTCCAGAAAAATAATTATTTATTGCTTTATCTGTAATCACATATCTTTTACCACATTTCACAGCTTTTAACCTTCCACTATTTATGGCTCTGTATAAAGAGGTTTTACTTATTTCTAGCGGTTTAAAAAATTTTTCATATACTTGGTCTGAATTGTAGTATTCCATGAATTTTCTACGCCTCCTTATTTTATATGCTTTAAAGTTTTATTTATTCCATTTATATGTTTTGGTAGAATAGCGAAGGCAATTTTGGCTTTGCTATTTAAGTTCAGTATTCTCAATAGTTATAGGTTTATTCTTTTAAAAACTTACGTATTTTTAGAATCTATATTTTGGGCAACTGACGTAATATAGTGACGAATGGATTTTAACATTAAACTAAGTTTCCATTAGGATATATTAATATCGTATTTTTTTCTAAGCAGAATAGATCTTTTTTTATGATTAGACATATAAACAGAAGCCATGGTGTAATGCCATGGCTATTTTTTGTTATTTGATTACTATATGTGTTAAATATGCTCTAATTATGATTAAATTAATTCATATATGTATAAATTCGGTACTAGAAGTAATGATATAAATGTGTTCATAAAAAATCCGACTATAGCAATGGCCATGGTATTCACACCATGGCTAAATTTTTACTGTCACATAGCCTTTGAGAATTAAAAATAGCTCTAAGTTGTTATCTTTAAGCTAAATTGAGGAAAGTGATATTAAATAATACTAATAAAAAAATTAATTGCTAAAATTATAATTTTTAAAACAAAACACATACAGCCTAAACCGCCACAAGACCCTGTTATAAGCCTACGTATATTTGTTGATTGCGCTATGTTTAAATACTGGATTACCCAATCTAAAAGCATTATAATGGCTAATCCTATGCACATAGGGAAAGATATATAACTAAATAAAAATATCGATAAAATATATCCGATTAAGACTCCTGTACATCTAGCACATATAGGAAATTGGTATCCTTTAAGAAAGAAACTTCTTTCAGGGATTTGATGGCATCCCCAACGCCTATCTGCAATTTCCATTAATTTAATCCAAGTTTCTGTTTTCATTATAATTTAAACTTATTACCGCAATTTTGGCATACCCAATATTGAACATTTTTAGTTTTGCCAGCGCCACATAGGCCTAGCAATCCACATAGGCATAATTTCAAACCGCTTACTCCTTTAGAATGAACCTCATTAATTATTGTACAATTTTCAGAACCACATTTTGGACATCTCATTTTAACATACCACCTTTGTATTATATTCAACAATTACATTTCTACATTTATATTTAAATTCCTCCTTTGTTTTACAAAAAATAAAAATTACGTCTGATACTACAGTTCTATATTTAAATTATATATTTATCGCTCAAAGTAATATCGCTTAAATATTCTCCGTTTTCTCACTTTTAAATTAGGGATACATTTATCTATTTTATAGTAAAAAAAACGCCAGCATTCTAAGTATAATATCAGAGAATAATCTCCTATGTAGAATTTTTTCTTTCTTAAGTATTTAAAAATTTCTTTTAATTCAGCCTGTCTAGCATTATTATTTATAAAATAATTTTTAATCAAATAATTTATATCTTTAGCTTTACCTTCCAATATCATGTTTCTATCTTCTTCTATAAGACACTTAATTTCCTTAACTTCGCTTTGTTTGACTAAAAGCACACAGCTATTATTCTGTTTAATAAAATAATGTTCTTTATCCGCTCCTATTAAATATCCTGAATATTTTTTGTTTTCCTTTGTTACAATATCATATTTTTTAAACATCTTAATCATTCCATATGCATAAACGTACCCAATAGAAAATATCATACATAAAAATAAAATTACAACATAACTCAACTCGTATGCAATATATAATATATCATTATCATCTAAGGCTTTATTTTTTTTATCATTATTCTTGTCAATAGCATTTGTTTCATCAATTTCTGATTTTAGTTTGTTATTAAAGGTATTAGCATTTATTATAAATTCATCTTGGATATTAGGAGGGATACTCTCGCCTACAATACCAGTAGCACTAATGCTGATAGTATCACTGCATTCTAAAGTATTAAAAAATATCGATGCAATTAAAGCCCCAAATACTAAAGAAAGTATGCATAAAATTACTATAATTATATTTCCAATTTTTTCTGACGGATAATAATTATTTTTAGTATACATCAATTGCTTTCTTCTTCTATTTATTATACTTTTAAAAATACAGCAAACAGCAAATGGTATTAAATATGGCATTACGTATACTACAAATTCATATATATTGTATCCTTTAACACCCAATCTTAAAGGAAAAATAATGTCTCCATATAAATATAATGTATAATATCCAAGTATTATTCCTAAAACTATACTAATGATAATTGATATCGTCATTGGTTTTTCATCGGTTTGTATTAATGTTATTTTAGAGAAATTTATAAATTCCCTAATTCCAATATTGAATAGATAATTGCATGCAATAAAAACAATACCTATTATGCTTAACACAAAAGATATAGTGCTAAGTTCTATTTTCATATATACAGTCACCTCTTTTATATAATAATTTCTATGTTATGGATATTCTGCATAATAATCAAAAATCCTTTTTTATTTTACTATTTATGACAAAAAAACAAAGTGCCTAGCAGGAATAACCCACTAGGCTTTAAATTATTTATGAGCGTTTATATATCCTACAGTAGTTTTTATTATGTTATATATATCATCATCCGTAACTGTTAATCCAACTTTTTTAAGCTCAGTTTCTATAAATTCTAAGGCTTTAGAGTGCTTTGTAACTCCATCCCAAGCAAGCTCCTTTCCCAACTGCTCTGTGCGGTATACTGCATCTACAACTATTTGCTTTGCCTTAGCTTCATTATCTTTTCCAATAAGCTCTATAGCTTTGTTTTCCTGCTTGTCTAGAAAGCCTTTAGCCTTGTTATAAAAGCTGTTAGTCTCTTTCTTAGCCTTTGCTACTTGTGCGCCTATAAATCCTATAACAGATATTCCAATGGCACCTAAAGCAGTACCTATAATAGTGTTAATATTAAGTGTATTCATTTTATTACCTCCAAAATTTTATTATTTAATAGAAAAGGACTATAGTGTTTTCTATAGTCCTAGAAGAGCTCTCCATGTGTTCTGACCGATTATCCCATCTGCAACAAATCCATGAGCTGCCTGGAAGTTCTGTATAGCTAATTTTGTCTGATTGCCAAAGATGCCATCTGCAGCTATTCCTAACTTATTTTGAATCCATTTAACTATGTTTCCGGAAGAGCCAAGTTTGATTAATGGACATTTCCCTAGTGTTATTGGTCCAGGTATGTTGTCCTCTGAAACATTAAGCTCATGCTGCAGGTACTTGTAAGAATTTATGTCTATAACAGATAATGCCACTACAGCACTGTCCAAGGCTGCTAATGTATTAGGTCCTACAATACCATCTACGGTAAGTCCATGCTTATGCTGGAAGTCTTGTACAGCATTAAAAGTATTAGGACCAAACACTCCATCTACAGTAAGGTTATAACCTACTTTATTTAATTTAGTTTGTAGATCATTTACTGCAGCTCCAGAGCTCCAAAGTTTTAATAGGTTATTTACTGCAGCTACGACCGGAGTGGGACTTGGAGTCATTACTGCAGGAGCTGAAGCGCATAGATTTTTTATATCTTCTAAAGGGTAATTAGTCCCTGGACAATCTGTAGAATAAAGCTCCTTATGCCCTTGAATTTTATTAATTTTATATTTATCCTCCAGGTACTTGCACAGCTCTACAATAGCGTTCTTTTGTGCTATAGGCATTGTGTCCTGCATATAGTTACCTTCTGCACATATTCCTAAAGAAGTAGCATTTACACCAGGACAATGTGCTCCTATAGCCTGTTCAGGTCTACCACGATATACACTACCATCCTTTCTAACTAGGAAGTGATAACCGCATCCTGCCCAACCATTATCCAGATGCCACTGGTGGATATCCTGAATAGTGCAAGTAGTAGCTTCTGCATGATGCAGAACTAATAGTTTAGGATTATTGCCATAAGATAATGCCTTGAATTGTAAGTTTGATTCGATAATGTTCATAATACATTCCTCCAATTATTTTTTTATAAAAACCCCTATAACAAAAACAGAGACTGTGACAAATATGCCAAGTCCCCATTTTATAGTTGATATAAGGCTTTCCATCTGACTACATAAATTTTTAATGTGGGTTTTATATTCTCTGCTGTCCTGCTCCAGCCTGTCAATTCTCTCCGAGTGATTATTTATTCTTTTTTCTTGAAGATTGAATTTCTCATCAATTCTTTTGTGCTTTTCCTCACATAGTTTAGCATCGTAGCTCTCGCTCATGTTATCACCTTCCTTGATAAAAATTTATATAATAAAAGCACCTACATTAAGTAAGTGCTTAAGCTATTGCTATCCAACTAACATTAAAATAAAAACTTGTCGCGGATGAATTATTAAGCATTAAATCTGTAAATATATCAAATGTCGCATTTGCATAACTATAACTATCTACAAAGGCTCTAAATGTAGTTATAGCTGTGTACTGATTTACCACACTTGTGCCTCCAACATCACCAAAATCTATGCCTGAAATTGAGGTTATTACTTTAAAATTTTTCCCTTTGAAAGCTGCAGGCAATTGGACAGTTACAGTAGTACCCCCACTGTCATGTTGAACCATTTTTTCTGTTCCAGTTTCTATTAAAAAATGATAGGTATGAGAGCCATCATTATCAACTCTAACCAATTCATCTCCACTCATTGTAGTATAACTGCTAGAGCCTAACCACTTAAACGTACCACTTATGTCCATTTCATCATTGTTTAAGTTTAATTTTATTTTTCCGGAAGGACTAGTAATAGTTCCAGTAGTTATATTAGCTCCATTAATAGTTGTTTGTCCTGGAGTGCTTAAGCTTGTAAATGTAGCATATCCACTAAGATTTATTTTACTTGCACTTATCTGTATGCTCTCCGCTGTTTGGTTTATAGCACTTATAACTCCATTCTTATCTACCTTAGTAGCTATACTATTTGCTGTCTGAGTAATAGAAGAATTGGCGCTATCTATCTGTGTTTGTACATCTTCAGGAGCTGGTGTATAATCAGTAGCTTTTGAACCACTTTCTAGTTTAGGCTTTGCAAACCAAACTTTACCGTTTCTAGTTACATAAAAAAATACATTAACATAAACGGCGTTAGCTGGAGCTGTTGCGGTCATAATGAATTTTTGCCAGGTATTATTTGCTACTGGAGTTACCGATATAAACGGAAGACTGATTCTAGATCCATTAGTGTCATAAAAATCTATTTCATACCTTGCATCATAATCAATACCTGATATATTATCAGATTTAACATATATGGAAGCTGTAAATATATCTCCTTGTTTGCATGATATAGCGTTTGATGCATATGCTGCTCCTCTCCAACTATTAGCAGTTAATCCGACCTGATTGCTTAAAAGAGAATTGCACCCGTCTAAGGTATTAGCAGTATCTAAAATAACGGTAGAATTCACCACCCAATTAGAAGCATTTTTTTTAAATCCGCTGTTAATTAATAGATTCCTTCCTCCTATTTGCAAATTAGAAATGCTTGCATCTATAGCGCTCTGGCTCACAGATGATTGAATTTTATCTTTATTAATACTTATAAAAGACTCTGCTGAGGTAAGTCTTTGGTTAAGTCCGGTCTGAGTGAGTGTCTGTGATGTTAAATCAAACCCTATAGCTGTTGCTGTTTGAGTAATACTTGTAGCAACTGTGTTTATTTGAGTTTGAACATCTTCTGGTGCCTGCTCCCACGGTATTATATTTTTATTTTCTACCACCATAAAGTGGCTAATTAGTATATCCGAATCTTGAGGTAGTGTAAAATCTATAAAATTATATACCGAAGAATAATTATCTATTGTTATATTCTCTATCTTGTAGTATGTCCAGGTATTAGTTACAGATATTTGAGTGCTTGGCTTATCGCATAGGTCAATACTAATGCTATATGGCGGTGTATATATAACCTGAAAGTAATCTATAAGAATTTTATAACCTGTTGCACTTGGATTTTTAGTATTTGTAACTTCTATCTTTATAGTATGCTCTCCAAAAGTTAGTCCTGTTTTAGTATAAATGACCTTATTCCATTGTTGTGTAGATGAGTAGTTATCAACGGTTGTGTCTAAAATACCATCAACATATACATTAGCTATACCTCGATCTGGATAAGTACAAGTTACTAAAGCTATACCCGTTCCCTTAAATTTGAATGTAGCACTATCTCCTACATTTGAACTGTAGAAGCAAGAGCCTCCATATAAATTACTACTTGTATCTGCTATCCAGTTCCCTGAGTACACTGCTGCTTTCTCGTCATAAGCTACTGAATAGCTGGCATTATTACTTTTAGCATAAAATCCAATAGAATAGTTACCATTTTCTTTTATAAGATTTTTATATCTAATAGTATAAGTGTCCTGGTCTATAGTTCCTCCAATTATCTCAAAGTAATCTACCAAGATATAATAATCGGTAGCATTTACATTTTTAGTATTTGACACCTCTATTTTTATTGTATGCAATCCTGAATCTAGGCTAGTAGTCTCAAATACTTTAGCTTTGTAGATTAGAGCTGAAGAGTACATATCTGCATTATATACAGTTCCGTCAATAGTTATTTTAGCAATGCCTCTATTTTGAGATGTTGCGCAAAATAGCCTTATGCCAGTTCCTCTAAATTTAAAAGTTAGATAACTACCTTGAGTCCTAGTATATTTTTCTGTACCTCCATAAAATAAAGAACTGCTCTCGCTGGACCATGTTCCTGAGTATGTTATACCACCATTAGTTTCATCAACTGCGTTAATATTTTGCACACCTGCAGGATGCGTATACAATCTAAAAGCCTTGCAATTAGTATCATATCCGTCAGTATAATCTTTTGAAGCTGCAATATTGCCTATAGGAGTCCAGTTAGAAAATAATGAATTAATATAAAGGTTTCTCACGCTTAAATCAATATTATTTATAGCTGTTGTTATATCTTGCTGCCATACCTTTTGGCTAATTTGTCCCTGGATTGTTGAAATTGAAGTCCCCTGAGAGCTTACGGTATTAGCTGTATTTGTAACTGTTGTCTGTAGATTAGTGAAAGCAACCTGCAGCGTTTGCCCTTGGTCATCTAGCTGTACTTTAGTAGCCTTTAATACACTACTAGAGCCATTCATAGCAGTAAATACACTAGCTATATTTAACTTGGTACCTTGAATATTAGCAGTATCACTTACCATATCATCCCTGATTATCTTATCCTTAATACCATTTGCTTTTAGCCCTGTTGCATCAAACATAAGATTGCCAGAGCTGTCCCACACATAGATAGTGTAATCATTACTAGCATCCTTACCTATCTGCACTCTGACTCTGCTTGCATCTTTTATCTGGAGTGTATTATCAGACATAAGCATATTACCACTGTCCGAAACTAGCCTGAACTTAGTTGTGCTTATATCTCCAGCAAGTATTTTACTAACGCTTAAATTAGCTATCTGCGCATCTGCTATAGCACCATTTGCAATAAGTCCACTGCCAGCAGTTATAAAATTAGCTTGCATATTTTGCGCTGTTAAATTCCCAGCTAGTAAATTATTAATACTAGCAGCATTGGACTCTAAATTAGTTATTCTTCCTGTAGCAGCTGTTAAGTCTTTGATTAATGCATAATTAGCTTGCAAGGTATCTATGGTAGCATAAGTGGAACTCAAATTATCAATCCTGGCATTGGTAGCATTTAAATTAACAATGGTGGCATAGGTAGAACTTAGATTATCTATACGCCCATTAGTGGCCGTTAAATCCTCTATGGTAGCTTTATCCGCCAGTAGTGTCTTAATATTAGCCTGCTCTATTACCATTCTATCTACACTATTTTTAATGCTTCCTGAGCTAGAGAAGTTCTGTCCGGTATCTGTTTTACCGGAAGCACTAGCACTACCGCTAAGACCGCCTTTATAGCTTATTTTATTATCCATAAGAAGCGTACTATAAACATTATTATTAGTATCTGTTATGGTTATTTTATCTCCTGCCTGGAGCGCTGGATTGCCTAGCCAGTTCATACTATAAGGCATATAACTCAAATTCTTAAGCGTATTATAAATGCTATTTAGCTGTGCCTGTGTCATTACAGGGTTTTCAAACTGAATTTCATTTCCATTGGTGCCAGCTGTTAACGTACTATCTCCCGCCTTGCAAGTTAACTTTCCTATAGTGAAATTTTTCTCTGCCAGTGTTAGCGGAGGAAAATAACCAGTCTTATCTATACTAAAATTGCTCTCAGTATAAGTTGTTATTTCTAGTTTTCCATCCCTATTAAACCTAGCAAAACCACCTAAAAAAGAAGCTATAAAACTAATAGCTTCTCTATAGGTGTATCCTTCTATTTTTGCTATGCTTGTACTTGGAAGAGCTGTAGAAAGCATAACGCCTGCCTTATTGCATATCTCTTGTGCTACGCTGTTAATACCTGCCGGATAGCTCAAGTCAGAGAAATAAGCCTGTTCTAGCCTAATCATGTTGTCGTAGCACGTAAGCTTAGTATTGGCTTTATCCTTGCTTATTTCATCAATCATAAAGGTGCCTAGTGGTACATTTTCATAAGCGCCATTCACTAATAAGCTTAATGCAGCTGTTACTGGTGCGCCATCTAAGATTAATGTACCTGGCACATTCATTAAAGTTAATTCTAATTTAGAACTGCCAACTCCACCGATCATAAATGATTCATCAGGATTTACGTTTTCCTCAAGCTCTAAGTCAACTATATCCGCTTCTGTGAAGGTAGTATCTCTTATTTTTACAGTAGCTTTAAAAGTTCTCCCTGTCTGCTTTATCGTGTTAATAAAATTTTGTGTAACATTGTACATAAGTCATTCCTCCTTTTGAGGAGTCTTTTATTCAAGCATAAAATCAAGATTAATGATTTCAGCTGCAGACATATTAAAGCCTTCAAGAACATTTATACTAAACTTGTGAATATCAACTTCATTTTCTATTGCAAGTAGCTCTCTAATATCTTTATTCCAAGCCTCTAGACAATCATTCTTAATTGTTACCTGTCCATTATCATCAGCTTTAATTTTTCCGTCTTTCTCTAATACAGCATATTGTTTAAGCAGCTTTTCACGCTCAGTATTATAAGGTTTAAGCTCACTTTCAATTTTAGAGATATTCTTAGCTATAGCATAAGAAGCTTTAACTGGAAGCTGCTTCTGCGCTATTGCTAAAAGTGCAGGGTGTACTGTTAACATTTTTTCATTACTTAATTTCATAATCTATCATCCTCTCTCTTATCCGAATATTACATATCCAAGCTCTTTAGCTCTTGATTTTACAGCAGTTTCAAAAGCGGAATATTGACTTTGTACATCTGCTGCATTAGCTGTAAGCAAGTCCTTATTCTGCACACTCATATTAATGTTAAATGCCTGGGAATCAGTATTCAAAGTAGCACTCAAATATCCTACTTGCACCGGATTACCATTAGCATCCTTTACTGTTATATTTCCGTTTAATGTTGTTACTTCACTTATATTCATTTACATTACCTCCAAATTTAATTTATTTTTCTATTATGGAAAAGCTTAAGCCTTTCCAAAGATACTGGCCGGTCTTAGGGTCTTTCCAATATACTGCTGCTGATCTGTCACTTACATAACAAGTTTTTGTTATTATCTGCCCTTCTTCAGGATCTGGAAACTTGCATTGAAAAAACACATCTTTAACGGCAGTCAGAACTGTTGATATATCTTCATTTGTTAGAGCCGGCCATTCACACTCTAGCTTTCTTTTTACTGCTACTCTATCCCTTGTAAGATCCCCTGCAGCATTCCTCTGGCTATTATCTCCGTCTATATCATTTACCCCAACTTTTAGCGAGCTAGGATCAGGAATATCTATACCATTTATCTGCAATATAGCCATGCTATTATCACCTTCTATACTTCTATTAATGTTTTACCTGCTTGCCTTTGCGCTTTATTTATGCCATTAATTATATCTTTAAAAACTGTACTGCTACCCAAATTTATGGTGAGCTCTATTGGTCTATCTGAACTGCCTGAAGCTTGGCTATTAGCAATACCCATTCTCTCAAATAATTTATCTGCTAATAAATCCAATCCAGAGGTATTATTCTGTAATGGAACGACTGCTTCTGTTCCTGCTTCGCCTAAAACCGCCATAGTGGCTCTATTCACAATACCGCCTTTAGCTAGATAAGGAATTTTAGGAATACTTATGCCAAAGCTTTCTCCGCCTACTCCAGGAACCCAGTCAGGTATGTCAACACTTATAGAATCCAATCCACTGATTGCAGCATTTATTAACCCTATAATAGCATTAAGCGGTGCCTTAATAATTGCTGCCAAGCCGTCAGCTATTCCAGCGAACACCTCAACCACACCTCTCCATGCACGACCCCAATCTCCAGTAAACACACCAGCTATAAAATCGATTATTCCGCTGAACACTTGAATTATTGGATTAACTATGCTTCTTATTGTTGCAAGGAATCCGTTTAATATATCCCCCAACCATCCAAAGCGTTTACTCCAGTCTGTTGAAAATACTGTATTAATCCAATCTAGAAATCCTTGGAATGTTTCTTTAATTGCATTCCATACTTCGCCGGCTTTAGCTTTTACTGCATCCCAGTGTTGATAAAGTAGAACACCTGCAGCAATTAACAAACCTATAGCAATGACTATCAATCCTATAGGACTAGTTAGTACAGCTATTAGCTGTGTAACTGCTATAAATCCCTTAACAGCGGTTGTAACTATGAGAAAAGATGCAACCATAGATGCTACAACAGTAACTATGATGTCTAGGATTGGTTTCCCACTCCCCATTAACCAATTCAGAAAATCAGTTATTCCTTGAATTATAGGTGTTAATATATTTGATACTGCAGGAGCATTGGATATAAGCCAGTTTATGAGCGGTAAGAAGTAGTTATTGTATATAAATAAAAATAGCTTTCCTATGGTAAGCCCTAGTTCAGCAACAGATTGAACAAACTTTTGTACTGCAGGTGTTTGGAGCATATTTAAAAAATTACTAAAAGTAGCTTTTGTACCTTCTACAGCTTTATTAAACTCTGCTGTTACAGAAGGTCCTACCGCATTCCATGCAGCTCTGAAAGGAGCAAATATATTGCCTAGAATTTTTTTAAATGAATTTACCCATCCAGTAGTCACCTTTTCTATTGGTGACATATTCGCCATTGGTGTTATTGGATCTACTACTCCGCTGCCTGCAGGTGTAGTTGATTTATTTTCACTCAGCTTGTTTAGCTGGTCAAATCCTGCTAGGCCCTTCTTACTTGCAGAAGCCTCTAAGGCATCACCTGCAGCATTAGCAGCTTTCTTTACACCTCCTAAGGAATCTGCTGTCTTTTTAGCTTGTTTTTCTTGTTGGCTATATGCTCCTATAGAACTTTGTAATGCTTTAGCAGCTCCAAAACTTGCATCATAGGTCTTACCAAACAAAGCGCTTACAAAACTAGCAATGTACGCTGTAACAGTACTTAACCCACTCATTAAAGCATTAATTGCTGGAAGAATAGCTGTATATATCGGTGCAAAAGCGGTATATAAATTACTCTTTATCTGGTTAAAACTAGCTGCAAATTGGCTATTAGTCATTAAGGCACTGCCCATAAAAGTTGTAATAGCCTCAAGTGCCTTCATGGCCATTGGCAAGATAACCATCCATGTTAAAAATTGTCGCCCTATATTTGACAAGCTATAACCCATATTTCTAAATTTACCTTCAGATGCTTGAGAAGCAGAGCCAAAGTTTTGTAATTTACTAAGAGCAGCTTTCATTGAGGCTGTTATTGTGTCAAGTTTGGATCTAGCTCTTTGCAGGGCATTTCCTTTTTCATTCACAGCCTTTGTATTTTTATTAGTGGCTTCGGCGCCTTTTCCCATGACTTCGGCTTCTTCCTTAAATTCTGAAGCTTTACTAGCGGCCTTTGATAATGCATTGCCTTTCTCACTAACGGCTCTTGAATTTTTATCTATAGCATTTGTGGCTTCATTCACAGCTGCAGCTTCGGAATTTGCGGCTCCAGTTGTCTTTTTAAGAAGATCCTCCAATTCAAACAACTTTTCAGCAGCCTTATTAGAAGTCTCAGCAAATTTATTTATCCTAGCCTCAGTCTTTAATATTTCTTCCTGAAGCTTTTGAGCCTTAGGATTATCACCGCCACCCATAGCAGCACTCGAGGCCATTGCATATTGTTGTTGAAGCTTCTTTAATCTTTGACTTTGAAAATCTGCTTGTTCGCTGGCATTTTTCATTTTATTATTTAGGACTTCAATAGCAGCATTCATTTTCTCTACAGATCCAGAAAAATTATTGTTAGTGCTTTTGCCAGCATCACTAAAGCTTTTTAAACTGGATGTACTTGCTTTTATTCCCTGCTGCAGACCATCAAGTTTTGCAGTTATAAGTACCTGCAGCTCTTCAAGTATCACTTATTCTCACCTCTTTTCTTATTAAAATGATTTGCATAACTAAGAAGCCTATCTTTCGCTATTCTCCAGTCCTGCTGTTTAGGTTTATTTAGCTCTTCAATATCATCAAATATTTTGGGAAAAGCGGTAGTAAGAGATGGATATTTAACATCTTCATCAAATAACCCTCCAATTGCAACCTTTATTAAATCCCCAAGTTTATAAGCCATTGTTGCCATTAATTTTACTTTGTCATCTATTCTCTTTTGATTAGCTTTTATAACATCTATAGTCTCACCATAAGTCATGTCCCAAAAATCAAGAGGACTAACTCCATTCTCTAAGGCCTTAGGATATACCTCTTTAGTTATATCTGTTAGGCTTCTATATTCTGCATTACTTCCTTCTTCTTGGCTTCCGTTGCTTTCCTCATCCCCTCTATATCTTCCTGTGAGAAAAAACCTGAATCTTTTAAAATGTCCGTTATAAAATCAATTCTTTTCTCAGTTGAGTTTATTATTCCTTCGTCTACCATTTCATCTATTATGTCATTAGCCTTATCAAGCGTAACGTCATGATTAAGTGGGATTAATGCACCCCATACTATAGTTGCCATTACTGTTCCTTCAGTAGCTCTTTCAAGAGCAGAAAGAAGTGGCCCTATTTTCTTTTCTATTTCTATTTGTGATTTGTTGGTTATTCTAAATTTGTACTCCTTATCTCCAACAGTTACTAATTTAAAGTTCATTCTGTATTCCTCCTAAATTTAAATATTAATTAAAAAAGAGATAGATGTTACTCTATCTCTAAGATCCTGCGGTTGGATCTGTTACTTCTATATCTGTGTTTAAAGTTAATTTAGCTGAAAAAGTAAGAGCTTCATTTGTTTTAGCACTTGCAACTTTTACTGACACTGAAGCGCTAAATGCAAATGTCGTATCATCCGGAAATGTCACCATAAAAGGATATATATTTTTAGTAGCAGCTAGTCCTTTCATTACTCTATATCCGGAATTAGCTGAAGAATTATCATACAGAAACTTAAATTCTAAGTCTCCATAATCTGTAACTCCTTGAATATACCTTTTGGCACCATCTGCAAGTGTAGTAACTTCTACCTTTTCAGGATCTCCGCCCATATCAGGTATTTCTTGCAAATCCGGAATATCAGTATAGCTTGTAGCTCCAGAAGTAGCTTTATATCCTAATGTTATTCCCTTACTTAATAGTCCTGTTCCCGACATTAATCATTCCTCCTAACTTTGATATACTAATAAATTTTTATTGTCTACAATTCCATGAAACCTCATAGAATTATGATTTAATCCACTTACCTCTGCAATATCCCCTGATAATTGTCTCTCAAATCCTACAGTTGTCATTTTTTCATCTATTAAGCTTATTGCTTCAGAAGTTGATAAATTATGCCATACATCGATATATAAAATCCATTCAGTCATAATTTCTTCACCATCTGATACTTTATAAGCTTTGTTCTCAGTTTTATATGCTACTGCAGGTAACTGGGAAAAATCCTTAGGATAAATAAAAGATACCGTTATTCCTGGTATCTCACTTAATAAACTTGCTATTAGTGGCTTAATATTTACCATTATTTCTTCGCCACCTTTTCTATTTGTTTTTTAACTGTATCTTGTATAATTTGTGATACATTTTCTTTATTATTTTTTATAGCTGGGTACATATAAGGCTGAGCTGCTTGGCCACTTATCCATCTTATACCTACATCTGGAATGTTTCCTCTCCATTTATCAATCTTATAGGTTATTCCCAGCTTTTCTGCTGCTTCAGGTTTACTTGCCTCACCTACTGGTCCTGTTCCAAATTCAACATAGGCAGCGTATTCAACATCTGTATATACCTTACTTGTGACCTTATTTTCGCTTACAGTGGTTTCCTCAAAAATATGGTTACGCAAATATCCTTCATCTACTGGAGCCAAAAGTTTAGCTTCGGCTTGAACCTTTTTACCAGCATTTTCTACGCCTATTTGAAGAGATTTCATGGTATCCATTCCAAGGCTCTGAAGCTTTTTTAATAGGCTGTCCATACCTTGTATATTCCCCATTATATCGCCTCCAAGTCGATTACTTTAACAGCCCATAGTTTAATAGCTACAATTCTATAATCTGGCATACTATCAGGAGATACATAAACACATATACCATCATTTTCTTTTAGCTCTACATTTCCGTCATATCTCATGGTAAGCATATACTTTAATTTCTCTCCATATATTTCTGCTTCTATTTTTCCACCTGCAGGTTGAATTGTAGCTCTTATTTTCTGAGAAGTAGTTTCATAATCTGTATACTTAACTTTTTCAGCATCCTCTTTTATCACAGCTCTCTTAAGATACAAGTCCTTCTTATCTCTTTCTCTAAGCCGCATAAAATCACCTCTGTAATTTCCTAAAGCTCTTTATTCTCTTTAATATGCTGTCAGGTATGCCTTCAAAAGTTCTATTTATACCGCCTTCATTATGAGCACTTTCTCCTTCTATGCCCAGCTTATTAAAGAATATTATAGCTATTTCAACTTGTGCTGAAAGAAGACCGTCTGGAATAGCATCTTGATGAATTGCACCTAAAATATATTCCTTGGCATCATCCAAATATATTTGCAGCAGATTATCCTGAGAAGTATCTTCTAAGCTATAACCTAATTTTATTTTTACTTTTGATAACTGATCCATAGTAGAAACTATATCTTATGCTTAAATGCAACTATTCTTATTTGCTTAGCATCATATACTCTTTCCCAGTTTGCTGCTGCAGTTAGTTCAGTTCTTGAAGGGCCCTCCGTTTTTGCCACATCTGCATTGGTGAACTTTACTCCTCTTGGATGAATGATGTACTGCTTTCTATTGATAAGATAATCAACTCCTGAACCTTTCTTCTTATCTCTATCAGTTTCAGTAGGTACAAATCCAACAGGATTACCATTACCAAGAGCAAAGGCTCCTTGCCCAAACAAATAAGTTGTATATATTCCGTTAGTTGTATCTACTGGGCATCCATCATCAACGATAACTCTCTTATCCTGGTATACATCAAAGTCAGCACTATCAGAAGGTCTTATTGTTTCTATTAAGTTTTGCTTTTTCAATGCAGATTTAGTTGCACTGTGCATCATAATACCTGTCAATATTTGCTGTGCATCCCCTAGAAGCTGTTGAGCATCTACAAATGCACTTGTGGACCATTTAGCAGCATTTCCAGTCAGGCTAGATATATCTGATAAATTAGTTGACATAGAAGCCGCTGCAAATATTCCACTTAATATTGATACAAGCTCCTTCTGCATATCTCTATTCCAAAATCCAGCGACTAAACCTCCTATTGCTGCCATAGGATCACTTCCTGCCAGAGCTGCAGATAAATCTGTAGCGCTCCACATTTTTGCCCTTCTTAATATTGCTGCTACATCCTTATTTGAAGTTATCTTATCTGCTTCCAAGTCTTCATCTTCAATTATCTGCTCTGACTCTCCAGATAAGTCCTCAAAGAAAGGCATATTTATTAATGGAGCAGCTTGAGAAGCTAATGAGTCAAACTCTGAGTTATTAACAATTATTCCACTCTGAACCAAAGCGGAAAGCTCCATTGTTCTGTTAATTACATAAGGGTTAAATAGTTCTGGTACTATTATGTCTGATAATTTTGTTCCTGCCATTTTTTATACATCTCCTCACATTGTTGTTATTCCAGCTTGGTGCATTAAGCTCTTTGCCAACTCTGGATTTTCTTTAAATATTTTTCCTTGCTGTGTTAAGTTAAAGCTTTCTTTTTTCCATGGATTAAGTGTGGATTGGCTTCCACCAGTATTATTAGGCTCTCTTCCTGATAAAGGCTGTTCAAATAAATCCTTATACCCATCTTTGATAGTACTTAGCTGCTCATCTAATCCCTCTATGGATCCATCATCTTTTACTTTCAGCTTTTCTCTATCAAATTTAGACATAAGCAAATCATCATATTTAGCCTTACTGTCCTTCAATCTCAGTCTTATAGCATTGTCTAAAGTAATATTCTTTAGCTTATCCTCATACTCTGCCTTAGCTTTCTTATTAGTCTCCTGGAGCTCTAATATTTGCTTTGATAAGTCTTCATTACCTTTGGCTTTCTCTCCTAAATCCTTTAGCTGCTTATCCCTATCAGCTATCTGTGTTTTTAAGTCCTTAAGCTGATTATTAACTTCGTCAAAACGTTCCTTAGGAATATAATTAGTGTCCTGAGTATCAGCCATTATAGCAGTCATTAGCTCAGCACCCGCACCATGTTTTTCTAAAAGCTTTTTTAACCATTCCATTCTTATAAATCCCTCCATTTTCATTTTTTTACGTGGGTATGACCACGAATAGAGTTGTAATCTTTATTCTTTAACGCCTACAAGTAATTACCGTAAAAAGGCGAAAATAAAAAGCCTTATTTCTAAGGCTTAAAATATTTGTCTAATCCTTTCTAACATGGTAAAATTTTGTTGAAAGGAGGTGCATTTATGAATATGATTCCTGTTTCATCAAGTAACCTTGTGTCAGTCGGTTACGATCAATCTTCTAGAACTTTAAGAATTCAATTTTATTCTGGATTATATGACTACTATAATGTTCCCGAAAACATATATAACGGTCTTTTATCAGCATCCTCTAAAGGTCAATATCACCATACATTCATTAAGAATTCTTACAGCTATAAAAAGATAGGTTAATCTATAACGACTAAAGCTATAGCAGGACCACATAATGATATATTAGTATCAGTATGTGGTTCCACTATTCTAGCTTCTACTCCTTCTCTTTTCTTTAGTTCCTCAACCAATTCTTTAGTGCCTATTTCTGATAATTTCAATTTTTTCACCCCGCTTTCTTATTTATATTTCAATTTGATTTTTCACTGACCTTTTCTGGACTCTGTTTATCCCCTCTATAATTGCCTTTATTTCTTCATCTGAATATTCTTTTTTATTTTTACCAATGATATTGCTGATTGCTTGAACTATTCCTCTATCAAAACCTAACGGAATCACCATTTCTTCTGATTCTTGCACATACTCTATTTCTGGAAATAATATTCCTAAATCTACACCTACAGAATGTATGCCTTTCTCAAATTTATCTTGGATGTTGAAGCTAACTAGAGAGTTTATTTTAGCGCCATTCACATATATGGCTTCTCCTCCATTTTTTAATCTGACTATTTTTACTTTGTCTTTTTCTATTTTAATCCCTTCTTTCTTAGTTTTAGACATAATAAAAGCACCTACTATTTTTTATTTAGTAAGTGCTAATTAATTATTATGATATTCACAGTCATTACAAATCTTGCGCCATTCAGTAACCTTTTTTATGTCACCAGGAAGAATAGTTTCTTTTATGCAGCCTTCACTGACATCCACAATTACCACGCATTGACCTTCATCAATTTCTTTGTTTAGAATAGGGCACTTAATCATTTACTTAGTCGCCTCCAAAATCTTTTTAAATTTTTCGTCATACTCTTCACTTTTATAAGCAGTACTTATAATTTTATCTTTTAAGTTTACAACGCTGCAGCCTTTCTCAGATACATATACAATTACTTGACCTTTCCATCTACTATAGGCAACAACAGCATTATTTATATAATCCTGTGCCATATCTTTGGTTACATTATGATTTCTTTCTGAATTAATATGCATATCAGCAAATTTATAATTTTTTAAATCAATTCTGTCAATATCTTTTATAACCTCACCCTTAATGTTGAGGTCAGCAGAATCTTTCACAATTTTATTAAATTTGTTAGTCCTCAAATAGCTGCTTTTTAATGCTTTCCACTCTTTACTATTATTATACTTCAATTCCTGGAAAGCTTCTAGTGTTTCAGGAGCTTCTTTCTTTAAAAGCCTTTGATATTCTTTAAATTGACTTTTATCTGAACTTTTATTTAATACCTTCTTTTTCATTATGTCAGCTTGGTCTTGACCATACTTATCTATAACATAGGTTTTATACCATTCATTATAGCTCATATTAGCAGGTACTAAATAAGCTTTGCCAGTCTTAGGATCTTTAGCTCTCCTCTTAAGGTTTTCCAATTCTTTTTCATCCAGGAATACAATGGTTGTACTTCTACACCATGGATGCAGTGGTGGAAGGTTCTTTCCTGCTACTCCATCCTTTACATTATATATCTTTCCATCATGTTCTCTACATATTTCAGAAGTTCTACTATCAAGTGTGGCCACAAATATATATTTTTCTATTTGAGCTGCCTTATAGCTTTCCATCTCTGCTGCATTAGCCATATAAGTGGTTTCTGTTCTAATAAGCCTATTAGCTGCCATTTTGCCCATTTCGCTTAAATCTTCAATTTCAGAAGCCATCCTCTTAGTGGATTTACCACTCATCACACCTGCAGTAATTACTTCCGTTAGCTTATCAGCAAGAACTTGAGTGTTTTTCCATACTCTACTGGAGAACAGTTCACCACTCCATGGATTTTGTAATATGGCTTGTATGGCTTTTGATGGAAGCTGAGCTATATTAAATCCTATACCTAATCCCTTTTGAAGATCATAAGAATGTTGATAATAAGCATTATTTATTGTATCAATATACCCTGAAGTACTTTGTTTTATTTCTGTTTCAGCTAATTCCTTACTTTCTATGAATATACTTTCCTTAAGAGCTTGGAGTCTAGTGATACGAGCCTTATATGCCATAGCATTAATCCTGCTCAATAGATACTTTTTTAAGTCTATATCCTGAATAGCACTAACAGTAAACTTCAATGCCTCTATTTCTTTTTTGTCTATATAGCTATTTAATATCTGCTTTGCCTCAGTAGGCGATAGATTACCATCAATAGAGAACTTATCATATATCTTTTTTATCTCAGTATTTATATAAGAAATAGCTTTATCGTATGCTCTATTAATTGTATTGACCACGGTATCATTATCTTTATGATACGTAGCCATCCTCGCATCTGCCCTTCCTTGCCAATACTTATTATTTTTAGCCATCTACATTCTCTGGAGCATTATTTGAATTTGTATTTGTATCAGTATTCATTGGCATCTGAAAGGCTGCTTGATTCTGTTGAATTTTCTTTTTCTGCTCCTGATCTAGCTGCTTTAATTCCTTGTCAACATCCTTTACCCATGGATGATTTGCAACTATAGTCCTGCTGGATATAATACCTTCTGAGGTACTGCAATTATTTATAGTATCATTTTCATTTATCACTATGTCCCTGCTAAATACGATATCTAAATCAGAATTAGAGTAATTTCCTTGGCTAGTATCGGAAAGATATATGTTCACAAAATACAATAACTGATTCCATGCTCTTTTAAATTCCAGTTCAAGTTTATTACATTTTAAATCAAGTCCTGAATATAAGAATTTTAAAGCAACTCCAGAAGGAGATGATCCTATCTTATCTAAATCCTTAGTCACTGACTGTCCAAACTCATTTATATCTCTTTTAGTCTGCTCTATATGAAGCTTAGCGGCATCAATGTTTATATCAGGAGTTAATGTATCCACTCCTCCATCATCATCAATCTTTATTGCCCTATAGTAATTCAAATCCCTTAAGAACTCTGCTAGATCTTGACCTCCATAATTCTTTAATACTGTTATATAGTTCTTACATTCTTCTAATATGTTAGATATATCTGAACGTCTAAGATCATAATCGTCTATCAAAGTTTTTACATACTTTAGGTCTGGAATTTCTGAAGGATTATTTTTAAATGCTATGAATGGTACCTTCCCCCAGCTTTTACCTTCTTCACCTTGTTTATAATGCGGAACTGGACCACCTTCTGGCTCTGCTGCAATATCATAAATAAGCTCATTTCCATCTAGAACATAGTATGACACTGAATCAGAGGTATAGTATTCTACCTTTGTTACCTCAGTTCTTATTCTGCCTTGGTATACTATTTGAATATAGTATCTTATCATGGCTTGAAGGTCTTTATGACTGTTATCTGTCCATATAGGTACGCATTGCTCTGTAGGTATCTGCATATAAGCAAATTTCCCATCACTATTAATATATACATACCACCAGGAAAGACCTTTATTAGATGCCTCGGTACCTGTATTGGATAAATCGTACTGCAAGTCTTTTCCCAGTGCGGCTTTAACCTTATCAATGTAATTAGTGTCTTCTCCATCCAGTGAAAAAGGCTTTGATAATAGGTATGCTACTTTTTCGTCAACTAGATTTTTCATAAATGCATGAACTAATTTATTGTTTGCCTTGCTTTCATCCACCTCCACGGTATTATCATCTGTGGGTACTAAAATCTGCCTTTGCAATATGTCATTTTCAGCTTCATAGTATTTTTGTCCATCCAGCATCAATTGTCTTTTAGGACTTACATTAAATTCTTCAATATCCAATAGAATTATTTCTTCATCACTGAGCTGATTTATACTACTATTAAAATTAAACAAGTTCTCACCTCCTATTTAAGTACTGATAAGCTATTTGATTTATAAAGTACTGTGTTAATAAAATATCTTAATGCATCCATAGCATGGTCCATTATTTTAATTGGTTTATCTTCTCCACGTTCTAGAGCTTTAGTATCCCAAACATAAGAAAAGAACTCCTTAAAGGTATTAATGCAGCAGTCATTAAATAAAATAAGTGCATCATTCAATGCACTGCCCACATTTCTTATCCCTTCCATAACATCATTCTTAGCTTGCTTTACCTTAAATTTAGCTTTCTTTTTTATTAAAGCTATAAATGAAGCTGCAGAAGGATCTATTATAATTGATTTTATCTTTCTGGATCCAATGAACTTCTCTAAGTCCTCATAGTATTCATTGTCGGTCTTTTGCTTTCCCTTATCTCGGCCAGAATAATAATATTCATTAACTAAATACCACTTGCCTTCGCATAGTCCCCATAATAAAAATACAGTAGCGTTCTGAGTACCATAATCACAGCTTACATAAAACTCTCTATATGCTCTTTGTATTGTCTGCACCTTATGTTTAATCTCGTCAAACATATCGTATATAATGCCTTCTGCCTGTACCCATAAGCCTAAGATGTACCTTTTAAAGAACACCCCTGAAAACATACGTCTAAATCTTTCCTTGACCTTTTCTGCAAGGCTTAAGTTATCATCCATTGTAAAGTGAAGATACAATATTTCTTTTTCTTTGGCTAAGTCTATAAATTCAGTCTTTACAAAGTGATATGGGCCTGCTGGATTGCAATTCATAAATATTTTAGCACCATCAACAGAACATCTACCTATCATCTGGTCAACAAAGTTTTGAGGAAATAAAGCAACCTCATCCGCAAGAGCTCCAGCTGCGGTTAACCCTTGCAGCCTATCCTGTGACTTTTCATTGTTAGCATCATACATATAATATGTATTGTCTCCAATGATGATATAATTCTCTGACCTGTTATATTCATATTTTATATTCCAAGCTGTAAGTATCTGCTGCAATGGGCCAATTAAATTCTTTTTAAGAGAACCTATAGTTTTTCCTGCAAGAATAAAATTTTCCCCATTAAATCTCTTTAGAGACCATCTGATAAAGCTGCATATACAGGCTATTGTTTTACCTGATCTTATAGCACCATCAGCTATTACTATATCTTTATCCGCGAATGGCGAACCTTTTTCATGCCAGAATAAAAGTTTCTTTTGCTTCAAGGAAAATGGCTTAAATCTAAACCCTTTAATCTGTTTCTTTTTCTTCGCCATCTTCATCACCTTCAAACATTGCTTTTACTTCATCCTCGGTCATTGTAGTGGCCTTAATAAACTCATTAATGCCTTCCTTAGAGCTTTCATCATTTGCACCCGAAGAATTATTAATATCAATTTTAAGCTTCTCAATTCTAAGCCTTTGCTCTTCAGTAGCAAGTCCTTTATTTAATAACCCATCATACTGCTTAATCATTCTTTCTAATGTTGCCATAGCTCTTGATTGAGCTTGAAGGAATGTAGCATGTTTGTCCCAAGCTGTTTGAAGTTCATATTCTTTCTCCCAACTGTCAGAAGTATCACCATTAGATTCTTTTTCTCTTTTCAAAATATTAGTTAAATCTTCCTGATCCTTAACATGCATAATTCTCTGAGCTCTTATAATAGCCGCGTATTGGATATTGATATTTTCCCAAAGAATATCTAAAGGATCCTTCTTTTCTATTTCCTGAATAATATTAAAAGTATCTTCCGGAAGGTACTTAGAGAAAAAGCCATGTGTCTCAGCATTTTTATTTCCAGGCTGTGCAGCTCCTCCAGCATTACCTTTTGAATTTGAATTGCCTGGTTGACCTCCTCGTTTTCTTTTGGAACGTTCCGTATTTTCTTCTTGGAGCGTTCCATTCATTTTTATGTCCCACTGGTCTTTATTTTTCCATCCTCTGATAGTTCCCTCAGGTACTCCTAAAGAATCAGCTATAGCTTTTAAAACAATATTTCCATTAGCCTCAATGTACATTTGTTCAGCTTTTTCACGATTAGGACTTCTCACTCTAGCCATTACCTAATACTCACCACCTCATTTAGAGTAAAATAAAAACATGTCGCTAAATCTTGTTTTTGCGACATGTTCAAATATAGAAAAATGGCTCAACAGAGCCATTCCTTAAATCCACTAAATTATTTACTATTATTTATTCATTGAAAATATTATATCTATACACTTTTCAAGCATTTATGCCTAGCTTATTCATTTTTTATTCATCAACTTTATATTGGAGTCCGTTTTGAATTATTGCTTCTTTACTTAATTAGTTCGATAAATTTATTATAGCTGATATTACGCTTTTAGTTCTTTTTGAGGTCAATATGACTTCTAATACTTTAATAAATTCCTCTTCATTATCTATGCTTAAAATCCTCTTTTGACCTAGAAACACCCACCCTGGATTTATTTGCCCTAATTTAATGCTAATTTCCTCAATCATACTTCCATCTAATTCAACATCAAGTGGATACGGCCCTAATTCATGCCTAATCTCTAGCAAAAGATAACTATAGTTTTTTAGATATTTTCCTTTTATGTAGAAATCATAAACAAACTTTATGGATTCCCTATTAAAAGAATTGATATCTTCAAAAGTAGATTTCTTATTAATTACATCTTCTTTTTTTGTATTTCTTTCAACAAATGCATAAACATAATCATCAGTTAAATTGGGAAGATATTCTGCTTGCTTTTCTAATATTTTATTAGGCATCAAAAAATCTTCTTTTTTAAATGATCCCCATAAATTATTCATAAATTCACTCCTATTCTATTGTAAAAAAAATTGGTAAATGGTCACTAATCGTTGGTTTATCGTTTTTTAGAAGATTCATTCCGTTAAATTCAGATACTATATTCAAATTAGTAAAATTATCTATAAGTTGTGGTCTAATTATAACTTGGTCAAACATATGCCAATAATAGTTAATTTGTGAAGAATTGTTATAATAATATGTACCTGGTGGTCTGTATATATCTCCAAATAAATTCCACATTGGGTTATAAAACATTAAATACTCTTTTCCCAAAACTTGTCTTTTTATTTTTTTAGCTATTTCTCTATCTAAAATAGAATGAAGTCCACCTGCACTTATCATTGGTTTTTCGAATGGGTTTATATTAAAATCTCCAACTATAACGCTATTATGGCTATTGAAATCACTTTCGCTTTTTTCAATAGCTATCCTTAAATCAGTTAATTCGTAAAACTTATCAGCATCTTCGTGATTATAAAGATTACTTGGTAAATGAACAAATGCTACAATATGATTTATTAATGAATCATGTGGTATCATTTTTATAGTGTAATAGTTACTCTCATTACTCAATTGAACTTTTTCTGGGTTATACTTAGTTAATACATGCATTCTGCATCCAATGCTAGGACTCTCATATAAGTTAGTCCCAATACTTGAAAGCCCCTTCAATAATTCAGTAATGTCATCTTCGTATTCAGCCAGTCCAACTATATCACACTTTAATTCATTTATAATTCTAATCAATATATCATTTACTTTTTTACTATTTGTATTCCAAAATAAATAATTCATTCTTTGTCTTCCTTGGTTCTATTGATGTATATATTATATCATTTTATTACATTAAATGCCACAAATAACTTTTAAAGTATTAATATAACTTTCTCATTAAATAAGTAAATCACTTATAAAACTTTCAACTACGCTGACAACAATACTATTCCCAGCCATCTTATACATTTGACTATCACTCATATCTTTTCCTTTGTGAAATTTTTCCTCTAAAGATTTCTTTACTTTCGTATAATCTTCACCAAATCCCATAAGCCTCCAGCACTCTAAAGGTGTTAGCTTTCTTATCCTGCAATCGACTATTTTTGTAACTTCCGAACTTGATGTCATTAATGTTGGACTTACTGAGTCTTTGGAAAACACTCTATTATTCATTTTTAATGCTTTAGGATTATTTATATTTCCTAATTTTAATATCATGTTTTTAGTTATTTTATTTTCTTTATTTAACTTTTTTTCAAGCTCTCTTACTAAATCATGAATATAGCTATTAGATATATAATATTTTTCATCAACATCTTTTTCTAATATATCTCTCATTACTGATTCTTTATGATTCCTTTGAGAAAATTCAAAAGGAATCTTGTATATATCTTTTCTTATAGATACTACAAAAACTCTTTCTCTATTCTGCGCGGATCCATAGTCTTTACTGTTTAGAATCTTCCAGGAATTATCATAACCTAATTCACTTAAAGTTTTTAGATATTTATCAAAATTATGCCTATGCTTTTTGCTAGTTACTGCTGCAACATTCTCCCAAATTACATATTTAGGCATCTTATGCTTAATAATATTTACTGAATGCCACATAAGACTTGATTTTGTTCCACTCCCCTCGTCTCCTCCTTCGCCCTTTCCTGCTAAACTAAAAGACTGACATGGACTACCATGAGTTAATAAATCAAAATCATTCAATTTTTCTGCATTAACTTTTGTTATATCACCTAAGTTATATGATTCAGCAACATTGTGAATTATGTTATATGCATAACTTGCAAATTTATCAATTTCACAATAATTTACTAGACTGTATTGAATTTCGAGATTTTCTAGTGCTTTTTCAAAAGCTCCTATACCACTAAACAAACTTAAAACTTTTAACATTTATTTCACTTCCTTTATTTTAATTCGGGTTACACCGCCCATCACACCAAACAAAGGAATAAAAAAAGCACCTGGCTAATACCAAGTGTTTTTCATTTATTGTTATCAAATTATAATTTTTCCTGATACCATATTAATATAGACTAAAAGGTACGTCAATCCCACAAAAAACTAACGCGTTTTTTAAACACTTTGGCTCTATCACTTGCTTTAATACTGTTTGACAAGGACATTTTAAAGCTTAATTCCGTCGATTCCGAAAAATAAAATTGATAAATCTTCTACAGCCAGTCTTACATCTCTACCCACTGTTTTAATGCTAAGGTTGAAATGCTCTGCTACTTGCTCGTATGTCCTATTGACCTCATTTTCACTTGGTTCAAGATACATATAGCTAATTATTTTATATCTTCTCTCTTTAAGGCTATCTTCTGCTTCGCATATATATTTATAATACTTAATAGCTTTATTAATATGTCCAAGTATAGTTACAGTCCTTATCTTAGTTCTGCTTAATGCCTGTACATATTGTTCTTCATCATTTATAGATTCTATATCGTCCAAAATGTCTACAGCATTTTCACCCTTAACTTGATTTACAGTATCATCCGCAAGCTTATTGTGAATTAACAAAGTTCTATAATTTTTTAATAAAAGCCTGGTATTTCTCAATCTCCTATCATATCGTTTTTTAGTTTTATAAAATTCCTGGTCCTTTATATATTTTATTCCTTCTCTTATTCCTATCTTAACTGCTTCATCATAACTTATTAAGTTTCTTTCTTCCATCTAAGTCACCTCACTTTTATATTTTATATTTTTCTATTCTTGCTTTTATCGCGTTCATCAAATTATCTTGCGTTGTACTCTTATTCTCCAACGCTGCCATAACATCTTCATCAACACCGCTCTCAACTATCAAGTGATGAATAATAACTTTTTCTGTTTGTCCTTGTCTATGAAGTCTCTTATTGGCTTGCTGGTATAGTTCCAGTGACCAATTCATGCCGAACCATATAACGTGATTTCCTCCTTGCTGAAGGTTTAATCCGTATGCAGCTGAGGCTGGATGTGCTAGAAGAATATCAATTTTTTTATTGTTCCAATCATCTTCCTCTTGTGGTCCCTTAAGATCTTTGACTACAAGCTTTGTTTTTGATAAGGCTTTTTTAATTCTTACTAGATCATGCTGAAAATTATAAAATACCAATGCCGGTTGGCCATTAAGTCCTTCTACAAGTTCCGTAAAAGCTTCAATTTTGCAATCATGTATCTCTACAATCGCCCTATTTTCATCATATACTGCACCATTGCACAACTGCAGAAGCTTATTCGTAAGTACTGCAGCAGTACCTGCATCTATCGTCGTATCATCAATCTCTAAAAGCATTTCCTTTTCAAGCTTCTCATATGCTGCCTTAGCTTTACTATCCAGTAATACTGGTGTTACCACGGAAATACAATCTGGAAGCTCCAAGTAATCCTCTGCCTTCATGCTAATACATATATCTCCTATGAGATTTTGTATAGCTTCTTCAGCTCTTGGCTTTGGGGCATAGCTGAAAACATGATCTCTATCCCTTTGATCCGGTTCAAAATATCGCTCTCTAAAATGGGTTATTTTATCTCCAAGTCTTTTGCCCTGATCCAATAAATAAACCTGGGCCCACAAATCTAAAAGTCCGTTTGGTGCCGGTGTACCTGTAAGTCCTATAAACCTTGTGATATGTCCCCTAACCCAAGTTAAAGATTTAAACCTCTTAGCCTGGTGATTTTTAAAGCTTGAAAATTCATCAACTACAACCATATCAAATGGCCATGAATTTCTGTAATACTCTACAAGCCAAGGAACATTCTCTCGGTTTATGACATAAATATCTGCAGGTGTATTTAACGCCTTTATCCTTTTACTTGCAGATCCTAAAACAGATATAACCCTAAGTAATTTTAAGTGATCCCATTTTGCAGCTTCTTTTGACCATGTAGCTTCTGCAACTTTCTTAGGTGCTATAACCAAAGCCTTTGATATTGCAAATCTGTTAAATTTCAAATCATTTATTGCTGTTAGAGTTATTATTGTTTTTCCAAGTCCCATATCTAAAAATAGTCCTAACGCTGAATCGACTAGCACTCTATTTATGCAATATTTCTGATATGCATGTGGTTTAAATCGCATTACTTACCACGCCCTTTATTAATTCGTCTACTTGTTCTTTGCTATCCACAACTAAGACCTCAAAGCCTAAGGCTCTAATTTTTTTATGCTGCAATAACTGAATCGCTGTTGGCTTCTTCCCTGGGGATTTCAACTCAACAAATATGATTCTTCCACTGGGAAATAGCACTAATCTATCTGGAACACCAGTATTACCTGGCGATACGAATTTATAAGCTTTACCTCCGGATGATTTTACTCTGTCACGTAGATAAGCCTCAATTACATTTTCTCTCATTCTTGTTCACCTCAATTTCTTAACGTCAACTATGCGACCATTTTTCCTATTATATATACGTGTATAGGCATACACGCTGTAATAATATACCGTATTTATTTATATATATACTTATATATCATTTTATAGTTGACATAGTTGACAAATATATATAAAGCTAGTGTTTTAAAAGGTTCATATTGTCAACTTTTATGTCAACTTTCTCAAAAATTAAGTTGACATAGTTGACATTTACAATATTTGAAAGTTGACAAAACAGCTTTAAAGTTTACAAAGTTGACAACATTTTATACTATAAAGTTGACAGTATTTCATCATGCCTTATAAATCCTTTTTGGGTTCCATAAGGGCCATAACGGCTACTGCTATTATGCCTTTTCCAACCTTTTAGCCCACCTAAAATTGCGTTAATCTCCATAGCTTCTATTCTTTTCATATACCTAAGATCTCCACCAAAGCATTCACACCAT
The DNA here is from genome assembly GCF_032335695.1 of Clostridium sp. 19966. Classification (NCBI taxonomy): domain Bacteria; kingdom Bacillati; phylum Bacillota; class Clostridia; order Eubacteriales; family Clostridiaceae; genus Clostridium; species Clostridium sp. 19966. The sequence goes on from NZ_JACTOJ010000002.1 coordinate 65,564, forward strand.
ATCTCTGCAGCACATACCCTATCACGCTGCATAGTCTGAGTGTTACTATTATCATTTTGAAATTCACCTAACCAATACATACGCCTTTCATTTAAAGAACACTTATGCCAATCTATAGGTATTGGCCTTTCAACAAATTCATGAATAAGACCTTCCTTAACATTACTTTCCTGATGATCCTCTTGCTGTTTTACGGCTTCTTCTGCTGCGCCATCAGTGAGATATAATTTCTCACCTAATTGCCAATAAAGGAACGCCTCGGCCCAAATCTGATTCACTTCTTCAGGTAACTGCTCCCACACACTTTTAATAGGCTGCTGTATTCCTAAATCCACTGGCCAAAAACGCCTATTACCTGTCTTATCCTTAAGATATTCAGTATCATTTGTAGTTCCAGCAAATACACAACGTCTTGGATAAGCTGCTGTACGCCTTCCATAAGGTTCTCTATAAATGTCCTCCGTCTTACTTAAAAATTGCTTTATAGTATTAACCTCTGATTTATTTAACCCTGTAAGTTCTCCTATTTCATTTATCCAACGCCCCTGAATTAATTCGGCTGCTTCTTTACCCTCAAAGGAAGAAAGACTTTCTGAATACCAGCTTCTGCCCAGTATCTTTAAAAAAGTACTTTTACCTATTCCCTGCGGTCCTCCTAAAATGGGCATATAGTCAAATTTACATCCTGGTGTCATTGCTCTAGCTACTGCAGCAACTAAAAATTTTCTAATAACTGCCCTAGTATACACATTATCCATTGCTCCTAAGTAATCTATAAGAAGAGTATCAACTCTTTTAACTCCGTCCCAAGTAAGCCCTGTGATATAGTCCTTTACGTCATTAAAGCTATGCTTATAAGCACATAAACCTAGTGCATCATCAGTCTTTCCAGGACTAGCAAGGCCATAGGTATTTTCTAGATACCATCTTATACCCCTATCGTCATTATCAGTCCATGTGCGTCTTATTTCTCTTCTATCCCATGGTAAAGCCCCAAGCGCTAATCCTCTGTTTGCAAATTCATCAAAAGCTATTTTATCCTTTATTAAAGGGTCATTTTCTAAAATTATAAGTATGTTATTTGTAGTTTTTAAAGGTAATCCTGTACCTGAGCTAATTGCTAATTTACTAATCCAGTTTGCAGTATCATCTGCAGGGGTAGAAAAATCCTGAGTAGCTTTTTCATATCGTTCTTGATTAATTAGTGCTGCTACTTGTGTATCACTTGTAGCTAACTCACACATAGCCTTATAGCTTGGCAGAGAACTAACCGGAGTATTAGGCAGTGATTCATCATCAAGCTCATTAAATTTATGTAGCCTTACTAAGTCAAAAGCATTACATAGTTTTCCACCCGCTGGATCCGTGGCATGATGCGAATATAAGAAGTTACCATTCTCGTAAATAATAGCTCCTCCTACTGTACTGCCGCCTACAAAGGTAAATCTATCTTCAATATCACAGGTCTCATATATGCCTGGAAGGAAAGTATCTATAGCTCTATACACGTCATAAGTTCTACAGAAAGCTCCAACTACTCCTGGTTTTTCAGTTGGATTCCCTTGCTTAGCTGCAAGCCTTACATGACTTGCTTGAGCTCCTGGTACTTCTGACCACTCTGATATATTACGCCAATCAGTGTACATTTTAAGTACGCCATCAACATCTATAAAAGGCTTATCCCAGTATTGGAATACATATATGCTATCAATACAGCAGCTTGGCCAATACATTAAACGTGAAGCTTCAAAAGTTGTAGGGTCGCATAATCCTATCCCTATGAAACTTGCTATTTTCCTAGCTAATGGCTCATATTCATCAGCTGTAACTGTTCTATTTGTTGGTATTAGTACTCTTAACCTTGGCTTACTTTCTTCATGCTTTCTAGTAGAATATACTGCGGTTGAACACCCTAAGCCATCTATTCTAAGTAAAGTGTCTTTTGTTCCTCCTGGAGGAATATTATCTAAATCTAGGGTTATGACATCACGCCCCATAACACTATTGGCTTTTCTTCTATTATTTTCTAAAGTTCCGGCTACAAATCCGCCAACATCTTTTAATTCATCTTGCTTACTTTTAGGTAATTTAAGGTACTCTGCAATGCTTTCAGTTCCTCTAGTAGGAGTATGAAGCTTTTCCACAAGCTCAGACCAATAAATCGTTTGAGTTGGCCAATATGTAGCTTTTCGACTATTAGCTGCTGATATTATTATTTGCCTATCATTTATGAGCACTAAAATCACCTCCTTAATATTAATTAGATAGATTGATTAAAAGCTACTTCCTATTTACACTATTATTTTTACTGATATACAAATTCTTACTGGGATTATATTGCAATTTATTATCATATATTGTAAAATAAAAGTATAAAATGTAAGAAGGAGTGTACATAGTATGGATAATATTACTTTAATCAGTGTAATTGGTTCAGCTGTATCTATCGTTTCTTTTTTTATTTCTTTATTCACTTCAACAAATAAGACTAGCTTATTAAGCAACAACAAAGATAGCTTTAATCAGACACTAAACATAAATTCCCACAATCGTACTACAAATAATTATGATTTCAGTACTAATATGAATAGTCAGCCTACAAAAACCTCAGAAAATTTTGATAGTTTCGGAATATTTGGGTTAATTATTGCAATTGCCGTTATACCATTTTACTTAAAATATCAAGATACAGTTATCCTATATCTCATTATATTTGAACTTGCTTGCGTCTTAATAAATCTGATTTCCTTATTTATCTTAAGCAAACGTGTTTTTATTGATAAGTTTTATTTATGCGTTAATACCTTAAAATGGTTTCCTTTATTTATTGCTCTTTTATTTGTTTATAAGCCTTTATATGGCTCAGAAACTTTAAATTCCACTAAAGAATTACTAAAATCCGGTAAAGGTATTGCTAACATAATTCAATCACACGGTTTTCATGATCCTCTTTTCTTTTTATTACAATTGATTGGCTTGGCTGTCCTTGTTTTGATAGCATCACTAAATATATTTAATAACTTTAAGCAACTATATAAAGCTTTTCGTAAAAATGAATCACCTAAATCTATTAATTATAAAGACATTCTTTGGTATTGTTTCTGTATTTTACTTATACTTATACTTGTAAGTGGAGTTTTAGTAAACCTTGATATCTATTTAACTTCATTTTCAAATCCGAAATAGGGGTATTATCAGTCCCTATTTTTTTAATGCCTTTTTGATAATAAACCTCTTTTTCAGATAAACTTAAAAATCTTGCTTTGGCATTTTTACCTACTCTTTCTTAAAATAGCTTGCTATGAATCCATCTGCTTTCAACGGAAGTCCTTTGGCCCATATTATAGGTTGACCCATTATTTCGCAAACCTTATCTAAATCTGCAATACCTTTTGGTACATCAAGTATTACTTCATCATGTACATGAAATACTACCTGGTATCCCATAGAGCTAAGACGTATTATATTTTCAGCCAAACAATCTCTTGCTATGGCCTGAACTATATTTTCTACGAGCTTTCCACCGTAAGTATTAAGAATGCCCCATTTATTGGATTTATTTATGCCATAATAATAAAGCGCATCTTTTCCTTTTTCATTTTGGGATATGAAGGGCTTTACATAATAAAGCTTTCTTCCACTAGGTAACTTTATAGTTAAAAAATCTTGCTTTGTCTGCAGGTTTCCTTCATGCGCTATTATTAATCCCTTTACTCCTTGAGGCTGTCCTATTCTCATTACTTCAAGTGCTGCATTTTCTATTGAATACCACAAATCCACTATTCTTTTATTAGATGCGCGCCATCGATGCACAATCTCAGGAAGTTCTTCTTCTGCAAGCCCCATGTTTAAAGCCCCCATAGCCATGAGTGCACCGGATCCACCTTGATATCCTAAAGCAAGTTCTGCAACTTTACCTTTTTGCCTTAGAGCGTATTCCGGATTACCTTTTTTAATAAGCTCAATTGGAACACCAAACATTTGATTAGCTGAAGCTTCATATATCTTTCCATGAGAGTTAAACACATCAAGTCTCCATTGCTCTCCAGCAATCCATGCAATTACTCTAGCCTCTATGGCGCTGAAATCAGAATCAACAAAAGTATGTCCTTCAGATGGGATAAAAGCAGTTCTGATAAGCTGTGAAAGCGTATCTGATACGCTCCCATATATTAGCCTTATGGCATCGATCTTTTTATTTTTTATACAATCTCTGGCATGATCCAGCGATTCTATATAGCTACGTGGTAAGTTCTGCACCTGCACTATCCTCCCTGCCCATCTTCCTGTCCTATTAGCTCCATAGAACTGTAAAAGTCCTCTAACTCTACCATCAGAGCATACAGCCTCTTGCATAGCTGTGTACTTTTTAACACTTGTTTTTGAAAGTTCTTGTCTTATTTCAAGCATTCTTTTAGCTTCGTCGTTATCAGTAGTTTTAATAAGATCCTTAACAGTATCTTTCCTTAGGTCCGTAATTTCTTCTCCAGTTTCCTTAGTGAGATATTCTGAAAGCTGCTTAACACTTTTAGGGTTATCTAATCCTGATAACTTTATAGCTTCAGACATAAGCTCTTCAGTTATAATGTCATTGCATTTAAGAGCACCATCTATTAATTCCTGATCTATAGCAACTCCATTTGCATTAATTAATTGATCCAATACCCAAAGATTTTGCTCCTGCTCAGGCACTGGGAAAGCTAATAGCATTGATTCTATTTCCATTTCTGTAATAACGTCTTGTCTGTTATATTCTTTAAATAAATTCCACTTTTCAGGTTCGTGCTGAGGTAAGTTTCTTGTCCTTCTCCCATTTCTAGCTGTAGGCTTACAAGGCGTACAAAATAGTTTTATTAATGCCTTACCAGTAGTAAGCTTTCTTTTATCTTCTGGAAGTCCTAAAGCTTTACCAGTCGCACCTAGTCCTGCAGTATATCCGCAATACAAACCGTGCAGCATTGTGCATTGCCATTGAGGTAATGGAGAATAATAAAACTTGTTTAAGCTATACCATTCAAATGAAGCATTATAAGCGTGCTTTATTATGCTTGAATCCTGCAAAGCTTCTACAATTTCAGAAGGTATTAATTCGCCCTGTGCTAGATCAATAACTTGTACTGGTTCTCCATCAAAGGAATAAGCAAATAATAGTATTTGAAAATCAGTGGACTGCACATATTTGTACAATCCACTCTTCTTAATGTCTACGCTGCTAAAGGTTTCTATATCTATTGATAAATGTCTCATTCTTCCTCCACGATTTCAATTTCGTCTAAAATATCAGCTCTAAGATATTTATCTCTTTTACCTCCGCAAGCAACATAAATACCTTTTCCGGTAATCAAGGTTATAGTTCCGTAGAATTGCCATTCACCTTTTCTATAAACTCTTACTTTATCCCCAATAAAAAACTTAGTTCCATTTTCGTCTTTAACATAATTTTCGCATGAATATGACATTGCAAATCCTCCTCTATGAACTAAAATGGTACACTATCATTCAGACCCATAACTCCACCTATAGGAGCTCCTGTTATAGGGTCATATTGCTGTTGAGGCTGCTGGTACTGTGTTTGTTGATATTGATTTTGCTGGGGATAATTCGGCTGCTGATATACAGGCCGTTGAGCTGGTGGAACATATGGAGCTTGGCCATATGCATTTTGTATAGGCTGCTTATAAGTTGGCATCGGCTGATTATAACCTGTAGGCATAGGAGCATTTCCAAAAGCAGTAGCTGCAGATACACGTCCTCCTAATGGCTCACCATCTTCTAATTTTTGAACTGGTCCTAATCCGCAACCTATCCCCTTATTTCCTGAATTGAAAAACGGGAAGAAGTTTATACTAACTCTGGCATACATTCCTGAGTACACTTCCGTTTGATTTATGATTGGATTCATATTAACATCTATCATTTCCTGCTGCTGATTGGATGAGGCTGTTATCACCCAATGACCTTTGCATTCTTCGCTAAAAGGTTCTCCGTTTTGACGAACTCCATCACCATCCCATACAGGGCTTTTTATCTGTGGTGGTCTAGCCCCATTCCATTTTCCTGAAATTCCTTGTTGAACTGCTGCAGCTATAGCTGCATCTATTCTTTGCTTAGTTGCTATATCTGACTTGGGTATTAGAATTGTAGTGCTGAATTTCGGTTCAGCTCCTTGCTGACTAGCATGAGGTGTAAATAAGTGTACATAACTTAGCCTCACCCTTCCTGTTACTACATATGTTGGACTTATTTGATTACTCATTTATACATTTCCTCCTTGATCACTAAATATTTCTTTTGCACTTAAGTTTTTAATCGCTTCGCGCTTATCGCTTATCTTTGAAAGTGTCGGCTTACCTGGTGGCGCGTTAACAAAACCACTCAATAATTCTTTGAAATTACTTTTTCCAATAAGGCTTTCAACCTCTGTAAGGGCTAACGCCTTTCTTTCGTATAGCATAGATTCGTCCGTGCCATTAGCCTTAAGAACATTAAAGGCTGCATCTATATCAGTAAATTGTCTTGTTGACCGCCCATGAACGGCTTTCCAACCTGGGATATCATTGCCTTTTAAGCATTCTGCAAGAGCATACGCCTCTAACTTTTTAACCCACTTAGCTAAGTTCTGAGCTCTTTCTAGTATTTGGCCAACTTCTTCATTTGAGATAATTGGAGGCTCTGCAAAGTTATATTGCTCAAGTTCCATATTAGAATTTTTCTGTTTTCTGCATATTCCGGCAGCTTTGCAAAATTGGCAATGCTCACCGTCCTTATATTCGCCTTCACCATTAAAAGCTTTTAAAGCTATAGGCTTAATGCTTTCTCCCCAATTAAGAAGATCAGTAGCTGTCAATTCAAATTCTGATATACTATCTAACCTTGGCTGAATTATAGTAAGTTTTATAGATGCTATAGGATATATAAAGCTATATTCTGTATAAGCTCCTAGCGCATACAATTTCATTTGTGGGTTTTCATAAGCTGATACTGGAACACCTTTGCCGTATTTGAAGTCTATAACATGAAGAGTACTTCCACCTATAATAATGCAGTCTCCTGTTCCAAGGCCTTCAGGAGCGCATGAGCTGTAATCCAGTTTCTTTTCTGCAGCTACGTATGGGCTAGAATCGAAAGAGTGTACAACGCTCTTAATATAATCAAGGTAAGTATCTGTGTGTTTAAGCATTTCTTCCTGATATAATTCATTCTTCTGAAGCTTTTTTAAACGACTATTAAAGGTTCTTGGTCCCATAGGCTCTATACAATATTTTCTTAATTTAAGCTCTGCTATCTCGTGGGCCAAACTTCCCTCAGCAGCGTATTCGCTTTCTTCCTCCGGTAAAGTTTCTTCCAGCCTTACTGACGGAGTACAATTAAGCCATCGGTGTGAAGCACTAGCAGAGAGCAGAGCGTGCTTAGCCTCGCTCATATCTTAGCCCCCATAGCTCTAAGTTGTGTTGCAAAAGCTCCGTATTGCTCCTTAGGCAATGATGTTAAGGCTTGCACACCAAAACTACCTAAAAGATTTACTAAGTCATTTCTACGCCCAGAATCAACAATTTGAGTAGCTGCTACAGCTAGCTGATCCATGGTATAAGACTGAGCTGCAGTAGGTAAATTAGGAGTCTGTTGTATTTGCTGCTGCGGTTGCTGTGTTGGAATAGATGTTTGCTGCATTGGTGGCTGCTGAAATTGAGTTGGACTTGGTACTGGAGCAAGTTGCTGATTATACCCATTATTAACTGGAATAGCATTCTGTTGTGGTGTGTTCTGAGCTGCTTGTTGCATTACATTTTGTTCAGGTGAATGAAGCTGTACAGGAGCAGTTATTTGAATATCATTGTTATTTGGTGCTTGTATTCCTTGAATTGACTGAGTTCTAATTACACCTTCAGTACCTCCTCCTATTTCTAAATTCTTAGCACTAAATGTGCTAGCAAAGCTTAATAACTCCTCAATTGAATCAAATTCTGCTGATATTTTCATGATTAAAATTCCTCCTTTAATGTTTTACTTATAATAGCTATAGAATAATCAATATAGCTATCTGCCACATTAGGCGACCCTATCATTCTTAAATTTGATAGTATTTCTTCAAAAGTTGTTCTATACTTTTCTATCTTTTGCTGATATACTATAATTGGTTTTTGATTGACTGCTACGGCAGTCTCTTTTTTATTTATGACGCTTTTATCTATCATTTTATTTAAAAATGCATCAATACCATTGGATATATCTCTATGAATTTCCGTCATTCTATTCTTGCTTATAGATCCATCCAAAAGTAACATTTTTAATCTTGCAAATATGTCTAGCGAATAATCATACTGGTTAAATGTAGTGCTATTAAAAGTTTCAAGGCTGATAGCCATAATTGAAACCGCTATGTCACTATTAGATGCAGTATCTAATATGCTTTTTAATTTTTCCACTTTCATTACATTACCTCCAAATCTTCTAAATCGTATCCTTGTAACCATTTAAGGCATTTTTTTAAATCCATAAATTCTTCTATCCATGCATCTTTAGTTGTATTGTCTATAGCAGTATATCTGCCATTTTTTAAAACTACCAAAAATAATCCTGTAGGAGCTCTAGTTTCAATAATCTTAGAAGCTCTTTCACTACTGACAATTTCAACATCTTCTAAAATTCCTATGGAAACATTCATACAATAAGCTTTATTCATAACTACTATTGTTCTTATTACCAAGTTGTAAATTTCCTCAATACTTGTGGTTTTCCCAAACATAATGTGGTTTACTTTTACATCATCCTGGACTATTTTTATAATCTCCATCTTGTCCTCATTGCTTAAATTAAGAATTTTAAATAGATCCTTTAGCAATATTCTCACCTCCTTTCAAATTAGCCACAGGCTTCAAGATCTAAAACTCTTTCCATTAAGGAGTCATTATCCATTTTTAGATCATCTACCTTATTTTTTAAATTTAAATTCTCTTTCTCAAGTTCATCAATTCTTTGATTTAAAGCTTTAATTAACTCACTTTTATAAGCGTTCCTTGCTTTTCTTGATATCATAATCAACTCCCTTCTATTCTTATAAGTTCTGTTTTTATAACACTAATAAACTCATTTCTCCTTCATCTTAGCAATAATATTTTTCATTAAAATACTTTTTAGGTACTTTCCCAGCGATAGTTATATAGCCTTTACTTTTGAGTTCTTTATTTAAAGCTTGGATTACTTTGTAAGCCTTTGAATCAGAAACATCAAGCAATGTTTTTACATCTTCTACTGTGTAAAAAGCACTTTCCATTATTGATTTCTCCTTTGTCCTTAGGATTATTTACTGAGCTGAAAATTAAGCTGAGTTATAATCCATATTTTTTCATCCTTTCTCAATTTAATTTTTGTTCGCATTCAGCTTCAAAAAGATATTCGAGGCTTAAATCTGGAAAATACCTTTTTTTAATAGCCTTGGCCTCATCTAAACTAAACTTGTATTTCCCATTTAATTTCTGCACGACAGTAGCATATCTGACACTTAAAAGATTTGATATATCCTTCCTCTGAATGCCTGTTCTAACCATTTCAGCCTCCAAATTTCTATACATTTCCTTACCTCCTTTTCGCAATTGCGTACTTGATATTCTTATCATATTCTCAGTATCGAACATTGTCAATAGTTTTTTGGATGTTTTCTTCTCAATATCGTATTTTTTTATTTACAAAGCGAATTTTTAGTAATACAATGTATACATGAATACGAAATATCGTATATGGAGGAAATACATGGAAAGAGAACAGATTTTAAAAAAATTAATTCAAGAAACAGGATTATCTATGAAAGCATTTTCTGAAAAGGCTGGATTACCTAATACAACTTTATATTCCATGCTTGAAAGAGGCATTGGAAAGGCTGCTGTAGATAATGTTATAAAGGTTTGTAGGGCATTAAATATAACAATTGAAGATTTGGAAAATATGGTATCAAACCCTAATGATACTCCTAGCGAAGCAAAGGTTAGAACTGAGATTGATACAATAGCAGCTCACTTAGAAGGTAAAAATGTAACTCCTCAAAAAATGAAATTATTAGAAAAATATATAGATGCACTCTTTGAAGATGAAGATTAATATGCATGTGTAATGATGGGGGTATTTAATGACATATGATGAATTATTAGTCGAATCAGAGTATGAAGGCGTAAAAGTGTTAGAAAAACCTCTTAAATATGGTTTTAAGGGATTATATAAAAATAGAAAAATTATTATAGATAATAAACTTAATCAGTATGAAAAAAATTGCATATTATCTGAAGAACTTGGACACTTTCATACTACCTACGGGAATATTATAGATCAAACTGATGTAAAGAATATAAAACAAGAAAAAATTGCCCGTAATTGGGGATATGAAAAGTTAATAGGGATAGTGGATATTGTAACAGCATTTGAAAAAGGTATTAGAAGTAAACATGAGCTGGCGGAACATCTAAACGTAACCGAGCAATTTATTGATAAAGCAATAAACCATTACCGAGAAAAATATGGCTTATATGCTGAAATAGATAATTACATAGTGTATTTTGAACCTAATCTCATGGTTTTAAAAATGTTTTAAATTGTTTTGTAGGAGGTGGTACTTATGTAGCACTATATATTTTTTGCAATTTATAAGAACATATATTCGTAAAGGAGTGATTTTATGCCTACCTATAAAGATGAAAAGAGGGGCACTTATTACTGTTCATTCTATTATACGGATTGGACTGGTACTAGGAAAAAGAAAAAGAAGGAAGGTTTTAAAAAACAAAGTGAAGCTAATCAATTTGAAAGAGATTTTCTAACGAAGCAAAAAAATAATTGCGATATTCCCTTTAAAACATTGGTTAATTTATATCTTGATGATTGTAAGGTCAGAGTAAGAGAAACAACGTTAGATAATAAAAAATATATAATTGATCTAAAGATACTTCCTTACTTTGAAAAACAGATAGTTTCTGAAATTACACCAAATCACATAAGAAAATGGCAAAATAAGTTGTTGAAAGGAGGTTATTCAGCAACATACTTAAGGTCAATTAATAACCAAATATCAGCAATATTTAATTTTGCTATTAAATATTATAATCTTGTAAGTAGTCCAGCGTTAAAAGCAGGATCTATGGGAAAGAAAAATGCAGATGATATGCAGTTTTGGACAAAAGAAGAGTTTAAAAAATTTATAGAATTTGATGATAAGCCTATTTCTAATCTAGCCTTTAAGGTATTATTTTGGACTGGCATGAGAAGTGGAGAGCTTATGGCGTTAACCTGGAACGATATTGATTTAATAAATAAAAAGATATATATAAATAAATCATATACTAGACTTAATGGTAAGGACATTATTGCTCCGCCTAAGACGCCTAAAAGTAAAAGAGTTATTGCTATTTTTGATTCTCTGTGCAAAGACATAGAGGACTACAAAGAAAAGTTATATGATTATAAAAATGATGAAAGAGTTTTTAACTTCACAAAATTTTTCTTAGTTCATGAAATGCAAAGAATAAGCAAAAAAAGTAGAGTAAAAAAAATTCGTATCCATGACTTAAGGCACTCTCACGCATCCTTATTGATAGAATTAAAATTTACTCCACTTGAAATTGCTGAAAGGTTAGGACATGAGAAAGTACAAACAACACTTGATACTTATTCACATCTCTACCCAGACAAGCAAAATATTTTAGCTAATAAGCTTGATGATTTATATTAGTACGTTTTTAGTACGCTCTACCTTTTTCAACTCTCAATAGCATAGTATTATCAATACTTGTAGTGACGTATTCTCTTTATTCCCACTCAATGGTAGCTGGTGGCTTAGAAGTTACATCATAAACAATTCTGTTTACTCCCTTAACTTCATTAACTATCCTTCTGGATACTATATCTAAAACTTCATATGGAATTCTTGCCCAGTCGGAAGTCATTCCGTCGGAGCTGGTTACTGCTCTTAGCGCTACTGTATGGCAGTAGGTTCTTTCGTCACCCATTACTCCTACGGACTGAATGTTTGGAAGGCAAGCAAAGTACTGCCATATCTTTCCTTCAAGTCCTGCCTTAGCTATTTCTTCTCTGAAGATAGCGTCAGCTTCTCTTGTGATGAATAGTTTTTCTTCTGTTATTTCTCCAAGCACTCTTATTGCAAGTCCTGGTCCTGGGAATGGCTGTCTCCATACTAAATGATGAGGTATTCCTAGCTCTTCTCCTACAGCTCTAACTTCATCCTTGAATAGCTCTCTTAGAGGCTCTATAAGCTTTAGGTTCATGTCTTCAGGAAGTCCTCCCACATTGTGGTGGCTCTTTATGGTTGCTGAAGTATTTGTTCCGCTTTCAACTACGTCTGGATATATAGTTCCCTGTACCAGGAAGTTAATTTCTCCAAGCTTGTTAGCTTCTTCTTCGAAGACTCTTATGAATTCTTCTCCGATGATCTTTCTCTTTCTTTCTGGATCAGCTACTCCTGCAAGTTTTCCTAGGAATCTATCCTTAGCATTCACTCTTATGAGATTCATATCAAACTGCTTTCTGAATATTTCCTCTACCTGATCTCCTTCATCTTTTCTTAAAAGACCGTGATCCACAAATATACAAGTAAGCTGCTTGCCTATAGCTTTGTGCACAAGCACTGCTGCTACAGAAGAATCTACTCCGCCGGAAAGAGCACAGATAACATTTTTGTCTCCAACTATGTCTTTTATAGCCTTTATCTTATTTTCAGCGAAGGATGCCATAGTCCAGTCACCCTTTAGCTTGCATACATTAAATAAGAAATTAGAAAGCATTTTCTTTCCAAATGGAGTGTGTTCAACCTCTGCATGGAATTGAACTCCATATATTTTCTTTTCTTCATTGTACATTGCTGCTACAGGACAATGAGAAGTGTTAGCTGATATGGAATAACCTTTAGGTGGCTCTGCCACATAGCAGGTATGGCTCATCCAGCACTGTTCTTTTTCTTCTATTCCATCAAAAATTTTGCAGCTGTCTTTCAAATAAATTTCTGTCTTTCCATATTCTCTTATGTCAGCACTGTCAACTTTTCCGCCTAGCAAATGTGCTATAAGCTGATGTCCATAACATATTCCAAGTATAGGCACTCCTAAATTGAATATCTCTTCATCTACTGTTGGAGCTCCCTCTTCAAATACGCTGCTTGGTCCGCCAGTAAAGATTATTGCCTTTGGAGCTTTTTCTTTTATCTTATCTATGGAGTAGCTATAAGGTATTATTTCACAATATACGCCGCATTCTCTTACTCTTCTAGCAATAAGCTGGTTATATTGTCCACCAAAGTCTACTACCAATACCAATTCTTTATCCATTTATAGCCTCCTATTGATTAACACTGTAGTTAGGTGCTTCCTTAGTTATTACTATATCATGAGGATGACTTTCTCTAAGTCCAGCTGAACTTTGAATTACAAAATTAGCAGTTTCATATAAGTCTTTAAGAGTTCTTGCTCCTAAATATCCCATACCTGATCTAACTCCGCCCATAAGCTGGAATATGGTGTCAGATACTGGTCCCTTAAATGGAACTCTCCCTTCTACTCCTTCTGGAACTAGCTTCTTATTTCCTTCCTGGAAATATCTATCCTTGCTTCCAGAATTCATAGCTGCTAAAGAACCCATTCCTCTATAAACCTTGTAGCTTCTTCCCTGATACATTTCAATTTCACCAGGCGCTTCCTCACAGCCTGCGAACATGGAACCCATCATTGCAACCCTTGCTCCAGCTGCTAAAGCCTTAACTAAATCTCCTGAATACTTTATTCCTCCATCAGCTATAACTGGTATGCCGTATTTTTCAGCAACTTCAACGCAATCCATAACTGCTGTAAGCTGAGGAACTCCAACTCCTGCAACAACTCTTGTGGTACATATGGAACCAGGTCCTATACCAACCTTTATGCAGTCTGCACCAGATTCAATTAAGAATTTTGCTGCTTCTGCAGTTGCAATATTTCCTGCAATAACTTGTAGCTTGGGATACTTCGCCTTCACTTTTTTAACAGCTTCTCCTACTCCTTGAGAATGTCCATGAGCTGTATCTATAACTACCACATCTACTGCAACCTTAACAAGAGCATCAACTCTATCCATCATATCAGCAGTAACTCCGATAGCTGCACCGCAAAGAAGTCTTCCCTGTGAATCTTTTGCTGCAAATGGGAATTTTATTGCCTTTTCTATATCCTTTATAGTTATAAGACCTATTAGATTATTATCCTCATCTACTAAAGGAAGCTTTTCAATCTTATGCTGCTTAAGTAGCTGCTTTGCTTCTTCTAATGTAGTATTTGCTGGAGCAGTAATAAGATTCTTTCTAGTCATTACCTCTCCTATTTTTCTTGTATAATTTTCTTCAAATACTATATCTCTATTTGTTATTATACCTATAAGCTTCTTGTTTTCAGTTATTGGAACACCGGATATTCTGAACTTGCCCATAAGTGCTAAAGCATCTTGTATTGTATTATCCTCAGATAAAAAGAAAGGATCAGTTATAACTCCATTTTCTTGTCTCTTAACTCTGTCCACTTCTGAAGCCTGTGCTTCTATGCTCATGTTCTTATGTATGATTCCTATACCGCCTTCTCTTGCAATAGCTATTGCCATTTTAGATTCAGTAACAGTATCCATACCAGAACTCATTATTGGAATATTTAGCTTTATCTTCTTAGTTAAATATGTGGATAAATTTACTTCTCTTGGAAGCACCTCAGATTTGTTAGGCATTAATAGAACGTCGTCAAAGGTATAACCCTTCTTTAAAATAGTAGCCAAAAATATCATCCTCTCCTATATAAATTTTATTTCAAAATTGATATTATTATTATTTTACAGTATAACAAAAAACATATTAATTTTTTTCTATAATACTTTTCAAAATTAATTGAAAATATAGTTATAGCGAAAATTAATATGCTTTAATACACATTACTTTTCGCTCATAGTCAGAAATTTACGGCTTCCGGTAGATACTCCCATCCATATCATGGGGATATATGAGCTGTATTTTAAAACTTTGCCTTCATTTTTTAAGTCACTTTGAATTGGTTTATTTCATTTTAGTGTATATGTCATGCTTTGTCAATTATAATAATCGAATTAAAACGTTAACATTTTAATTTTTTTTATTTTTCTTAAATTGTTAATTTCATTAACATCTGCTATTAAAAAATTACTACCTATTGCAAGTAAAAGCTTACGATTTTACTGCCCCAAATCATAGCTATAAATGCACCCATAGCAATGTAGGGACCAAAAGCTATATAATCCTTTCTGCTCTTCTTTTTTGTAGCTATAAGTACAACCCCGCACACTGCACCTAAA
Organism: Clostridium sp. 19966; assembly: GCF_032335695.1. NCBI lineage: Bacteria > Bacillati > Bacillota > Clostridia > Eubacteriales > Clostridiaceae > Clostridium > Clostridium sp. 19966. Next base: position 80,903 of record NZ_JACTOJ010000002.1, read on the forward strand.
ATAAAGGAGAAGAATAACATCACCAAGCTATTAGTAATACCTAAAAATAAACCTGCTAAGGCACATATTTCTATATCCCCTGTGCCCATAGCCCCTGTGGTAAGCACTATGATTCCTATTATTATTGAAGGTATAAGGAATCCTAAAACAAGAGGTTTTACATCATTTCCTAGGAAATATGCTATTATTACAAATAATATGCCGCAAATTATTCCGCTATAGGATATAACTGAATAAACATCCGTTGTATCATAATCAATTAATCCTATTATTATAAGGAAGCTGGCTAAAATTATGTATTTTATAAAATCAAAGCTTAATCCGTATCTCATATATAAGCTTATGAATACCATTCCTGTAAGCAGCTCCACAAAGGCATACCTAGGAGATATTTTTTCCCTGCAGTATCTGCATTTCCCTCCTAAAAAAATATAGCTAAATACAGGTACTAAATCTATGGGCTTCAACCTGTTACCACAGCTTGGGCAGTGGGATGGAGGATTGGCTATGGATTCACCTGCTGGAATTCTATATATACATACATTATAAAAGCTCCCTAGAATCAACCCAAAAACAAAAACGTATATTCCAATAAAATATTCCAAAACTTATTTCCCTCTTTCAAAATATAATTATAAATTTTACAAAAGGCAGCCTTCACAGCTGCCTTTTAAATGATTTTATTGCATTAATTTAGAATAAATCAGGTATTCCAGAAGATAAGCTAAAACTTAAATTTTGGCTGCTGCTACCTATAGATGCGGTATTTACGAAGCTTGTAGTACCATCCGGTGCATCCATCTTAAAGGTATAGGTAATCAGATAGCTACCCTTATCCTGCAAATTAACCGTAATTGTGGCGGTATTATCACTATTAGCGGTTTTAGTAATATTTGGCGTTATAATGCTGCTATCTGTATAATTGCCATTATTATCAAGTTTTATAACTTGAACTACTATATTGTTTGTATCATATGCATTTTTTGCTTTTCCTAAGTTTATTGTAAGAGGCGATGAAGGTCCCGTTATCTCAGCAACCACCCCTCCCTTATAAATAGTTCCGTTAACTGCGTTTATAGGAGAGACAGTACTAAAGGTGAAATTGCTATCCTTTATGCTGCTATCTATATTATTGTATAACCCGTGCTCCTTAACTCTAGATTGATATATGCTGAAGCTTATATCGTTGCTGGAGTTAAGCGTAGTGGTTTGAGCTCCTATGTCTGTATAGGTTAAATAGGTGGAATCTTTAGTTATCGTATAGCTGCCTACAGCATTTCCTTTAAGCACCAGTGTAAAGTTTATTGGGGAAGCTTGAAAATAAGTTTTCGCTGCATTCAAGGTGTAATTTATTCCGCCCATGTCATCGATGCTAAAACTTACAACAGAGTTTCCATTGCCATCTGTGCTGACAGTATATTTATTTGTAGGGAATGTAGTTCCATCACTTTTTACGATAGACTGCACCGTTAATCCCTTAGGGATGGTAGTGGTAAATTGGGTATTTTTTATTGGTAAATCATTTGATATTTGCCCTGCGATCTGATTATAAACACCTTGAAGATCGGATGCACTTTGAGCTTCCTTATAGGTTCCTTTAGCAGAATTAGCTATAGAGGTTAACTTATCATGATTTATTCCATTACTGAATCCTATTATATAGGAACCAATAGAATTTGAATTTGCTATGGTAGAAGCCATTTGAGTACCATAGTTCAATGAATTATTTCCATTATCACTCTCTCCACCATTTACATAATAATTTGAAGCAATTCCATCATCAAAATTATATTGTAATGGATTCATTGAATTGTAACTAAATGCAGTTGGATATCCATCGGTCATAAGCACTATATATTTTTGTGCATTAGAATCCACCTTGCTAAGCAGCCAATAAGCCCTTCTTAATCCATCACCTAAATTAGTTCCCCCACTTGCACTTAGGTTGCTTACTTGACTTGTCAGCTGGCTTACTTGAGTTGATTGTCCCATATTAGCAAAATCCTGTGATGTTCCATTACTATCTTTTATATCGTCACTGCTGGATGGGTTAATCTCATTTCCTAGTTTAGCTTGGGAAGCATAATCAACTAATCCTATATTAACATTGCCGTTTCCAATAAATTCATTAATAAAACCATTGCTGGAAACTAAAGTACTTTTTAAAATATCCAATCTTGAGTTACCTGCAGCTGGATTCTGATTTCCATTCAAATCCCATGCCATACTTCCAGAAGTATCAGTAACAATTACTATATATTTATTTTTAAAATAATCATCTGGTGCTACAGAATAAAAGTCTATATTCTGAGGTATAATTGAGTGCTGAACATTTATATTGTCAGTAGTACCATTTGTAAGGCTATATTCAGTAGCTGCTACACTTCTTGAAAAACTTATAGGCGCTTGGGTTATTTTAGCAATGGCAGGAGATAAATTCAATGTGACTGAATTAAATTGCTTGCTTCCCTGCTTATTATTATAATCGGTATAGCTCAATGCAGCATTGCTTAATATTTTGCTTCCAGAGGTATTGTCAGGAAATTTTATATCAATCTCAAAACTTGGAACGCTTGACAGCTTATAAACATTATTATTTAAGGTATAAATCATATTAGATAAAGTTCCTGTAACCACATGATTAGTATTATCTATAGTAAAGCCGCTTGGTACAGATACTATGGTTGCATCACTAGGAAATTGCTCCCTAAAATTAACATTTGTTATGTTAAAGGAATTAAGTATTTGATTAGAAATACTGTTGTATACACTATTGAGTCCAGTAGTATCTCTTGCAAAGGAAATCTGAGCTTTAGCATGAGATGCCATAGTATTCATTTTATCGGTACTTGTATCTGCTGTAAAACCTATCATAAAAGTATTTATTTTTGTAGCTCCTACCATATCACCAATGGTATCAGCATATTTAAGGCCATTTCCTGTACTATCGTTATTGTCATAAGCGTTATAATTATAATCGTACCAATAGTTTCCATTTCCTGTATAAAAACTGTTTGTGCCATTTTTTATGCTCCATTCGTTTGGTTGTCCATCAGTTAAAAGCACAATATACTTTTTATAGGTATTGTCATCTAAGCCATTAAGCATATAATAGGCTTTCCTCAAGCCATCACCTATATTAGTTCCTCCATTAGCACTTATATTATTTATAGCATTGTCTAAAGTAGTTGTACTATGTGAAAAGTCCGTTATATTGTTATAGGAGCCTGCATAATCTGAATAGGTTACAATAGCTACATCTACAGTACTTGACACAATATTATTCACAAAATTAGTAGCTGCGCTTTTAGCCGTATAAATTCTGCTTTTTCCATTATCCATATCGTTAGTATTCATACTTCCTGATGTATCGATAACTAGCACTATTTTCTTATTTCCGCTTTGGGTGTTTACATTAGAAGAAGGTATGTCTTGAGAAGTTATGTTATAATTTAATGCTATTTGCTCCCCTCCTTTTGCAGAAATATTAGTACCTGATTCACCTTTAGTGTTTGCAGCAGATTTACTTAAAGCTAAATAGTTGTCCACTACAGTAGTATCTGCTTTTACATCTTTTACGGTTATAAACTGAGCACATATGAATATTATAAATACTAGTATTGCCATTTTAGGTAGTCTTTTTTTCATTGAATTCACCCCTTTTAACTTCAATTCTTATTTCTAAAATAAATATCGTTATTCACATCGTATTTAATTTTTCCATCACTAGTTATAAGTTCCAATTTAATGCTTACCCCTGAACACTCTCCAATAGATTTATCAATAGGCGTTATCTTTATGTAGTTTACATCTTCCGCTAAAACTGCATTTGATACTTTGGAGTCAGTATACTTTAATTTTTGTCCCTCCATAGCGTATTGGTAGGTATATTGACTATTTCCTGCGGTATCATCCACCGAAAAGGTAAGCTCACTTACATTTTGCTCTCCAGTTTTGCTATTTAATAGAGCTGTATCAGTAATTGAATTTAAAGAGCTTATCCTGGATGCTTCCAGAGCACTTTTAGAAAAATACTGCATTATAGTTTGAGCATCCATTTGAAGCTGAGATTTACTTGCTGTATCATTAAGAGCCTTCTGATGTGGTATATAAAAAGAAAATATTATAGCTAATATGGTGGACATAAGAGCTAATGCCAAGAATAATTCAATAAGAGTAAAGCCCTTTTTTACTTTTTTTAACTCTTTCAAATATACCACCTCTATTGCTCCAATCTCCAATTATTTAGTTTTACTATTCCGCTCTGCATTGCATAGCCTGTATCGCTTTCTGCTTCCCCTATTGCAAAACTATTATTTACTAACTGCTGATTAGTGCCATTAACAAAGATATCTTTTAATAGTGAATAATTATTTTTTACAAAGGCTAGCATTTTATTATCATCATGTCTAAACTTTTTAGTCTGATTATCCAATGTGTCAAAATTGCCTCCGCCTATTATGGAACCAGTAAAGTCTATAGTCCCTAGAACATGGATATTTCCCTTTACTATTATTATACCAGAAGAACTATCAGGTGAAGACATATTTTTATCAAGATCTATAATTTTTGCATTATTAGGTATTAATGACCTATCTGCATTTCTTCCAACAATATAAACGTCGCTGTCCACATTATTAATGTACAGTGCAGTATTATTATTTCTATTTAAATTGCTAGTTTGATAGGTTTTATCTCCAAAGTATACTTGATCTACAGTATTTATTTGATGTCCATCTTCAATTTGCTTATCCTTTTGCTGGCTGCTCATCACATCTCGGTTTTGGTGTCCATCTGAGTATAAAGAATCCGAGGATGTACCATAATAGTTAGAATCTACTCCCATCTCATATACTTTTCCTGCAAAGGTCTGCTGCTTAGCCAATATTTTACTCTGGTCATCTGCAGAATAATGGGTATCCACCAACTGTCCATTAGATACCGCTGCTCCAAAATTGATAATATCATTAGGAAGAGATATACCTGTTTCTTTAAGGCTTTGGCCTCCTACACTTAATCCAAGCTTAGCACAGAGTTTAAAATACTCCATCTTCTGCTGAGAGGTTAACTCCGCAGTAGGATTAGATTTTAAACTATTAAAAAGTACAAGGGGATTAATATATGCAAAATTAACCTTATTTTGATTGTAAGTTTCAATCAAAGATTGAATATCGCTGCTGCTGCCTGTGGAATAAGGTATAGGTGTATTATAAGCCATATAATTTCCTTTAATAGCTACTGCCTCACCTGTCTGATAGGCCGGATTGGTATTTATATAGGCAGTTCCCAGTATCATAGCCTGATTTGATATATTTATGCTAGATCCATTTCCTATATCACTGCTATTTACTATTATACTGCTGGAGGAACTGTAACTTGCAGAGTCTACTCCCCTTGGCTTAGTTATATCATTAATGCCATAAAATTGCGATATGTTTAGAGTTGTCTTAGTGGCATTTAAAGCCAAATCATTGCTGGTATAAATAGCTTGTGCATTTATATAATCATTAGACGAATCATTGATTCCTGCTGAGTTTGAGCTTTTACCCACATACACATTTCCCGCATAAAGGCTTCCTGTAAGATTTACACTTTTATTAGACCCATTGATGTTAAAGCTGCTGGGAGTTGTGACTTCATTTGCCCCGTTAAAATTTACAGTTATTCCATTGCTGTCATCATTCCCTATGATAATTCCACCGTTATACTTTGTATAGACCACATTTTTTAAAATGTCCTCAGCACTGGCTGGAGAACCTTTCACAAATACATCTCCATCAAATTCTGTATCACAGTTTAATCTCATATTTCCATCTATAGATATAGCATTCTGCCAAACAGGGTTATTAGAGATATTTATTACATTTCCTGACACATAATAGGCTTTTGAATAATCTGGAGTGGTTATCATTATATTGGCACTTACAGTTTTTTTGTTTGAAGTCTGTCCATTTTTAGGCGTAACATTAAAGGTTGAGGTCACTTTAAAGTTTATTTTATTATTGCTGTCAAAATGCAAAGAAGACGGAATAGTTAGTGTAGGTATATCTGCTAACCCGTCATATAAGGATTTATTAACGTCCGCGTCTCCATCGCGGTTTATATATTTCCCCTCCGGAAGATTTTCTGTATCCGTTCTAGAATTCAAATAGGCTTCCACTACGGTCTTATAGCTGTTTTTAAATATATTATCTGCATTATTATAAAGCTGCTGATTGTTTATGGAACCATCTGCCGCAAATATGGAGGAATCTGATTCTGCATTGTTTTTTAAATAGGCAGACACTGCCTCATTACCTTGCTTTACAGCATATTCTACCACTTTGTTAACTATTCCTTCAGTTACATTTATGCCAGAATCCGTATAATAAGTATTTTTTACCTTCTGACTTGCCACAAGCCTCATAGAATAATCAGATCCAGTAAGGGCCAGTACTGCCGTTCCAAAAGTAACAATTACAGCAAAAACTATTAGAACCATTAACATTGAAGAACCTTTTTTCTTTTTCTTATACATTCCCGCCCCTCCTTAATCATAAATATTTATTGACGAAATCAGATCATAATAAGCTGCTCCCTTAGTTCCGTTAATCCATGAATATATATTCACATGAACATCGTACACACCTTTTATATTGCTACCATCAGTAATCTGCTGCAAATTGCTGTAGACCCTTACATTGCTGCTTTCTGGAGAACAATTTATGCTTCCGTTGCTAGAGTCGTTTTTAAAAGTGTACATTGAAAGTATCGTATCACTGCCAGTTGAATTGTTGTCTGCAGATATGGTGACAGCATTTGATGCAGAATTAATAATTTTCACTTTCTTAACCGCATTTGTTATACTGTTTAATGTAACTATATTGCTGCTGTCACTGGCATTGTTTATTTTTATGGTACTATCATCGGAAACTATTTCTATATTACCCTTGCTTGAATAAGTGTTGCTTATAGATGCGCTGCTTAGGGTAAAGGTGTTAGTACCAGTGATATTAATTGTAGCATCATAGGTAGTAGAGGTAACCTCATTAGGCTGGTAGCTTATATCACTTTTTCGCTGATAGGTTATATCTGCCTTTACATTATCTCCCATACCAATATCTGCACCAGTTATAGAATAGCCAAGATTATATTTTGAGGTATCCGTAGTGGTTCCCATTTGAGTCATATACTGTGGAGTATCGGTTATATTTAATTCAATATTACCACTTCCGTCCGCATCATGCTGAGCCTTTATGGATTCAATTATTTTTTGTGCAGCCAAAGAATATTTCTGCAAATTTTCGGATTTTTTATTAGTTCTAACAGAGGTTGTAACCAAAATTCCTAAAGGTACAACTATCATGGCGAAAATAGCCAGGCTAACTAATACCTCTATTAGAGTCATGGCTTTTTTCTTTTTAACAAAAAACTTATTCATAAGACCATCTCCTATTGATTCTTGGTCTGTACAACATTGCCTTGTCCTTTAACAGATATTCGTGGCTGATTTCCATCATCATTAACTATGGTAACATTAACAACTCTAGAGGTTTTATTGTTAACACTTAAATTGATTCCTGTATTATCTGTATTTGAACTTCTTTTGCTGGAGTAGATTATTATTGAAATATCATTGCCTACAGGGGTAAATTCCTCCCCATTTCCACTTGCTTGTTTTGGATAGGAATCACTTCCTGCTGTATATTTATAATAGAATTTCCCGTTAGTTTCTGTTACTGTTATATTAACATTTTCAACATTATTTTTATCATCATAAACATAGGTAGTTCTCTGCTCGTCACCATATTTTCCAAGCATTATAGCTGGCAAATCTGAATTTACGGATCTTACTGCCATGGCAAAATCCTTATCATCCTTTTGCGCAACTGCTGCCTGCTGTATAGTAGCATTGCTTGCCACTGTACCTGCAAAAGGATTTTGTTTACCGTATTGCCCATTGGAATTCCATTTTAAATAATCCTGATCCATATCTGCAAATTTAGGAATTGAATAGAATTCTAAGGTGGCTGTTCCATTAATTAAACTGCCTCCACCGCTTAAAGTAAGCCCTGATATAGCTATAAGCTTTTCATTTCCTTCTATATTCTTAAGGAAAGTCATAACGCCGTCATAGCTGCCTGAGAAAGTAATATTTGCCTTCATAGAATTTACGGTGCTTGCAGAAACCTGAGCACTGCTCTTTCCAGTTAATATCTGGCTGTCATATTTGTCTACCAATTTCTGAAGCTCAGCTATCTGCTTTGTATTATCTTGTTTGCTTTGTGAATTAGTACTGCTTGAAGAATTGGAGCTGCTGCTGCCAGAACTGCTGTTGTTTGTGCTATTGCTATTTGTGGTATCTTGAAAGGTTATGTTTCCCTCAACATTTGATGATTTATATATGCTATCTAATTCTAGTATAAGCTTATCCTGATTCAAAACAGGATAAATTCTGCCCACTCTGCTCTGAACCTTTTCATTAAGTTCCTTAGTGGTTTTTGATAGAGTACCTGCTCTGGCTATCTGGCTTTTTATATTGTCAAGCCTGCTGGATTGAGTATCTCTCTCAGCTTTAAGTTCAGATATTTTGCTTGTTTCCATTTTAAATATTATATCATAGTATCCTATTCCTACCAGTACGCATATCAATAAGGTAAGCAGTAACTTTTCTGATTTACTTATTTTCATTTTTATCAACACCCTTTATAGTACATTTAGCTGTAAAAGTGTAAGTCTTTTGGCTCACGCCAGCGTTAATATCAGTTATATTAACATAGCTTACATTTTCTAAGGATAATAGATTATGCTCAAATTGTGCTATGCCAGCTCTGCTGGAAGCTGTGCAGCTTAAGTCTAAACTATTGGCGCTTATAGATATGTTAGTTAAAAAAACATCCTGAGGAAGCTGAGCATTTATATTGTTTAAAAATTCAGTGCTTACAGTATTAGCATTGTCTACAGCTGCTCTGATAACTGCTGCTCCCTTATCATACTGATTTAAAATAGTATTTTTATTTTGTATTTTTTCTGAGTTTATGTATTGTGTTTGAAGATTTGTATCACTTATCTGAGTTTTTAAATTAGAAATTTTTCCATTTAATAATAAGCTGTCTATGCCGTACCAAATACTGGACCCTATTATAAAAACACCTAATAGTGCCACAATTCCTATAATTGTGTAATTAGTAGTTTTAGACTCCTGCTTAGAATCATTATAGGGCAGAAAAAAATTTAAATCTCTCATGGTTTCACCTACCTATATCTTATAACAGCACCTATGGCATTTATGTACAAATCCATATCGCTATCATCAGCTTCATACTGTGCATTGCTCAGCATATTTATATGACGAGCTGGAATATCAAATCTAGACTGAAAATATTCTCTCAAGCCTTTAAGCTTTGAAACACCTCCATATATAAATAGCTTATCTATCTTATTGCCGACCTTTTTATTTCTAAAAAACTGAAATATCTTTGAAAGCTCCTCCGCCCATTCTTCTACTTCCGGTCTTAAAGCCTTAGATATTTCATTTTCAGCATAATTTATTATGTCTGCTTCTTTTATCTTTCTCGTTTCTGCATCATTTAAGCTTATGCCAAGCTTTTCTGCTAATGCCTGATCCAGATGTCTTCCTCCAGATTTTATTATTCTGGCAAATTCTAGATTTTCTCCTGTATATATATTAACCTCGATACTTTCTGCACCCATATCTAGTACAGCTATAGTATCTTCAGGGTTATATTCTGTTTCATTAATAATGTGTCTTCCTATTATAAGCTTTCTTACTGCATTATAATTTATATCTAATGCGTTTGGTTTTAATTTTGCATTTTTCAAAAGTGTCATGTATTCTTTAGACAATTTAGTTGGGTATATTATTGCTAATAATCTAAGCTTGTCCGCTTCATCTTCTCTGATTTTCTCTAATACATTATATTGAACAATGTAATTATCCATGTTAAGCGGCAAATATCTCTGAAGTTCAAAGTTTACCAAGGTACTTAGCTCTTCTCCTTCAGCATAGGGTACAACTATTTCCCTATTTATTATTGTGGTGCTGTTGTTTGTGCAATTAGCATCTTTCACATTGATTCCATTTTCCTTAAGTCTTTTTTCTATCTCAATAGAAAACACTGTAGAATTCTGCATCACAGTATCATACACAGAATTTAATAAAGTTTTTATGGTAAAGGCCTTTTCTATAGTTATCCCATTAGAAGTGCATTTTCCAACTACTATTTTGGTGTTTTGAGATCCAATATCCAATGAAACAACTTTCTTGTTAATAAGAGGCTTCAGTGGTTTCTCTTTTTTTTCTTCTTTATTTTTCTTTTTTAAACTTAATTGTGATATATCTGTGTTAAGAATCTTTTTCAGATTTAGCTGTTTAAGTTTTTCCAATGCAATCACCTCTTATTTTGTAAATTGATTTAAAAGTATTTTTTAGGATATACACTCAATAACAGTAAAAAATACTATCTTGAGTGTATATAATTATATTTTTTATTATTATGGTGTTGTTGATACAGTTACGTTACCGCTTGCAACAGTTATCTGATATCCTGTTTTATTCTTAGCTTGAGGAGACTTAATTCCAGATAACTGACTTTCTAAATCTGTTTGCTCAGTTCCAGCAGCATTTTTTACAGTTACTGTTGAACCTGAAATGCTAACTGCATAATTATCATCTGTAACCGTACCATCTGCAACTAAAGCCATTGTTGTTCTCTTTATAGACTCACAGCTTGCATTATCAGATTTAACTTTTGAATGTTCCTCCACAGCTATAAAATTAGGTATTGCTATAGCAGCGATTATTGCAAGGACTGCTAAAACTATGATAAGTTCGATAAGTGTAAAGCCCTTCTTTTTCTTTTTGTTATTGATTGATTTAATCATTAATTTTTCCTCCCTTTATTTATGTATATTTAACTGGATATCCAGCTAATAACTTGATAATATATTTTTCAATTAACTTAGTCCGCTGTACATTGTAAACATAGGCTGCAGCAGTGATATTACCATAAAGCCTATCACTAAGCCCATCACCACTATCATCAGCGGCTCTAACAGCGCTGTAAACATCTGAATTTGAGTTTCCAGCTCTTCATCGTAGAAGTCTGCGGTTTTGTTTAAAATAGAATCCATGGATCCTGACTCTTCCCCTATGCTTATCATGGATAAAAGCATGGGTGGAAAAAGACTAGTTTCACTCATGGAGGCTGCAAGGCTCTCGCCCTTCATCACCATATCTCTGGTTCTAGTGATTTCTACTTCCACTACCTTGTTGCTTACTACCTGGGAAACTATATTTAAGCCATCAATCAAGGTTATACCGCTGGATATTACCGTAGCTAAGGTTCTGGTGAACCTAGAAACCACTATCATCTGACTTAACTTTTTTACAATAGGTATTTTAAGCTTCATTTTATCTAGAAATAAAACTCCGCTGCTGCTCTTAAAATAGTATCTAATTCCTACAGCTATTCCTATAAGAATAAATATTATTAAAATCCAATGAGCTCTTATGGTATCACTTATGGCTAACAGAATTTTAGTACTTGTAGGCAGCTGTATATTGTTGCTTTTAAACATTCCTACAAAGGTTGGCATTACAAATACCAAAAGCACACTAACTACAATTATAGCTACACAGGCAAGAACTATAGGATATATCATTGCCGATCTGATTTTATTATTTAGTTTATTGTCTTTTTCATAGTGATTTGACATCCTGAGCATTATGGTATCCAAATTACCGGTCATTTCACCTGCCGCTACCATGCTTATAAAAAGCTGTGGAAATACATCCGAGTGCTGAGCCATAGCCTCTGAAAGTGTGCCGCCTTTTCTCACTTCTTCATGTATGTCCTTTATAGCATCACTAAGCTTTGGATTAGTTATCTGCTCCGACAACACTTCAAGGCAGGTATTTATAGGTGCTCCTGCATCCAGCATGGTGTAAAACTGTCTAGCAAATATTGATATATCTTTAACCTTAACCTTCTGCAAGAATTTAAGATCAAATTCTGTGCCTTTTTTTATCTCCTCCACCATCAAAGGATAGTAATTGTTTATGCTTATCATTTCCATTACTGCATCCTTGGAGGGAGCTTCATATATTCCTTCTATTCTTTCTCCTCGGTCATTTGTGGCCTTATATCTATAATTGCCCATTAGGTATTCTCACCCCATTTTTGTAATTTATTCCTGCATATAAGCAATTTTAACAAGTTCTTCCACAGTGGTTATTCCATTGTTAACTAGCTCTTTGCAGGCTTGTCCCAAAGTTTTCATACCATTTTTGATAGATAAATCCTTTAAAAGCTCGCTGCTGTTGCTATTCACTATAGCATCTCTATGCTCTCTAGTGATTTCCATAATTTCATAAACCCCTGTTCTTCCAGAGTAACCCGTGTTGTTGCAATAAGCACAGCCTTTCCCTCTATACAAGGTTTTAGCTTCATTCTTAGTAATTCCTAAGATAGCTTTTTCATAGTCGCTGGCTTCATATTCTTCCTTGCAGCGAGGACATATTTTCTTCACCAATCTTTGAGCTATTACTCCGCTTAGGGAAGTAGCCACCAAATAGGATTGGACTCCCATATCTATGAGTCTCATTACGCTAGATGGAGCATCATTTGTATGAAGGGTACTCAATACTAGATGTCCGGTTATAGCCGCTCTTATAGCTATTTCAGCAGTTTCCCCGTCTCTTATCTCACCGATCATCACTATGTCAGGGTCCTGCCTAAGTATGGATCTTAAGCCGCTGGCAAAGGTTAATCCCGCTTTAACATTAACATTTACCTGATTAACTCCCTCCAAAGTGTACTCTACAGGGTCTTCAACAGTTATAATATTTTTATCTAAATTGTTTAATTGGTTCAAAATAGTATACAAGGTTGTAGACTTACCGCTTCCTGTAGGCCCTGTAACCAGCATTATTCCGTGAGGACTTTTTATTATGTTATTCAGCTGCTTTAATTCATATTCATTCATGCCTAAATTTTCTATGCCTATTTTATAGTTATCACGGCTTAAAATTCTTATTACTATCTTTTCCCCAAACACTGTAGGCAATATGGATACTCTGAGATCTACATCCGCATTTTCCTGCCTCATCAATATTCTTCCGTCCTGAGGCGCACGTTTTTCTGCTATATTAAGATTAGCTAATATTTTTATTCTAGTAACCAATGCCGCTAAGGAATCCACTGATAAACTGGATATCTGCTGAAGCTGACCGTCGATTCTGTATCTTATTCTTACGGATTTTTCAAAAGGTTCTATATGTATATCACTGGCCCTAGCTTCTATGGCATTTTTTATTAAATAATCCACCATTTTTACCACCGGTGCATTTTTAATATCATCAAAGGTTACTTCTTCCTGAGCTTGGGACTTGTTATCCTCCTGGCTTTCCTTTGAAAGTTCAGCTGCTGCCTTAAGAACTTGTTCATTGGAATACTGCCTTTCTATATTTTTTCTGATATCTTCTTTCTTGGCTATGAAGGTTTCAACCTCAAAGCCTGTGGATATGGAAACATCATCTATAGCAAATATATTTAATGGATCCCACATGGCTATCTGTATGGTATTTTCATTAAAACCAAAAGGAATTAAGTCATGTTTTGTACATATACTCTGAGGAAGAGATTTTATCGCCATTTTATCTATGCTTGTAGAATTCAAATCCACTCTTTTTATTCCTGTTTGCGTTTCAATAGTACTGATTATATCCTCTTCTGTGACAAGTCCATCATCTATTAGGAGCTCTCCAAGCTTCTTACCTAAGGTCTTTTGCCTCGATAAAGCATCTTGGAGCTGTTTCATATTAATTTTGCCTGATTGTACAAGTAAATCCCCTAACCTTCTTTTCACTATTCTCTCCATTAAAATTCCCCTTAAAAGAAATTTGACAAAAAATATATATAATTTTTAATAAAATTCACTATTTTTTCATTTATGCTTCCTTGCTACTATAAGTATATTAAGTTAAATTTAAATTATCAAGTAATAAATTAAGCCTTTTTTTTACAATAAATTTACAATCGAATTTTTAATGTTTTTTTATTTATTTTTGTATAATGGTACTCAATTTCTAATTTAACCCCATTTTTCATTAGTTTTTATTAATTATTCAGCAGAGAACTTTTTTTAATTTTAATAAATTTCATATAAAGTATAGTTTAAGTTACCGTTTACCAAAGACCTTTGCAGCCTTTTTTATGCTTTATATATTCGACATGATTTTTATTTATTAATTTTTTGTAAACATAGCCTTCCTAACTGAAGCTCCCTTGAAACCAGTGCAAAAATCAATATTGATTTAAAACAAAGCAAAAAGCGTCAGCGAATAATTCGCTGACGCTTTATTTTTGATTTATTTTAGTACATTCCGTCCATTCCCATTCCGCCTGCACCTGGCATTGGAGCTGGGTTCTTTTCTGGAATATCTGCAACTACTGCTTCAGTTGTAAGGAATGTAGAAGCAACTGATGCTGCATTTTGAAGAGCACTTCTTGTAACCTTAGTTGGGTCAACAATTCCTGTCTTTATCATGTTTACATACTTTTCATTTAAAGCATCGAAGCCTATTCCAGCTTCGCTGTTCTTAACTTTTTCTATAACTACTGAGCCTTCAAGTCCTGCATTATCAACTATCTGTCTCAATGGTTCCTCTAAAGCTCTTGTAATTATGTTTACACCAAGCTGAGCATCTGATGTATTAGCAGTAACCTTAGCAACTTCATTGATTACTGTTACATAAGCAGTACCACCACCAGGTACTATACCTTCTTCTACAGCTGCTTTTGTAGCTGCTAGAGCATCTTCTATTCTAAGCTTTCTTTCCTTTAGCTCAGTTTCAGTAGCAGCACCAACTTTTATAACTGCAACTCCACCAGCAAGCTTAGCAAGTCTCTCCTGAAGCTTTTCTCTATCAAAATCTGAAGTAGTTTCTTCTATCTGTCTTCTTATCTGACCTACTCTATCCTTAATAGCAGCTGAATCGCCTTTTCCGTTTACTACTGTAGTATTTTCTTTAGTAACCTTTACGCTTTCAGCAGTACCAAGCATATCTAAAGTAGCTTCCTTAAGATCTCTTCCAAGTTCCTCTGATATAACTTCTCCGCCTGTAAGGATTGCTATATCCTGAAGCATTTCTTTTCTTCTATCACCGAAGCCAGGAGCTTTAACAGCAACACATGTGAAGGTTCCTCTTAGCTTATTAACAACTAGAGTTGCCATTGCTTCCCCTTCAACATCTTCAGCTATGATAAGTAATTTCTTACCCTGCTGAACTACCTGCTCAAGTACTGGCAATATTTCCTGAATATTGGAAATTTTCTTATCTGTTATAAGTATATATGGATTATCTAAGGATGCTTCCATCTTTTCAGTATCTGTAGCCATGTATGGGCTTACATATCCTCTATCGAACTGCATACCTTCAACTACATCAAGTTCAGTTCCTATGGATTTTGATTCTTCAACAGTTATAACACCTTCGTTGCCAACCTTCTCCATAGCATCTGCTATAAGCTTACCGATTTCTTCATCAGCAGCTGATATTGCTGCAACTCTAGCGATATCTTCTTTTCCATCAACTGGCTTTGATATCTTCTTTATTTCTTCAACAGCCTTTTCTACTGCTAATTTTATACCTGTTCTTATTAGCATTGGATTTGCTCCAGCTGTTACATTCTTTAATCCTTCTCTTATTATTGCCTGCGCAAGAAGTGTTGCTGTAGTTGTTCCATCTCCTGCTACATCATTAGTCTTTGTAGCAACTTCTTTAACAAGCTGAGCTCCCATATTTTCATATGGATCTTCTAGCTCTATTTCTCTTGCTATAGAAACACCATCGTTTGTTATTAGTGGTGCACCGAATTTCTTATCGAGAACTACATTTCTTCCCTTAGGTCCTAAAGTAACCTTTACAGTGTCAGCAAGTACGTCAACACCTTTTTGCATCTTTCTTCTAGCTTCTTCACCTAATAAAATGCTTTTAGCCATTATAAATCCCTCCTACTTATCATCTAAATATTACTCAACTATCGCTAATATATCTTCTTGTTTTACTATAGTGTATTCATCAGCACCAAGCTTAACCTCAGTTCCAGAATACTTGGAGATTATAACCTTGTCTCCAACCTTAACTTCCATTTTAACTTCTTCAGTTCCAGGACCTACTGCTACTACTTCAGCTTCCTGTGGTTTCTCCTTAGCAGCTCCAGGAAGAACGATACCGCTCTTTGTAGTTTCCTCTGCCTCTAATTTCTTTAGTACTACCCTGTCACCAAGTGGTCTAATACTCATATAAACCCCTCCTGTTAAAATTATAATAAAATATATTTAAACTCATTTTGTTAGCACTCATTAATCTTGAGTGCTAATACAATATTATAATAATTAAACTCACATTTTTAATCAAACTTAATAAACAGAATATTTCTCATGATAAACAGGCAATTTCTCTATTTATCTGAAATAAGCTTTCATTTATACATTATTTCTATTATTTTCTTTTTTTATTAGCAATTCATGTTAATCTTGTGTTTACAAGCCTTATGCTATAAAATTAAATTATTGAACTGTAAAATTAATTAACACCGAGGTGATAAAATGTACGAACTTACTCAAGGATACACCAAGAGCTCTCCTGTGAACATTTTTTTTAAATTTGCCACTCCCATATTCTTGGTCATATTATTTATATCTCTAGCTGCCAAAATAACTCTAAACGCAAAGTTCTTGTATTATTATGATATCGATCATCTAAATATAGCCCAATCTGTTCAGATGGATAAAGCTACAATAATAAAAAATTATGATCTTCTCATTAAATATACGGATGTTTCTTCCATAAAAGAACTTAAGCTTCCTGATTTTACCTTTTCAAAGTCAGGCTTAGATCATTTCAAAGATGTCAAAAACATATTTGAAAAATTAGATTACGCCATAATAGTTTCCCTTATACTAAGCATAATAGGTGCAGCTGTGTGTATTAAAAATAATTATGTGAAATTCTTAAAGCACGGATCCTTGGTGCTTATATTGCTTCCTATATTATTAGCAATTCCTTTTATGTTAAATTTTAATTCCAGCTTTATAATTTTTCATAAGCTGCTTTTCACTAATGATGAATGGGAATTTAATCCTGACACCGATCCTATAATTAATATTTTACCAGAGAACTTTTTTATGCACTGTGCATTTTTATTGCTTGGAATTCTTGTTATATTTAGCATTCTTCAATTCATTTTATATAAAATCTTAAGTAAAAAAGCAGCTGACTACTAATACTCTCTGTCAGCAGACTTTTTATTTTTAAACAGATATATTACAGAAATACATATTGTTACTATAAGTGCCAGCAATATGTATTTCTTTAATGCTACTATGCTCTCTCCCAAATATGCAGATATTATTATTCCCGGAGTTCTTCCCAGGGTAGAGAATATTATGTAATCCCTAAAATTAATTTTGGCTGAGCCCAATATATAGGTTACAACCTCTTTGGGTATCACAGGGATAAAATAAATCAAAAATATCCATGCCCATTGGTTTTTAATTTCTAATTCATTTATCTTATCTATTTTTTCAAGAAAGCTTTTATCCACCTTTTTCTCCAAAGGCCTCATAATCCATTTTAAATCAAATCTCCTAGCCGCAAAGAATATAATCCCTCCTCCTGCACTTATTCCTATAAGAGATATCACTGTGCCCCAGAAGGCACCATATATATAGCCTGCGCCTATCTGCAAAAGCTCACCGGGGATAATAAACACTATGGATTGAAGCAATTGAAGGCTTATGAATAGCAGCACTCCCCATCCCCCTAAGTCTCCAAGACTTAGGATATACTTCATGGGATCTTTTATTATGTAATAATAGCTGTGAAACATTTGGCTTATGCACCAAATGCTTGCTAGGGACACTGTAAGTAAAATCAATGTTATTTTATTAAGCAGCAAAACCTTGATATATCTGTTCATAAAATCAACCTCTCTTTTACCACTTTGAAAGCTGGTGTTTTACAATATTATTATTTGTTTTAATTTGCAAAATATGTTGAAATTGCAAAAAATAATTACTGCCGCCTTAAATTTAAGGCGGCAGTAATCGTCCATGTTTATTATTATATATATTTATTTTGATAAACTTGCTATAGAAACTAATATTGTAAATTTACAAGTTAAATAATACAGACTTATAAATCACCAATCGAAGCTCTATATACATTATAACAGATTATAATATAAAATGAAACAGTTTAGTCAACTTTTATATTATTTTCTCTTGCATAGTAGAAAAGATATTGCTGGGCGAAGCCTGCATCTTTCCCAAATTTGTTTCTAGCAAAGTCTCTTATCTTTTTCAAAGAAACATCTGGTGCTACGTAAAAATGCATCATAGCCCTTTTAACCCACACATCTACAGGGAATGCTGAGTATTTCTGCATAGAAAAAAGCATTATGCAGTCTGCTACCTTAGGCCCTATGCCTGAAAATTTTTGAAGTGCTTCATGGCATCCATCATCCTCTAGAGCTTTTATCTTATTCACATCATATTCTTCAAAGTCCACAATTTTTTTACTGTTATATATCTTTTCTACTGTATCTTTAATATATTTTGCTCTAAAGCCAACTCCGCAATTTTCAAATTCATTTACTTCTCTAGAAGCTAAATCTTCAACCTTAGGAAAGGCATAGTATTCTTTACCTTTATATTCTAGCTTTTTTCCCCAATTTCTACTTATATTTTCTATTTCTTTTTTTATCATTGGTATTCTATTATTAGCAGATATTATAAAGGATATTACAAGCTCAAAAGGATCTTGCTTCAAAAGCCTAATTCCGTGTCCAAATTCAACAGATTGATGCAGGATTTCGTCTTTTTTTAATCTTTCCTTTATGGCAGTATAGTCAGTCTTTAAATCAAAATATTCTTCCCATATGTTGTAGAAATCTTTCTTGGTTGAATTATGTATTATTATATCATTACCGCTTTTTTCTACCTCTATGACTCTTTCAAAGGCAACTCCTATATATGTATTTTCATCTACTTTATTCCATCTAAAACATTGACCACAATCAAATACATGAGGCAGTTCAAAGTTTTTTACTTCCTTGACTATTACGCAGGAGTCCTTCTCCTCTATACCTTTGTAATCCATATTAACACTTCCTTATTTTTATATTGTAAGTATATCTTTTATACTGAATTTTATTATAACTTTTTAATCAAAAAATAAAAAGACCTTAGATATAATTATATCTAAGATCCTATTTCATTATTTATTATTAGCTCTTGAAAGCATCCCTTTTACTATAGTTATATATGTTTCTGAAACTTCAGGACAAACTGACAAAATATTATCTACTATATAATCTATATTGCTATCCGTAATCTTTTTAAAATTTTTATCCTCATAAACAATTTTTCCATCATCGCCTAATGAATTATAGATATCCTCTACCTTAGGAGCTGTCATACAGTTTTCATCTTCCATGCAGCTGCCTGAAAAATAAAATTCTTCTTCGATTATTGCAAATTCTCCGTACATGTACTCTTTTTTATCAGATTCAGAGGATGAAGAATCATACTTTAAGTGTTCTACATGCTTTAAGTCAAATATATTATCTGACTGCTTTCTTACCAGCACGCACCTTATTTCTAATTCCATAAGTCTTTCCTTTATATGCTCAGAAAGTTTGTCGCCATTATCCGATATAAACATCTTAACTGATATAGTTGTCTTTCTACTGCGATTAATTTTCAATATAAAATTCTCCTTTTCTATAATTTGAGATATTATTATGAAAATTAAACCTGTTAGAAAACCACCCAAAAAGGAGTGGTTTGATTAACCGTTCAATAAAATATCAAAAGCTTACAATCTCAGAAGCATCCTAGGATTTAACTTTTCAATACCCTAAATCATGATATATTCAACAGATATAATTTTTTAATAGTATTTACTCATATATATTATATCACAAATATTGAATTCTAGTATCAACTTTTGTAATCATCTTCAATTAGTAATTTACAAATTATAAGTAATAGGTAAAAGTGAAGAGTTAAGTTTATAAATTCGATGTAGGCGAATTTTAACCATAATTTTTTAATTATTACTTTTTAATTATTAACTTTTCTTATCTATTATCTATAAAAATTTTATATTACGAATTACAGTCACTAAAAATAAAGCTTGTATTTAATATTATGCTATGTTATACTATCTAAGTGGTAAATGAACTTTCATTTGCTGTTAAGATTTAATATGATGAACAAACATATCCTCTTTTTAGAATATAATTGTTAATCTATTATGAATATCTTAATTATTTGAAAAGGAGGAATGTTGAAATGGCAGATAAGACTTTAGTTTGCAAAGATTGCGGAAAAGAATTCGTTTTTACAGAAGGCGAGCAGGCTTTCTACAAGGAAAAAGGATTCGATAACGAACCTCAGAGATGTCCTGAGTGCAGAAAAGCTAGAAAGCAGCAGAACAACAGAGGTTTCAGAGGTTAATTCTTTGAAATTGAACCAATAGGTTTTCCTATTGGTTTTTTATTTTTATATGACTATAACTATATAACTAGTTATATAGAAACATAGGTTTATAGATTTCTTAATAGCTGTTTTCTATATAAAAAAAGAATTCCATCAGGAATTCTCTTTTCATATTAATCTATAATTATCTTATTTGCTGTAATCGAAGAATCCTTTTCCTGACTTTCTTCCTAAATATCCTGCTCTTACATATTTCTTAAGAAGTGGACATGGTCTGTACTTAGGATCTCCTGTCTCTTTGTATAGTACTTCCATGATTGCAAGAACTATATCGTTACCTATGAAGTCTGAAAGTGTAAGAGGTCCCATTGGATGGTTAGCACCAAGCATCATAGCTTTATCTATATCTGCAGCTGATGCAGTTCCTTCTGCAAGAACTGTTATACCTTCATTGATCATTGGTATAAGTATTCTATTTACAACGAATCCAGGAGCTTCTGCAACTTCTACTGGTTCCTTTCCTATAACCTCAGAAACAGCTTTAACCTTATCAAAAGTTTCCTGAGATGTAGCTATTCCTCTTATTACTTCAACAAGCTTCATAACTGGAGCTGGATTAAAGAAATGCATTCCTATAACCTTGTCAGGTCTGTTTGTTGCAGTAGCAACTTCAGTTATAGAAAGTGAAGAAGTATTAGAAGAAAGTATTGCCTCTGGCTTACATATCTTATCTAATTCAGCAAATATGCTCTTCTTTATTTCCATGTTTTCTACTGCTGCTTCAACTACTAAATCACAGTCTTCAGCAAGATTCATATCTATAGTTCCGCTAATTCTAGAAAGTATATCCTCTTTAGCTTCTTCAGTAAGCTTACCCTTTGCTACCAATTTTGAAAGATTTTTATTGATTCCCGCAAGTCCTCTGTCTACGAACTCCTGCTTTATATCTCTAAGAACAACTTCTAATCCCTTTGCTGCAAATGCCTGAGCAATTCCTGCTCCCATAGTACCAGCTCCAAGAACAAATACCTTTTCCATGTTAAATCCTCCTAAAATATACTATGCTTATTTGTGAGAATACAAAGAAGCATAGTAATAGTATAATAAATTTTTTAAATTCTATAATTTATTTTGTGCCTTTAAGCTGAGCAATCATTTCAGGTACAACTTTGTTTAAATCTCCAACTACAGCATAATCTGCTATCTTCATTATTGGAGCATTTTCATCCTTATTTATAGCAATTATAAAATCGGAATCCTGCATACCAGCTAAATGCTGTATTGCACCAGATATACCACAAGCTATATATATCTTAGGTTTAACAGTTTTACCAGTCTGACCAACCTGTACGTTCTTATCTACCCATTCTTTATCAACAGCAGCTCTTGAACCAGCAACTGTTCCTCCAAGAACGTCAGCAAGTTCCTGTAAAAGCTTGAAGCCTTCAACGCTTCCAACTCCTCTACCACCGGATACTATGAATTCAGCTTCTCCGATATCTACAAGATCTTTAGCAGTCTTAACAACTTCAACTACCTTTGTTCTTACATCAGCAGCTGTAAGCTTTAAAGCAACCTCTTCTACTTTTGCTTCTCTTACTTCATCTTTTTCAAGTTTAGCGAAAACTCCTGGTCTTACTGTAGCCATCTGTGGTCTGTGATCAGCACAAGCTATAGTAGCCATAAGATTTCCGCCGAAAGCTGGTCTTGTAGCTAATAAGTATTTTCCTTCTGCATCTATGTCTAATGATGTACAGTCTGCAGTAAGTCCTGTCTTAAGTCTAGCTGCTATTCTAGGACCTAAATCTCTTCCTATGAAAGTAGCTCCTATGAATAATATTTCAGGCTTTCTATCCTCTATAAGGTCACATATAACCTTTGTATATCCATCAGTTGTATAATGCTTAAGTAAGCTGTTATCTGCAACTAAAACTTCATCTGCTCCGAATGCTACTAAGTCCTTTGCTAAAGGTTTAATATTTTCTCCTATAAGCAATGCAGTAAGCTTAACTCCTAATTTATCTGCAATCTTCTTGCCTTCACCTAAGAGTTCAAGAGAAACCTTTTGAAGTACACCTTCTCTTTGTTCTGCGAAAACCCATACGCCTTTATAATCTGCTATATTCATTTTCTATACCTCCTACTTTTCTTCTACTGGAATCCAAAATCTACTATATTAGATGTAGTGTTTTTCCTTTAATTTTCCGATTACATATTCAACTGCTTCTTCAACAGGTTTCTTTACAAGTTCTCCTTGACCCTTAAGCTCTTTAGTCATGGACTTTTTAACCTTTGTTGGGGAACCAGCAAGACCTAATTTGCTCTTATCTACATCTATATCGTTAGCAGACCATATCTTGATCTCCTTGCTTGCAGATGCAAATATGTCCCTTGCATTCATGTATCTTGGAGTGTTTAATTCCTTTATAGCTGTAAGAAGAACTGGAGCTTTAACTTCAATTATTTCATAGCCATCTTCCAAAGCTCTGTTTATCTTAAGTATATCGCCTTCAACCTTAACATCCTGTACATAAGTAACCTGTGGAATATTAAGATGCTCTGCTATTTCTGGTCCAACCTGTGCAGTATCTCCGTCTATAGCTTGTCTTCCAGCGAATATTATATCATATTCAAGCTTTCTAAGAGCTCCTGCTATCGCTTCTGAAGTAGCTAATGTATCTGCTCCAGCGAAAGCTCTGTCTGTGATAAGTATAGCTTCATCAGCTCCCATAGAAAGTGCTTCTCTTAAAGCATTTTGAGCCTGTGGAGGTCCCATGCTTACAAGTGTTATCTTTCCGCCGAACTGATCCTTTAGTGTTAAAGCAGCTTCTAAAGCATGCTTATCCTCTGGATTTATTATAGAAGGCACTCCTTCTCTTATAAGTGTTCCTGTCTTTGGATCTATTTTAACTACAGTAGTATCAGGTACTTGCTTTAAACATACAACTATATTCATTTAATCTTCCTCCTGTTCAATTACTTTAATAGGTTTCCTGCTATAACCATCTTCTGAACCTGTGAAGTTCCTTCATAGATTTCAGTTATCTTAGCGTCTCTCATCATTCTTTCTACTGGATATTCCTTAGTGTATCCATATCCACCGAAGATCTGAACAGCCTTAGTAGTTACTTCCATAGCTACATCTGCAGCTACAAGCTTAGCTGTTGCAGCTTCTACTGTGTAAGGAAGTCCTTGATCCTTGCACCAAGCTGCTTTATATACTAAATATCTTGCTGATTCTATTTTTGCAGACATCTCTGCAACCATCCACTGTAAACCCTGGAATGCAGATAATGCTCTTCCGAACTGCTTTCTTTCCTTCATGTAAGCTACTGCTTCATCAAGAGCTCCTTCAGCTATTCCTAGAGCCTGAGCTGCTATACCTATTCTTCCTCCATCAAGAGTCTTCATAGCTATACCGAAGCCTTTTCCTTCTTGTCCAATTAAGTTTTCCTTTGGTACTATACAGTTTTCCATTACTAATTCAGTAGTAGAAGATGCTCTAATACCCATCTTGTTTTCAAGCTTTCCTATTGAGAAGCCTGGGAAGCTCTTTTCAACTATGAAAGCTGATATTCCTCTTGTTCCTTTTGATCTATCTGTCATAGCAAATATTATGAAAGTCTCAGCAACTCCACCATTAGTTATGAAGATTTTTGATCCGTTTAATACATAATGATCTCCATCAAGCACTGCAGTTGTCTGCTGTCCAGCAGCATCTGTTCCAGCGTTAGGCTCAGTTAAACCAAATGCTCCAAGCTTTTCTCCCTTAGCAAGTTCTGGCAAATATTTTTCCTTCTGTGCTGGTGTTCCAAAAGAATCTATTACTGATGCACATAGAGAAACGTGAGCTGAAAGTATAACTCCAGTAGTTCCACAAACCTTTGATAATTCTTCTACAGCTAATATATAGGAAAGAACATCTCCGCCAGCTCCACCTAATTCTGTTTTGAATGGTATACCAAACATACCATACTTAGCCATTTTCTTAGCATTTTCCATTGGGAATTCTTCTGTCTCGTCTATTTCAGCAGCTATTGGCTTTACTTCATTCTGAGCGAAATCTCTTACCATCTGTCTAACTAATTCTTGTTCTTTTGATAATGCAAAATTCATATAACTTTGACCTCCTTATTATTTAAGGAAAATGTGCAATTAGTATATGTATAAAACTTCAATTTAAATTGCACCTTTTCCTATTACATAACCATATATAATACAAAGTTTCTGCAACACATATAAATGTATTATCTATTTTTAAAATTCTTTTCTCTCTTTTCTACAAAAGCAGTCATGCCTTCTTTTTGATCCTCTGTTGAGAAGCATTCCCCAAAGGCTTCAGCTTCATACATAAGAGCTGTATCTATGTCTGTCTGTATTCCTCTATTTATAGCAACCTTACTGAACTTAACAGCTAGGGGTGCATTTGCTGCTATAGTCTGTGCCATAGCTTTTGCTTCTTCCATAAGCTTTTCAGGCTCTACTACTTTATTTACAAGTCCTATTCTAAGAGCTTCATCTGCTTTTATAACCTTTGCAGTATATATAAGCTCTTTAGCTACGCCTGTTCCAACTAATCTAGCAAGTCTTTGAGTTCCTCCAAATCCAGGTGTAATTCCAAGACCCACTTCTGGCTGACCAAACTTAGCCTTTTCTGAAGCTATTCTAATATCACAAGCAAGTGAAAGTTCACAACCACCGCCTAGAGCAAATCCGCCTACTGCAGCTATTACAGGTTTCTCAAGATTTTCTAATCTTCTAAATACTCTGTTTCCTAGTATTGAGAATTTTCTTCCTGCTACAGTGTTAAGATCTTTCATTTCAGTGATGTCTGCACCTGCTACAAATGCCTTTTCACCAGCACCAGTTAATATAACTGCGTATATTTCGTCATCATTTTCTAGTTCAGTTATTACTACATCTAAATCCTTTAAAGTTTCTGAATTTAAGGCATTTAAAGCTTTAGGTCTGTTTATTGTAACAACTGCTACTTTACCGTCTTTTTCAAGGATAACATTATTCAGTTCCATTAGGATGCTCCTCCTCATTTTTTGTGGTATATTGTTAATTATATAACAATCACATTTAAAAATATAGAAGCTTTAAGCTTCTGTATTTTATTATATACTTTCGCAGACAATATTTCAATATTATTAACAAAAATATCATGTAAACCTATTATTATTTTTTTTCGTTAAGCATATATGACAAAGTCATAAGACTCTCGCTGAGATGAACATTTTCAATGACAACATCCTCTGGTGCATTAAGATCCACAGGAGCAAAATTCCATATGCCCTTTATGCCGTTATTGACAAGTACATCACAAACCTTTTGGCCATTTATTCTTGGAACGCATATTATTCCAATTTCCACTTCATTTTCTTTAAGAAAACCTTCTAGATTATCTATATCCTGTATAGCTATATCTCTTATTTTCATACCTATTATTTTAGGGTTAACATCAAAAATTGCATATAGCTTAAAGCCCATTTTATCAAAATTATAATTTGCTATGGCCTGCCCTATATTACCAGCACCTATAATAATAGTTTTATATTCTCTTGAAAGTCCTAGTATATTATTTATTTCTGCATGCAGATCCCTAACATTATAACCATATCCCTGCTGTCCAAAATCTCCGAAGCAATTTAAGTCCTGTCTTATTTGGGAAGCTGTAAATCCTATTTTTTCGCTTAAGTCCTTGGATGATATTCTATCTACGTCATTCTTTAACATTTCATTTAGATATCTATAATATTTAGGCAGACGTTTGATTACTGCCATAGATATATTTTTTTTCTTATCCATTATCCACCTCTCGACTAAAGTATACTATATAATCTATCAACTTGTTTTCATCATAAATTAGCATAGTCACTATTGTTCTCCACCTTTAAATGATAGTAAACAATAAAAACAATGTCAATGTTTTCTTTAAAAAACATGATTTGAAAACGGTATTTTTAAAATTTATATGATAATTTCTATTATTTCACCTAATAAATATATTAATGTAGCTTCTGTTAAAAATATAATTCTTCTTAAAGATAAATTTTATTAGGATGATGTTTATTGTAATTTAAATAGTAAATATGTTAGTATATTATAGGGTTTTATGACAAGCTACCATGGAGAAGGTGATAATTAATGATAGTAATGAGTTGTAAAAATGTGCAAAAAAGTTATGGAATCGATGTTATTTTAGAAGATATAAGCTTCAATATAAATGAAGGTGACAAAGTAGGTTTAATAGGTCCTAACGGGGCGGGAAAATCTACATTATTTAAGATATTAACAGGTAGTCTTTCTCAGGATGCAGGAAATGTATTTATAGATAGGGACAAAACCCTAGGGTACTTATCACAGCATCTTTCCTTAGAATCAGGAAACACTATGTATGAGGAAGCCCTTAAGGTTTTTTCAGATTTAATAAATTTAGAAAATAAAATGAATGACTTAGAACAAAAAATGAATGAACCTTATGATGCTGCTAAAGAAGATTATCATAATAAGCTTATAAGAGACTATACCACCGCCTGCGAGCTTTTCGAAAAAAGGGGCGGCTATACTTATAAGGGTGAAATCAATCGAATTCTTCAAGGCTTAGGCTTTACAGAAAAAGATTTTGATAAAAATATAAATATACTTAGCGGCGGTCAAAAGACAAGAGTAGCCCTGGCGAAATTACTCCTAAAAAAGCCAGAAATAATTCTCTTGGATGAACCTACTAACCATTTGGATTTGAATGCTATTGAATGGCTTGAAGATTATTTAAAAAATTATAAAGGTACTCTTATTGTTATATCTCATGACAGATTTTTCTTAGATTCTGTTACAAATTCCACCTTTGAGGTTATGAGCGGAAAAATAAAGTGTTTTAATGCCAGCTATACAAAATTTATCGAACTTAAGAAGAAGGATTATGAAGTTCAGCTCAAGGCTTATAATCTTCAGCAGGCTGAAATAAAAAGGCAGGAAGAAATCATAGAAAGATTCCGTTCTTTTAATAGAGAAAAAAGTATAAGAGCTGCAGAAAGCAGAGAAAAGGCTCTTGAAAGAATGGATAAAATCGATGCTCCAGAGAAAGAAGGAAAAGCTGCAAGAATAAGCTTCGATGCTCTTATAAAAAGCGGAAATGATGTTATGCATGTAGAAAATCTTTCAAAGCATTATGGAGAAAAGATTCTATTTGAAAGCTTGAATTTAGATATAAAGCGCAGTGATAAAACTGCTCTTATCGGAGAGAATGGAAGAGGAAAAACTACTTTATTTAAAATAATACTGGAAAAAATAAAAAGTGATTTAGGCTTTGTGAGCCTCGGCAAAAATGTTTTTATAGGATATTATGATCAGGAGCAATCGAATCTTAATGAGGAAAAGACCGTAATTGATGAAGTATGGGATGACTTTCCTGAGATGACAACCAAGGAGCTTAGAAATGTTTTGGCAGCCTTCCTATTTATCGGTGATGATGTTTTTAAAAAGATTTCAAATCTTAGCGGAGGAGAAAAATGCAGAATTAATCTTCTCAAGCTTATGCTTGAGAAAAATAATTTTCTTCTGCTGGATGAACCTACAAATCATCTGGATATTCCCTCTAGGGAAGCTTTAGAGGATGCCCTGATGGATTATGATGGCACCTTGCTAGTTATTTCACATGATAGATACTTCCTTAACAAGGTGGTAAACAAGATTTACGAGCTTAATATAGACGGTGCTAAAGAATATCTAGGCAATTATAGCTATTATATGGATAAAAAAAATAATCCTAACCGATTTGAAGGTATTGGAGAAAATACTTCTGGAATAACAAAAACCAAGCAGCAGGAAGAGAAGAAAAAGAAGAAGCAGCAAGAAAAAGCTGAAAGAGAAATGGCTCAAAAATTAAAGAATATAGAAGCTTCAATAGCTAAAAAGGAAGAGGAATTATCAGATTGCAATAATTTACTGTGCCTTGAAGAAATTTACTCTAATCCGGAAAAAAGCTTAGAGGTAAATGCAAAAATAGCTTCTATTCAAAAAGATATAGAAAGCTTATATGAAGAATGGGAAAATATGCTCTAAAAAAAGCAATATACTATTTTAATAGAATAGTATATTGCTTCCTATTTTTTCTTTGCACTTTTTCTTTAACAGACCAAGTTTTTGACTAAGCTCATAGGTGCTTCCAAATTTAAAATCAGTCAAATTCAAAGCAGCGATGGAGATTGATACTAAGGGGAACACGTCCTCTTCACCTTTTCTGTTGTGGGATATAAAATACCCTCTTTCAACATCTTCTTTAGAAAAATAATTCTTTATCTTGCTGTCAAAATTGTATATTACATTTTCAAGTATTTCCTCCGCACTATCCTGATTAATGATGGCAACAAAATCATCTCCACCCACATGCCCTAAAAAGCCTTGCTCATTGCAGCAGGAAATATTATTTAAAAGTATCTCCGCTGTCATCATTATTACCCTATCTCCATTTTCAAAGCCGTATAAATCATTATAGCCTTTAAAATTATCTAAATCAAAATAAACTGCACACAATTTTTCCCTATCCTGTATAGCCTCTTCAAGCTTTGAGTCTATGATTCTATTTCCGGGAAGCCCTGTGAGCGGATTGCAGCTTCTAGCCATCTGAACATTTATATCAGTAGTATATTCCAAAAGTTCCTTTATGGTTATGATTCCATAGTATTCATCATTTTTACATACGATAATTGAATCATAAATGCTTTTATTATTTCTTTTCAAAGCCTCATTGGAAACCTTTGTTACAGAATCGCTATAATCTACAATCATAGGATTAGTCTCCATAAGTAGACTTACATTCCTGTTCATATATATGGCATTACCATAAGTAGTAGATAGTCTTGCATAAAAATTATTTCTCATGACGAGACCTTTTACTTTATTTTCATTTACCACGGGAATTCCATGTATCTCCTCATCGTCTCTAAAAAGTGCATCTATAATTTTATTTGATACATCCTGAGGAACAAAAAAATTATTTTTTACCAGCTTCCCTATGCTGAGCTTAGAAAAATTATCTATAGATCTGCTGTATATTTCATTATTTATTTCTCTTATGCTATTTACTACTTCTTCATTGATTTC
This sequence comes from Clostridium sp. 19966, assembly GCF_032335695.1. Taxonomy (NCBI): domain Bacteria; kingdom Bacillati; phylum Bacillota; class Clostridia; order Eubacteriales; family Clostridiaceae; genus Clostridium; species Clostridium sp. 19966. The sequence continues at coordinate 110,522 of NZ_JACTOJ010000002.1, forward strand.
GCTTATTTTATCCTTGGGCCTCTGCAGAAAATACCCCTGCCCGTACTTGACTCCTAACGCTATTACAGTTTTTAATTCCTCATAGGTTTCTATTCCCTCTGCAATTATATGCATATTTTCAAGCTTAGCAAATTCAACTAATCCAGTTACTAAGGATCTGTTTATTTTCTTATCATTTATATTTTTAATAAGTTCTTTATCAATTTTTATGTATTTGGGACAAGTTTCTGCCAGCATTCTTAGCCCTGAATATCCCTCTCCTGTGTCATCCAAAGCTATTTTATACCCTTGCATTTTATAGTTTTCAATTATATTTTTAAAAACCTCATAGTCTTCTATGCAGGTTTTCTCTGTTATTTCAAATATTATATTCTCTGGATTAAGGTTAAATAGATTTATATACTCCTTTGTAAATCCCTGTCTAAATTTATCATTGTGTATGATCTTAGGATCCACGTTAATAAATAAAAGCTTTGATATATTTTCAACTGCTGCCTTTTCCAAGGCCTTTTTTCTGCACAAATACTCTATTTCCCATAACTTATCATATTCATCCGCTGCTTTAAATAAGTTATCAGGCATTTCTAATAAAGTGTCTTTAGGGCCTCTGCTTAATGCTTCATATCCTATTACCGAGCAATCTTCAAGGCATACTATGGGCTGATATAGGGTTGTAATAGCTTCTTTCAGTATTATTTCTTCTAATAACTCATAACAAGTTTGTTCCTTTACACACATATAGCATCCTCCGTCTGCAAACTTACGTGCATCCATTATAAATTGCATTGTTACTGACTTCATATTTTATGCATAAACTATTTAACTATATATTACTAAAATTTTATAAATTGAATGTTATATTTTCGTTTAGAAATGTTAAATTTCTTGTAATTGCAGGCGCACAATAAAAAAATCTGCAATTACCTGCAGATTTTCTTATCTTATATTTAGGTTCTATTTTAAATCAGTGTTGATTTTTACACTGATTTAAAACATTCCTTTAGTAGGTTAGGCTATATTTAATTTGTAGTAAGTTTCACGCTTACTGTCTGTGTCTGTCCATCTCTATATATTTCAACCTTTATTACATCATTTGCCTTATGCTTATCCTTTAATGTGTTGATCTCTGCAACAGTTTTTACAGCTTTGCCATCAAATTTTGTTATTACATCATTCTTTTGAATACCTGCATTATCTGCTGCACCAAATCTTGTTACTGAATCAACCAATACTCCTTGAGGTAAACTGTAGCTTTGGAAGGTTGTTTGATCATAATCTTCAGCAGTTATTCCAAGCATAAGTCTCTGCTTAGATAAGGTTGGAAGCTTATCTTTTGCAATATTGATTGGTATAGCAAATCCCATTCCTTCGATAGTTGCATCAGTAGAAGTTCCCTGCTGGCTATTGTTAGAAAGCTTTGCTGAGTTTATTCCTATTACCTGTCCTTTTGAGTTTAATAGAGGTCCGCCGCTGTTACCGCTATTTATGGCTGCATCTGTCTGTATATATTTAGTTCCATTTTCCTCAAGCTGTCTGTTAAGTCCGCTTACTATTCCTGTAGTAACTGAATTTGAGAATTCTTTTCCTAAAGGATTTCCTATAGCTACTACTGATTCTCCTACTTGAAGAGAGCTTGAATCTCCTAATTCAACAACTCCTGGCATTGTAACTTTATCAGTAACCTGTATAACTGCTATATCATTTTGATCATCATAGTTAACCACTTTTGCATTAACTTCTTTTCCGCTGCTGAATTGTACCTTAACAGAAGTTGCACCTGAAACAACATGATAATTAGTTAATATATAACCATCTTGGCTAATTATCATTCCAGTACCAACACCTTCCATAGCTTGCTGTCCATAAATAGTATTAGTAAAACCCTTTATGGAAACTGTAACTACTGCTGGACTTACCTTCTTTACGATATCTGTAACTGTTAATCCGCTGTTTTCACTAGCAACAGTTGTTGCATGATATGAATAAGAACTGCTGCTTGAAGTTGTACTTGCAGTGCTCTGATTTCCTGCTACAGTTTTATATAATGGGGTGCTAGAAAAGAAATTTGTATTAGGAAGTACATATAAAGCTGCTCCTAAGGAAGCTCCACCTCCTATACCTGCACACAATACTCCTACTAATACATAGGACATTACTCTCTTTAATTTCCCTGGTTTTTTATGTTTTTTGGTATTTACATCTGTCACATAATAATTTGTAGAATTTGGATTCGTATAGTTTGTATTTTCATAGCCATTAGAATTAAATTCATAACTTGATAAAGTACTATCGTTATTATTGCTTTCATTGCTGCTGTTATCTTGGGATGATTGATCTTCGCTCATATAAAATCCGTTTCCTTCTACATAGTTATTATTTATATTATCATTCTGATTTTTATTTAAGTTATCCTTATTAGAATTATTGTTTTCCATATTTTCTACCTCCTAATGGATTGGTTTTATTTATCTTACAAGTATATAATAAAACCTCTTTGTGTCAATTTAGTGTCACCGCTGTAACAAAATTTTTAAAAGGATTAGTATTTTAATATGGAAAAAGGTATTTTACCAGCATTTTTTTATTTTAATTTTGTTTTAAATTAGTTTTTCTCCAGTATGCATCTCTTTTTTATTACCAATTTTTAAGCTTCTTTTGCTAAGCTCTGACTGTATTTCCTGCAAACTGACGTCTTTTTCTGCCATCAGCACTATCATGTGATAGCAAAGATCGCAGATCTCTCCAATAAGATCGCTCTTACTATCATTTTTTGATGCTATGATAACCTCAGAGCTCTCCTCTCCAACCTTTTTTAATATTTTGTCCAAGCCTTTTTCAAATAAGTAATTTGTATAGGAACCCTCCATAGGATTCGCCTTTCTATCTATTATGACTTCATATAAATCTTCTAAAACTTTATCCATAAAATTCACCTCATTTATTAACATCAGTAAAAAAACAGGTCTTATTTCCTGTATGACAGGCAGCTCCAATCTGGTCTACCATAATAAGCAGAGTATCCTTATCACAGTCTATTTTAATGTTCTTAACATATTGATAGTGCCCTGAAGTTGCTCCTTTATTCCAAAATTCTTTTCTTGATCTGCTCCAAAACCAAGTTGTGCCAGTGTCAATAGTCCTTCTTAAGGATTCCTCATTCATGTACGCAAGCATTAATACTTCTTTAGTTTCATTATCTTGTATTATTGCTGGTATAAGTCCTTTGTCATCATATTTTATATTTTTTAATTCATACATATTCATAACCTCACAGGAATATTTTCATTTTTAAGATATTTTTTAACTTGTTCTATAGTTAATTCTCTGTAATGAAACAGAGATGCTGCCAAAGCTGCATCAGCACCGCTTTCTTTAAATACCTGTGAAAAATGTTCTATTTTACCACAGCCTCCAGAGGCTATTACTGGAATTTTTATTTCCGATGCTACAGCATCCGTAAGCTCTATATCAAATCCTTTTTTAGTGCCATCCGCATCCATACTAGTCAAAAGTATTTCTCCTGCACCTAGAGCTTCAACCTCTTTTACCCAGGTAATAAGATCCATACCTGTATCTATTCTTCCTCCATTGATAACCACATTCCAGCCAGTTCCATCAGCACGCTTTCTACCATCTACAGCCACTACCACACATTGGCTGCCAAATCTTTCGGCTGCTCTATTTATGAGATTTTTATCTCTTACCGCCGCAGAATTAATTGATATTTTATCAGCACCAGCTCTAAGAAGATTTTTAAAATCTTCAAGCTCTCTTATCCCTCCCCCAACCGTAAGCGGAATAAACACTTTTTCGGCTGTTCGTCTTACCACATCTATCATGGTATTTCTTCCTTCATGGGTGGCAGTTATATCTAAAAATACAATTTCATCTGCGCCTTGACGGTTATAGTATTCAGCTATTTCTACAGGATCTCCAACATCCTTTAAATTTATAAAATTGACGCCTTTCACAACTCTCCCATTGTTTACATCCAGACAAGGTATTATTCTTTTAGTAAGCATATTAAATTCCTCCTTACTTAGAGATCATATCTATGAAATTTTTCAGCATTAGCATTCCTACATCCCCGCTCTTTTCAGGATGGAACTGTGCTCCAAAAACATTACCATTCTGAACTACTGCCGGTACATCTATTCCATAATCGGCTGTAGCTGCTAGATTAGCTTCATTCTCCACTTCCGCATAATAGGAATGTACAAAGTACACATAGCTTCCATTTTCAACTCCTTGAATTAGCTTACATTCTCTTTTTATATCCAAGCTGTTCCACCCCATATGAGGTATTTTATAATCAATTTCTAATTTTTTTATTTTCCCTCTTATGAGTCCAAGTCCTTCTGTAGGTTCTACTTCATATCCAATATCGAATAAAAGCTGCATGCCAAGACATATACCCAAAAATGGTTTTCCCGAAAATGAATAATCTTTAATGAATTGATCAAGCTCATTATTTTTTATATTCTTCATAGCATCTGGAAAAGCTCCTACACCCGGAAGTATAAGTCCATGGCATTTTTCTAATTCTTCTTTATCAGCAGTTATAATGGTACTAGCCTTCAAGCTCTCCAGGGCTTTCTGAACACTGCTTAGATTTCCCATGCCATAATCTATAATACCTATCATCAAATCACCCTCCTTTTAACACAGTTTTTTTATAATATACCCTTTGTTGACATTACCCCTTTAATGCTGCTATCTATAGTTACTGCCTCTCTTAAGGCTCTGCCAAAAGCCTTGAATATCGCCTCTATCATATGATGATTATTTTTGCCATGGAGGATTTTTATATGAAGAGTTATTCCTGCATTGAAGGCCGCAGCTCTAAAAAATTCCTCCACCATTTCCGTATCTAAATCTCCTACTTTATCTACGGTAAATTCTGCATCAAAAACTAAAAATGCTCTTCCGCTTATATCCAAGGACACCAGACCTAGAGTTTCATCCATTGGTACATAAGAAGTGCCGTATCTTTTTATACTGCTCTTATCTCCCAAGGCTTCCTTAATGCATGCCCCAAGGACTATACCTATATCCTCTACGGTATGATGACAATCTACTTGTAAATCTCCCTTAGCCTTTAAATCCAAATCCATTCTCCCATGTGCCGCAAAAAGTGTAAGCATATGATCTAAAAATCCTATTCCAGTGTCAATATTGCTGTTTCCTTCTCCGTCTACCTTTAGGTTTAGCTTAATATCCGTTTCTTTTGTTTTTCTTGATATTTCAGAATACCTTCCCATAAAATCACTCTCCAATACCAGCAAGCAGTTTCTCTAATGCTTCAATAAATTCCCCATTCTCTTTTCTGGTGCCTGCATTTACTCTAAGGTTCTCTCCAAAATTTCTTACTATTATGCTGCTATTTCTTAAGCTTTCAAATATTATCTGAGAATAAACAGTCCTTATATATATAAAATTTGCACCTGTGGGGTACACCTTTAATTTGCTTTTTCCAAACTTACTTTCTAAATTCAAAAGCTTCTCATATAAATAGTTTCTCTCTTCTTTTATTCTTTTTATATTCTCCCTTATTATCTCCGGATGACTAAGCATAACCTTAGCCGCTGCCTGAGATAGAGAATTTACATTGTAAGGAGGCTTAACCTTTTTGGCATTTTCTATAATAATATCTCCAGCTATCAAAAATCCTACTCTTAACCCTGCCAAGCCAAAAGCTTTTGAACAAGTCCTAAGCACCGCCAAATTTTCATATTCATATATGCAGTCAATTACAGTTTCACCGTAAAACTCATAATAAGCTTCATCTGCCACTACTAAAGCGTCACAGTTTTTCACTACATAAAGTATGTCATCTCTTTTTATCACATTTCCTGTAGGATTGTTTGGATTAGAAAATATTATTAGCTTAACAGCATTGTCATTAGCCAATTTTACAAATGCCTCTTTATGAAAAATCAAATTTTCTCCCATATCATATTCTAAGGAAGAAGCCCCTATAATTGAGGCGTAAAACTTATACATTGAAAAATCAGGTTTTAAAGTGAGGATTTTATCTCCACTTTCTAGAAATCCATTGCACAAGGTTTGTATTATGTCATCGGAGCCATTGCCGGGCATTATATTTTTTTCTGATGTTCCGCAGTATTCTCCATATAATCTGCATATTTCCTCTGCATCAGGATCTGGATACCTATTGAAGAGTACCTCATCTATGGTACTGAAAAGCTCCTCCTTTAGTTCTTTAGGGAACTCCAGAAAGCTTTCATTGGCATCCAATTTTACATTGTACTTATTTTTATCCATTATATATGGTTGTATTTTTTTTAATTTTTCATTTATAGAAATCTTCCCCATTACTCTAACCTCACTTTTATGGAATTTGCATGAGCAGTTAATCCTTCTGCTTCTGCCAGTACTATAGCCTTATCTCCTATGCTTTTAAGCGCATTCTCAGTATAATAAAGAAAGCTTGATTTTTTTATAAAGCTGTCTACAGATAATGGAGAAAAGAATCTTGCACTACCGCTGGTTGGCAGCACATGATTAGGCCCAGCAATATAATCTCCAAGAGGTTCCGGTGCATATTTCCCAAGAAATATGGAACCTGCATTTTTTATTTCTCCGAGGTAGGACATAGGTTCATCAACCATTAATTCCAAGTGCTCCGGTGCTATGGTATTAGCTATATTTATAGCGTGCTTTGTATCTTCTGTTACTACAATGCAGCCATAATTTTCTATAGATTCTTCTATTATCTTTCTTCTGCTTAGACTTTTAATTTGCAGCTCCATCTGCTGTCTAACCTTTTTAGCCAGGTCCATAGAATTAGTTACTAATATAGCAGACGCCAAAACATCATGCTCAGCCTGAGACATCAAATCTGCAGCTACATATTTTTCATTTGCTGTTTCATCTGCCACTATCAAGATTTCGCTGGGTCCGGCTATCATATCAATGTCTACAAAGCCAAAAACATATCTTTTAGCGGTGGCCACATATATATTTCCAGGTCCTACTATCTTATCTACTTTTGGTATGCTCTCTGTACCAAAGGCTAAAGCTGCAACAGCCTGAGCTCCTCCTACCTTATAAACCTTGTCAACTCCTGCAAGCTTTGCTGCAACTAATATATTAGGATTCACTTTGCCATCTCTTGAAGGAGGCGTCACCATGATTAAATTATTTACTCCAGCTACCTTGGCAGGAATAGCGTTCATAAGCACTGAGGAGGGATAGGCTGCAGTGCCTCCAGGAACATATATTCCAACGTTTTCTAGTGCCCTTATATTTTGTCCAAGCATTACTCCCTGTTCTTTGGTTATTAACCAAGATTTCTGTTTTTGTTTTTCATGATAGAATTCAATATTTTCCTTAGCTGCATTTATTGCAGCTATAAATTTTTCTTCCACCTTGCTGAAAGCCTCATCAAATTCTTCCTGAGATACTAAAAAATTATCTATTTTAACCCTATCAAAGCTTTGAGTGTAATCCTTAAGAGCTTTATCCCCTTCTTTTTTTACTGTTTTTATTATTTCATCTACTATAAAACTCACTTCTTCTTTTACTTCTTCACTTCTATTCTTCAAGCTTTCTATATATTGCTTTTCCAGGCTTCCATCCGCTTTTATTATTTCTATCATCTCTTAATCTCCTTTTTGTAGAATTATTTTAACCCCTGGGATATTTTTCAGCATGCGCTCTCATGATCCACATATTTCTGAATCTTATATATTATGTCCTCAATTTTTTCCTTTTTCATTTTTAAGCTTGCTACATTAACTATCATTCTTGCACTTATGTCACAAACTTCCTCCAATACGATTAATCCGTTCTCTCTGAGAGTTGTTCCTGTTTCCATGATATCCACAATAGCATCCGCAAGACCTAATATAGGTGCTATCTCTACAGATCCTTCTATTTTTATTATTTCCACGTCCATACCTTTTTTAGAGAAAAATTCTCTTGCCACTGCTGGATACTTAGTAGCTATTTTTTTATTATTATAACCGCTGTATAAATTTACTCCCGGCATAGCTGCCACTATGAATTTGCATTTTCCAACCTTTAAATCTACCACTTCATAATAGTTTTTTCCGCTCTCCATAAGAGTATCTTTTCCTACAATACCTATATCTGCTGCGCCATGTTCCACATAGGTTACCACATCTGCCGCTTTTGCCAGAAAAAATTCTATATCATTTTCTTCATCATTAAAAATAAGTTTTCTTCCTTTATTTTTAAGTTCCCCGCAGTTAATTCCTACAGCTTCAAAGATTTCTATGGAGTTTTTCTCAAGACGTCCTTTTGTTAATGCAATTTTCAATTTTGCCATTTTTTCCTCCCCATTTATAGCTGAAATTCTTTTTCTTCTTTGCTTTCCACATCATAAATATAGGTGCTTTCATCCTTTATAAAAATAATATTTTTGATTCCTTTTTTAGATGAATACTCTACAGTTTCTTCTCTTTTTGAAAAGAACGACATTTCACAAGCAAATCCTTTTGAGATTATTCTATCCGCTAATTTGTTTGCTATATCCGTACTCTTATAATCATAGTGAATTATATAATCGGCATTAATATTTACAAAATTTTTTCTACCCTGCTTATGAAAATACTCTAATATCCCATCTACATTTATAGCAAATCCTGTGGCAGGAATATCTGCTCCAAAATTTTTCACAAGCTTGTCATATCTTCCTCCGCTTAATATCTCATCTCCTGCTTCATCTATATAAGCTCTAAATATCAAGCCTGTATAATAATCTATATGATGCACCATTCCTAAGTCCACAGTTAGATAATCTTTGAAGCCCATAGTTACCAGTATGTCGTAAATATTCTCTAGGTTATTCAAAGCTTCAAAAGCTTGCTTTATTTTATCCCCCTGCTTAAGCTGATTTAATAGCTTTCTAGCTGTATCCAAAACTTTAATATCTCCAAAAAGTGCCGGAAGCTTATTTAATATCTCCATATCACTCTTTGATAAGCCAGCTTTTCTTTCCAATAAAAAATCCTTTAAAGCTCCAAAATTTTTATTTTCTATAAAACTTCTGATGCTTTCTTTTTCTTCATCCTCTAGATCTAAATTCTCAACTATTCCCTTAAAGAAATCTATTTGCCCAAGTTCCAGTTTAAAATTGGTTATTCCTGCTTTAATCATGGCCTTCATCGCAGTTGCTATAACTTCTATATCCGCTTTTAATTCCCCTGAGCCTAGGATTTCTACTCCGGATTGAGTGAATTCATTTTTCTTACCGTTTAGATTCTCATTGGCTCTGAAAACATTAGCAGAATAACAAAATTTAATGGGATAATAGCTGTCTCTTAATTTAGTTGCTGCAAGCCTTGCCGCAGGTGTGGTCATATCTGGTCTAAGCACCATTATCCTGCCGCGATTATCAAATAATTTATACAGCTTTTCCTGCTCAATCCATATATTATCTCCATCAAACACATCATAAAACTCCAAAGTTGGAGTTACTATTTCCACAAATCCTCTATCTAGATAAACCTTCTTTAAAATATTTTCTATATACCTCTTATCCGCACAATCCTGAAATAATATATCTCTTGTGCCTTCAGGTATATTTTTTTTCCACTTCCTCATTTTTCCACCGCCTAAACTTTAACGCTTTACCACGCTACTATATTAAAATATTATCAGCTAAAATATTATATGTCAACATTTATTATGCTTAACCATTTATCTATTATTTACCGTATTTAAAAATAGTGCATTTTGAAAAGATAATTATTTTTATATTTATTTAAGGCATAATCAATAATATATCCATAATTTTTTTTATAATTTTAGAATTAAACAGGAAATAATTTATTTATTCGTAAAATAGGTTTAAAATGTAAGAGGAAAAAGACATAAAATTGGAGGTACTAAAAAAATGGATAAAGCTGCAGAAAGAATTTGCTACTATTTAAAAAATATAATTAACATCGAAAGCCCTTCCGGGTACACTAAGGAAGTTATACATTACATTGAAGAGGAACTAAATAAGTTTAATATACCTTATTCTATTACTAATAAAGGTGCTTTAATAGCAACTTTAAAAGGTGAAGATGATGAAAATCAGATAACTTTTTCTGCCCATGTAGACACATTAGGTGGAATGGTGAAAGGAATAAAGGCTGATGGCAAGCTTTCTCTTGTACTTGTAGGCGGATATATGTTAAACAGCATAGAAGGAGAAAACTGTATAATAAAAACTTCAGCTGGAAAAAGTTACAGCGGAACTGTGCAAACCTGCAAGCCTTCAGTACATATAAGCGGTGATGAAGCTAGAGAGCTTAAAAGAACCGCTGATAACATGGAAGTTGTACTAGACGAAAAAGTGTTTTCTAAGGAAGATGTAGAAAAGCTAGGTATTGAAGTAGGAGATTTCATATGTATGGATCCTAGATTTAATATCACTGCTTCAGGCTTTGTTAAAAGCAGATATTTGGATGATAAAGCCAGTGTGGCTGTCCTTCTATACTCTATGGAATATTTAAAAGAAAACAGCTTAAAATTAAAAAGCACTATAAATTTCTATATAAGCAATTATGAAGAAGTTGGGCATGGAGCCAGAGCAGCCCTTCCTGTTAACACTAAGGAATTTATATCTGTGGATATGGGAGCTCCTGGCTTAACTCAAAATTCCTCAGAATACGCAGTATGTATATGCGCTAAGGATTCTTCAGGTCCCTATGATTACGAGCTAAAAAACAAACTTGTTAATATCTGTAAGGATAAGAGTATACCTTATAAAATAGATATATATCCATATTACTCTTCTGATGCCTCTGCTGCTGTAAGTGCTGGCTGGGACATAAGAACAGGACTAATAGGACCAGGAGTATTTGCTTCTCACGGCTATGAAAGAACTCACATGGATTCACTTTGTGCAACAAAGGATTTAGTTATTAATTACTGTATATAAATAAAATAAGCCACTGATTTAAAACAGAGCCTAAAATAAAAATAAAGAAGGTAAAAGCATGAAAAATATCTATGAAATAGCTAATAAAGTTAATGAGCTGGAACAGCAGTACGAAAGACTGGAGTGGGTCTTATATACAGCTGGCTATGACTTTGGCACACAAGAAACTTATAATAAGCTGGTAGATGAGCTCTCCTCGGAAGAGAATTTTAAAGTTGTAGAAAAGGCTTATAATAGCTCTTTTCAAGATATAAAAGAGCAGAGACGCTCTGAAATCATGTATAAAAAATTTAAGCCCTATCATCTATCTAAAGAAATTAACGAGCTTTCTTTAGAGATTGAAACCTTGACAAATAAACTTTCAAATATTTTGAACAAGCATAGAAGCAAGATTAATGGAGTAGAAGTTTCTTCTGTAGACATAGCCCAAATTTTAAGCGGAGAAAGCGATAGAGCCAAAAGAAAGGAAGCTTTCCTTGCAAGAAGTCAAGTAAATAAAGCTCTAGTAGACGGCGGTTTTATCGAACTTATAAAGCTAAGAAAAGAATATGCTGAAAAAAGAGGTTTCAAAGACTTTGTAGAAATGAAGCTGGATGAAGATGACTTAAATATAGATATATTTAAAAACTGGAAGAAGCAGGTTCATAACATGCTTCCAACCATGCGTAAGACTAAGGAACAAGTAGCTATAAAGTATCTTAATGATACAGAAATTGAGCCTTGGGACGAAGATTTCATCTCCTCAAAGCTTGCTCCAGCTTTAAATGCAAAAGTAGATATGAGCTCTTATTATGATGTGATCAGAAGCTTCTTTTTAAAATTCGGTATAGATATAAGCAAATTTAATATAACCTATGATATTTTCTCCAGAGCAAATAAATCTGAATGGGGTTATAATTTTCCTATTGCTACTGGCAAAGATTCCAGAATATTAGCTAATGTTAAAAATCAATATAGAGAATATGGAGTGCTTTTACACGAAACAGGGCATGCTGTTCACTCTTTTCTGTTAAGCCCTGATGAAACAATATTGAATTATGCTGTAAGCGGAATAATATCTGAAGGAATTGCTAATTTGTTCGGAGGTTTTATTTACGAGGAAATATTCTACAAACAATTCTTTGCTGCTACTGCGGTAAAAGAGGAATTCAAAGTAGTAAGGGATTATTTTAATATAAACTCACTTACTGCAGTTAATTCAATACTTTTTGATCAAGAGCTTTATAGAAATGATATAAATTCTTTAGAGGATATAAATAATCTGGCATTTAAACTCCAAAAGGATATTTTAGGAGAAGATCGATATGCTGAAGAATATCCTTGGGGCTACAGAATTCATCATACTACCCATCCAATATATCTGCATAATTATTTTATGGGAGATGTGACTTGCGAAATGCTTAAAAAGTCCTTCTGCAAAAACTATAAATGCTCTTCGGTAATAGAAAAGCCTTTGGACTTCAGTGAATTTTTAATTACTTCCGTAATAAGTCCTTCAGGCCTTTACAAATATCCAGATCTATTTAAAAGAATCAGCGGAGAGGATTTTTCTCTTAAATATATACTCTAATAATTGCAAATTATAAATGGCAGGTTTCAAAGGAAATCTGCCATTTATCTATTTTTATTAGCTATTAAGTTTTGCGGCCTCTACTATTTCTTTAGGGTAACCTAGATAATCTAAAAGCTTTATAGCATTTCTTGTTGGTGAAACACCAGCTCGTATTTTATAATCAAACTTTAGTCCTTCTTCGTTATCTACATCTTCAGTAAAGTAGTAACAAGCATACTTGTCCCTAAGCAATTCCGTAAGCTCTAAGTCATGAGTTGCTACCACTACTAAAGCATTTCTAGCCATAAAATATTTTAATATTTCTGTAGAAGCTGCAACTCTTTCTATAGGGTTTGTCCCTCTAAATATTTCATCTATTATGCATAGAGTTGTATATTCTCTGTTGCAGTTATTAATTATTCTAAGCAGTGCCTCTGCTTCTCCCAGATAATAGCTTTTTCCTTCATTTATATCATCCTGAGGACTTATGGAGGTCATTATATTAAGAAAAGGAGCTTCATACTTTTTAGCCATAACCATGACTATAGTCTGTGCTAAGATTGCATTCACTCCAACAGCTCTAAGAAAAGTAGATTTTCCAGACATATTGGAGCCTGTTATTATTATTCCGCCTTTTATGCATATATCATTTGGTACTGCTTCCTCCAAAAGCGGATGACTTAAGCCTTCTATATTTATGTTAGCGTTATCTTTAGAGAATTCAGGTTCCACATATCCAGTATTGCTATCTCTATAGGAGGCTATAGAAACAAGAGCGTCCAAGGTGCCTACCATGGAATAAACTTTATTTAATTCATACCTATGAGAATTAATATCCTTAATTATCTTATAATAATTTCTTTCATCTATGAGGAATATTGTCTTAAAATATTCTAAAATTATATCCGCATTATCAGGTATGGCAAGCACACTTGCTTTAGGAATCATATTTTTAAATTTATTATATAAACCTTTTAAGGGTTCTATATAATGATTAAGCTCAGCATTATTAATTTCAGATATTTCTCCTGCACATTTTATAACCTTTGACAGGTACTGTATAGAATGAAGCAAGCCTTCATTGGAAGTCAGGCTCTTATTATGAATATACATATTAATTCCAAAGGATATTATCAAAGGAAATATTACTGCGCTCTTAAAAAATGGAATCATGCATAGAAGTACTAACGGCATAGCAGCAGCAACATTGCAGGTTCTCATCATGCTTTCATCAAATTCATGTTCCTTAAATAACAGTTCAACTATGTTTCCATCCTTAGCTCTTTCTCTTCCGCAGATATAAAGATAAGTTCTAAGTTTATCTCTCAATTCCTTATCCCTAGAAAATAAATCTATTTGAGCCTTTCTTATATGGATTTCCTCCTGGCTCTTAAGCGGTCTTCTCAAAATATCATATAGCATATGCTCACCTGGAGTGGATAAATTTCTGTCTAAAAAAGCATATATTTCATCCATGGTAAGATCTCCCCAGGTTTGATCATCTATTATATCTTCTTCATCCTCTTTTTTAGACAGCAAATGATATTTTTTCGTTCTTTCTAAATTTCTCTTCTTTTCTATGGGAGTACCCCAGTTTTCTTTTAAATAGTCAAGCATTCTGTAAAAATTTCTTCTGTATCTAAACTTCAAAGCTATGGCTAGAAATACAGGAACTAATATAAGCACGGAAAATCCCTTAATTCCATAGCTTTGCCCTAGGAGTAATCCAAAATATACATCCAAAGCCAAAAGGGCTAAAAACAATTTAAACAACTTATCTAAAACATATTCATTACTCATGGCTGTCTACCTGCCTTCTTTATTAAGTTTCTTATAGCTACTGCAAATGCATCTGGTCTATCTACTTGAATATAGCTTCCTGATTTCTCTATAACCATCTGTTCTGAATTGCTGGAGAGCTCTGTAAGCTTTTTTTGCTGTTGTATATAAGCGGTATCCTTAGAGGCATCATTAAATTTTGAGGCTGGAGTCATAACTATAAGCGGCATACTTAAAGAATTTTTTTGCTGTACATTAAGGTTATAGTTCTTTAAGGTTTTAAGCTCATCTCCAAAAGCACCATAATATTGCCCAGTTTCTCTTTGTGCTCTAAAAGCCCCTTTATCATCTTCCTCTAAGTTATTCAGGAAATACTCTTTATCCTTAAATATTCCTAAATCATAGGCCAGTCTGGTTCCCCCAAAATAGGAAGCAACTTTTTTTATATTAGCATTCCTTATATTTTTAGCTAAAGTTTGCTGAAATTCCTTGCTTTTTATATCATCTTCCATAAGACTGTCCACTAATATTACTCCAACTATGTCTTTAGGATATTTCTTAGCATATTCAGTCATTATAAGTCCGCCATAGCCATGTCCTACAAGTATGTATGGTCCCATAGTACCAGTACTTTTTAAAACATTTCTCAAGTTATCAACATTAGCTTCAAAATCCATATTACTAGTTGAGGCATCACTGAAACCAATGCCCGCTCTGTCATAGGAAAGTTCTCTATAAGTATCATCAATGCTGTCCTTAACGCCCTTCCATTGCCCTATAGCACTGCCAGTATCACTTTCAAATACAACGGCGTATTTCCCATTTCCATTACCACCAGAATTTACAAACAGCCTGTAACCCTTAATAGAATACATGCTTCCTTTTCCCTTGTATTCATTTTGATCTGCTCGAGATGCTATGAATTGAAATAACACTCCCACAAAAAGCAAAAGCACTAAGGAGAAAAAAATAATTTCAACAGATAATAATATTTTATTTCTAGGTTTATCACCAGGCTTCTTCAAAAAGCTGCTGGCATTTTTATCTTTATATTTAGAAAGAGCATTAGTAAATATAAAAAATTTCATATAATTGACCTCTATCTTTCCCCAAGCTTAAGATTTGGAATAGCATTTAGTGTAAGTGGAGATCTAACTCCTCTCATATATTCAAAATAAGCAGCGCTTCCTATCATGGCTGCATTATCAGTGCACAATATAGGCGGTGGAAAAAGTACCTTTATTCCAAGATTTTCTCCCGCCTTCATAAGAGATTCTCTTAAAGCAGAATTGGAAGCAACTCCTCCTGCTATAGCAATCTTATCTACATTTCTCTTTTTACAAACCTTTATAACATTATCCGTAAGCACATCTACTACAGCTTTCTGAAAGGATGCAGCCACATCAGCTTTGTTTACCTCTTCATGAGTCATCTCTGCTTTATTTAAATAATTTAATACTGCAGATTTTAAGCCGCTGAAAGAAAAATCCAAGGAATCATCATGAAAATTAGCTCTAGGAAACTTTATAGAAGCCTCTCCTTCCTTGGAAAGCTTATCTATCTTTGGTCCCCCGGGATATCCAAGTCCTATTGCCCTAGCCACCTTATCATAAGCCTCCCCTGCCGCATCATCTCTGGTTTGACCTATAACTTCAAAATCCCCATAATCCTTCATGTGAACAATAAAAGTGTGCCCTCCAGATACCACCAGACATACAAAAGGCGGCTCCAAGTCTTTATGCTCTATAAAATTAGCACTTATATGTCCTTCAATATGATTCACACCTATCAAAGGCTTTTTCAATGCATAGGCTAACCCTTTTGCATACTGGAGTCCTACAAGAAGAGCTCCCACAAGTCCTGGTCCGTAAGTTACTGCCACCGCATCTATTTCCTCAAAATCTACCTTTGCCTCCTGAATAGCTTCCTCTACTACTGCATTTATAACTTCTACATGTTTTCTTGAAGCTACCTCAGGTACAACTCCTCCAAATTTTTTATGTATATCAATCTGTGATGCTATTATATTGGATAGAACTTCTCTGCCATTCACTACCACTGCCGCTGCAGTCTCATCACAGCTGCTTTCTATAGCTAGTATTTTTATATCTTTCATCTTATCACCCTTTATATTAAGCCATTATACTTATTTTTAACATACCTTATATTATATTATTATACCGATTAATTGTAAATTCTATTTAAAATTTATTATTCGCTATTTGTAAAACAAATGTTATAATATATACACATAAAAACATTTTTCAGCGGAGGTATTATGGAAGCTTATGCAAAGGTTATAGTTAAGGGATCTCCCATATCTAAATCTAATTTTAAATTATTCAACAGCAGCGGAAGAGCTATTCTTCCTTATAATTCAGGAAAATATCATGATAGATATGCCCTTTACGAAGAAGAAATTGCCTATGAAGCAAGGATTCAGAATCCTAATACTGTCCTTTCTCAAGCTTTGATTGCAGTGCTTAAAGTTTTTTATAAAAGTGCTAAGAGACATCCTGATACAAATAATATTACGAAAAGTATATTCGATGGTATCGAAAAAAGCGGATTAATAATTAATGATGCCCAAATAAGGCGTCTTATAATCGAAGAGTATTACGATGTAAAAGATCCTAGATTTGAATTAGAGCTTTACGGTGAAAGCAGCTATAGTATGAAATACGAGATATTTAAAAGAGAGATTCCTAATAAACCTATAGAATACGAACCACCATCTAACAAAAAAAATATTTCAAGTTTAAAAAAAATAAAACCAAAGGAAACAGAGGCTACCGCCGATAAGCTTTTGTGCAGCATATGTAACAGAGAAATTTCTAAAGACTCCTGCATATCTGCCAATAATGGAAATATGTTAATTTGTAAAAATTGCTTTAAAAAATTATTTTAATAGGGGGGCTAAAATTGCTTATACGTGATATATACAAAAATAAAAAACCTGTCATATCCTTCGAGATATTTCCACCAAAAAAGGATAGCGATATTTCTGCAATTTATAATACTTTAGAAGGCTTAAAGGACATGCGACCAGACTTTATAAGCGTAACTTACGGTGCAGGGGGAAGCACCAGAGACACTACTGTAAGCATAGCATCCTTGGTAAAAAACAAATATAATATAGAGTCACTGGCACATTTAACCTGCGTAGAACTTGATGAAAAAGCTTTAAGTTCCATTACAGAAAATTTAAAAAACAATAATGTAGAGAACATATTAGCCTTGCGTGGAGATTTACCAAAAGATTTCTCTCACGATGCTCTTAATTCTCAAAAATTTAGACATGCTAGCGATATAACTTCTTTTATTAAAAAATCAAGCGGATTTTCTGTAGGAGGAGCTTGTTATCCTGAAGGCCATGTAGAATGTGATAGTCTTGACAAAGATATATATAATTTAAAGCTTAAGGCTGAGAGCGGAGCAGATTTTCTTATTACTCAGCTATTCTTTGACAATGAAAAATTCTATTCCTTCATGGAAAAGATAAGAAGCATAGGCATAAACATCCCTGTGTCTGCAGGTATAATGCCTGTAACAAATAAAAAGCAGATTGAAAGAATGGTTCAGCTTAGCGGAGCCACTCTACCTAAAAAATTTACTCGCATAATGGAAAAGTATGAATTTCAGCCTGAAGCTCTAAAGGAAGCAGGAATAGCCTACGCTACAGAACAGATAATAGACTTGCTTTCCTGGGGAATAGACGGCATTCATCTCTATACCATGAACCGTCCGGAAACCTGCAGAAAAATAACTGAAAATATAAAGACTATAAGAAATTCTTTAGAGGAAAATATAATTTAATACAAAAATGGCTGTCACAAAAAGATTATTTATTTTAAAATATTAAGATAAGATTCGTAAGTGATAAATTTCAAGTAAGAATTAAGAGGTAAAAATTAATAGTTATTGAGGAAATCGTCTCTTTGTGAGCCGATTTCTTATAATTTTTACACTTATTTTTAATTCTTAAATTTTACTTATTAACTTGTTCTTATCTATTTCTCTTTAAAATAACCTTATCTTCATTGTGCAGCTCCCTTATCTCAACTATAATTTTAAAATGTAGTTTAGCATTTAGCAGCATATTCTGCAGCAGCTTCTGCAGCTTTATAGCCTTCAAGGCTTACCTCATCAGCGCTATTATGTTTTCTTATCACATCACCGCAGGCAAATATCCATTCTTTACTGGTCTGCATTTTTTCATTTACTTGCATAAGCTCTTCTTCAGATATTTCTAAAGTATCTCTTAAAACCTCATTCTCTGGTTTCAAATCTACAGAAATCATTAAAGTATCACAAGAAATATATTGTTCACTTCCTTCAATAGGTTTTCCTGAAGCATCTATTTTGCATATAGTAACACCCTGCACTCTGTCCACACCAGCTATAGATTTAATAACATGAGAAGTAATAATATTTATATCAAAATCTTCTACGCATTGAAGTAAATTTTTTCTATCACATTTTATATTCTTATTTTCTTCTACCATAGCCTTTACTGAAGCACCTTCTAGCACTAATCTTTCAACAGTTGAAAAGGAAAGATTGCTAGTGCCATATACTACAATTTCCTTACCAGGCAAATACCCATATATATTAACAAGATTTTGGATAGTTCCAGCTGTAAGTACTCCTGCCAGCCTGCTCCCGGGTATATCTAGACTCACCTTTGGTATTTCTCTGCAGCCAGCTGCAAAAATAACTGCCTTAGCTTTAACCTTATGTATTCCTTTTGGATTTATGAATTTAATCTCCCTTTGATCATTTATTTCAATAACCATAGCATCAAGTTCACATTCTACTCCAAGATTATTGAATTCATTTATGAATCTTTGAGCATATTCACAGCCAGTAATATCTTCATTAAAAATATTAATACCGTAACCCTTTTGTATGCATTGATTAAGTATTCCGCCTAATTGGTTTTCTCTATCCAAAACCAGACATTTGCAGCCTAATTCTGTGGATTTTACAGCTGCAGCCAGCCCAGCAGCTCCTCCTCCTATTATAACTATATCGTAACTTTTCATTTCGCCTAACCTCTCAAAATTTAAAAAATATTACACTATAAAATATATTACAGAGGCTCAAAATAATCAATTTTATTTTTTTGCTGCCTATAAATTTATTTCATTTTGAGCATAATATAAAAAGGCTATGTTTAAGAAATTACCGATGTAAAGCTTTGAACATAGCTAAACTAAATTAAATTTTATATAATAAAGGAGGTGTTCCCTTGAATATACGAACTGGCATAAACTTAGATAAAGAAATGAAAAAACTTATAAAATTCAGCAAATTTCATCCCTATATGGAAAACTATGAAGAACATCCAAAAACCAATCATAATAAGTCAAATAATAAATGCTGTGAAAGCAATTCAGTTTCTGAAAATATGAAATATATAATTCCTGCTGGAATAGCTGTTTTAGGAGCTGCAGCCCTTGTTGGCTATGGCATAGGGAAAAATTCAAGATAGATACATAATAAAAAACTAAAGCAGGTATAATTGGCTTTAGTTTTTTATTATCACTAAATATTAATTTACAACGTCTTTAAATTCAGCACTATTCTTCACATTATTAAAATCCGCTTCATGCCTTGCCTCATCCTTCACGTTTGGGTTAATGGCAATAGCTTGTTTTAAATATTCTACAGTATTTTGTACATCTCCTCTTCTGCCATATATACTAGCTATTCCATAATAGCTCCATTCATATTTTTCAATCTCTAGAGCTTTTTTATACCATTCAATGGCAGTATCATAATTTGCCTGCAGCTCATTAGCAAGCCCCATATCAAATCTTCCGTGACCATAATCGTCTTTTAGCTGTAAGCATCTCTCTATGTTGCTTACACCTTCTTTATAATTTCCTTTATAGCACTGTGCTATTCCTTTTATGTCATAGGCCTTGTAGAAGTCAGGATACATCAGTATAACCTGATCCTCAGCTTTTATGGCATCATCATAGTTTTTTTCATAAAGCAAATTATAGCCTTTTATATAATCCTGCTGTTTTTGATCTTCAATTGCCTGCTGACTGCTTTGCTGATTATTTTGATTTGATGTCTGCTGAGAATTATTATCTAAGCTGCTATTGGTATTGCTGGAAGCCTGTTCATTGGTTTTTGCTTGATTATTTTTCTCTATATTGTTTTGATGAATTTTCACTCTGTACTCACTTGACACCAAAATTCCTAAAAAAATAAATAATAAAAATGTGAATAATAATTTAATCTTATGTCTCTTAATAAAATTCATAGTTCTTCCCTCTTATTTTTTATGAAACTTAATTTATAGATTAAATTATAACATAAATTTATATTTTTCAATGGTTAATAAATTAATAATTTATATTAAAAAATTTATACATGATTTGTTAACATAAAAAAGCGATGCACATTTTTAATTCTTGCATCGCTTCTTTACATAAATTAAATATTCTTTGTTTACCCTTTTACCGCACCTACAGTAACTCCTCCAATTATATATTTGGAGCAGAATAAAAATACAAGCATAATAGGTATTATAGATAGAGCTATGCACATATAAACTGCTCCAAAATCTGTCTGGTAGGTACCCTTTGCCATGGCTGTAAGTATTGGAACTGTATATTTATCTTCATCATTTAACACTATAAG
The DNA here is from genome assembly GCF_032335695.1 of Clostridium sp. 19966. Classification (NCBI taxonomy): domain Bacteria; kingdom Bacillati; phylum Bacillota; class Clostridia; order Eubacteriales; family Clostridiaceae; genus Clostridium; species Clostridium sp. 19966. Next base: position 131,428 of record NZ_JACTOJ010000002.1, read on the forward strand.
AGGAGTAAGATAGTTATTCCAGGTACTTATAAATGTAAATATTGACATAGTTGCCAATGCAGGAGTTATTATAGGCATAACTATTTTGTTATATATTTTAAATTCTCCGCAGCCATCTATTCTGGCAGATTCCATTAAGGAATCCGGTACAGAGGAATCAATGTAAAGCTTCATGAAAAACACTATGTTAGCTGTAGCAATTGACGGAAGTATCAAAGCTAATCTGCTATTCATTAAATCTAAAAATCTTATAACCCTGAAGAAACCAAGTATTCCTAATTGAGGTGGAATCATAAGCGTCATAAGCACTATTGCAAACAGAAATTTATTGCCTTTAAATTTAAATTTTGAAAAGCCATAAGCAGTAAGTCCCCCAAAATATGCTGCAAGAAGTGTAGCACTGAAGGATATTATTATACTATTTTTAAATCCATTCCATATATTTATTCTTTGCTGCATTCTGTTGTAGTTATTAAGAAAATCTTTACCTGGTATAAGGCTTAATTTTGAGGCTATTTCTGCATTGCTGTGAGTGGCATTTATAATCATTATATAAAATGGTATGAAGCATAATACCGCAAGAGCAATAAGGAATATATACAAAACTATTTTTCCTACAGTGAAATGAACCTTTTTTCTTGTTTTTAATGCAGGTGTATTTTTATTTTTAGCTAATTCCATACTAAATCACCTCTAATCATAAACTGGTTTTCTATTCATCATTTTGTATGCTATAAATACTACCACCGCAAGAAGTATAAATAGTCCTGTTCCTATAGTGGCACCATAACCAAAGTTATAGGTTCTAAAGGCTGTATTATATTGATACATTACCATAGTTAAAATAGATCCTTGCGGAGAACCATCACCGTTGGTAAGCAGGAAAGGGACATCAAACATGGTCATTCCTCCGATCAAAGAAGTTATGACTGTATATAGCATTGTTGGTCTTATTAGAGGAAGCGTAATATTCCAAAAGCTTTGCCATTTATTAGCTCCATCTACTATAGCTGCCTCCAGCACATCATCAGGTATAGCTTTTATACCTGCAATTATTATTATCATGGTATAGCCAAACCACATCCACCAATTTATAAAAGATACTCCTCCTCGTGTAGCTGTGATACTCTGAAGCCATTCTACAGGCTGATTCAATATTTTCAAGGACATCAGTATTCTGTTTAAAGCTCCCGTCTGCCAATCCATGATAAACCTGAATAGAACAGCTACTGATGCTACAGTTACTAGATTAGGCAGGAAAAATATACCTCTGAAAAACTCCTTACCTTTTATTTTGGTATTTGTTAAGGCTACTGCCAAGAATAGCGCAAATATCATCTGGGGAATTATATTAGCTATCCACATTATAGCTGTATTGCCTATACTGCTAAAAAATGTGGTATCCCTTATAAGAGTTTTAAAATTATCAAACAGTATAAACTTAGGCGTTGAAGCTGTGCCATCCCAGTCAGTTAAACTCAAATAAAAGGTATATAAAATTGGATATAATCCAAAGATCATAAATGCTATAAAGTACGGTGCAATAAATAGATACGCATAATTATTTTTATTTACTTTGTTTTTAAGCTTCATATAAGTCACCTCCATTAAATTATTACCGCATTAAAAGACATTTAATGCGGTAATAAAAAGTTTTTATTCGACAGTTAATTTAGGAAAATCTGCTTTTACTTTTTCCTTAAATTTCTTGTACATGTCATCTTTACTTATTTTTCCTGATAAATAAGTTGCCATGTTGTCATCCCAATCAGAGGTTATCTTATCATCATATTCAGTAAATATTGTACCGTTTATGTCAGAAATAAGCGGCTGGAAGAATTTGTTCAAGTTTTGGTTAGTAGTTTTATTAATATCTGAATTTTGTGCCAAGTCACCAATAAGCTTAGTATTATTAATTATGTCTCCAGTCTGTTGAGTCCAAGATTTTAAGCTATCTTCGTCACTAACTATAGTTTTAACAAACTGCCAAGCTAAGTCCTTATTCTTGCTCTTGCTGTAAACTCCAAGCCAAGTTCCGCCCCAGAAGTAGTTGATAGGAGCCTTAGCCATTGCCCATCTTCCTGTATCCTTGTTATTAGGATCATCTGCACCGATTATGTTAGCTACTCCCCAAGTTGGTATAGCATAAGCGAAAACATCATTTCCAGCTACAGCTGTTGTCCAAGGCTGTGTCCAAGCATCGTAGCCAGCTTCTAATTTGTCATCTCTCATGATCTTTGCAGTAGCTACATATTTATCCATCATAGGATCTATTACTAATTTATTGTCCTTTACCCATCCAGTCTGTCTTGCTCCCATATAAAGTCTTTCAATCTCCTGTCTTGAAGCGAAGAACTTAACACTTCCGTTGCTCTTTTCTTTCAATTGTTTCGCCATATCAATAAGCTTATCAACAGAAGACATCATGCTAGCTATCTGATCTGGATCGTCTGTACCAAAATATTTCTTTGCCAAATCTCTCTTATAGCCTATTCCACCTGGTGTTATCTGATAAGTGAGAGCTTTAACCTTTCCTTTGTCATCAGTACCGATATCTACAGTATATTTAGCCATTTTACTAGTTACATCATCCAATTTATACTGTGATTGGGACAAATCTTCGAATCCATTGTCCATATTAACAAATCTTTTTACAAAAGCTGATTCTCCACAATATACATCAGGCATTCCAGAACCGCCGCTAGCTAAGGTAGTTGTTATTTTGTTCTGATATCCCTGATTCTGGTCAGATATTACTTGAAGTTTAACCTTTACATTTGGATACTTTTCATTGAAATGCTTAACAAGAACCGGTGCTTCGTCCTTGTTAAAATGCCAGAAGGTTATTTCTCCCTTATAGTCTTTTGGATCCTTTTGAGAAATGGTTTGCTTTGAATTGTCATCAGAACTGCTTTTACATCCTACAAAAGCAGAAGATATAACTGCAGCTCCAAGCACTAAACAAAGAATTTTTTTAATGTTGTTCATCTTTATCCCCCCATTTATATTTTATACTTTAATAATATACAAACGTTTACTTGAAATAAATGGATAGATTTGCTTTTTGGTATTCTATTTTGTCTAGTGCTTGTGTAATAATTTGCATTGCAACCGCAAAATTTTTTACCTAAATTGAATTGTTATCTCTATATTCAGAAGGAGTATAGCTAGTATATCTTTTAAATAGCTTTGAAAAATAATGAGAGTCCTTTATTCCCACCATTTCCGCAACTTCATAAGCTTTATAATTATCTTTTCTTAAATATTCCTTTGCCTTCTCCATCCTTAATTCATTCAAAAAATCCACAAAGCTTTTATTGAGTTCTTTGGTAAATAGCCTGCTGAGGTAGAAGGGGCTCACAAATATATGCTCAGCTACATCATTAAGATTAATCTGATTTTGGTAGTTTTCCTTTATATACTCTACAGCTTTTCTTATTATAACAGGCATCATATCAGCTTCCACCTCCTCACCATCGCGCGCCCCTGCATTTGAATCACTATTTACTATTTCAAGTACCTTTTCTTTTATTGTCTCCGCTCCATTTCCTATGCTGCTGCAGTTTATTTTAATGGGAGAGGATATATATTGACTTATCATATTTTTAAATATCTCTGTTTTTTCTTTCACTTCTTTCATAACAGCTCCATCTTCTCTGTCTAAGTCATACTGCAATAGAAAAAGAGCTTTTTTAGCCGTCATTGGTATTGAGGTTATTTCATAATTATCTGCAAATATATCTTGCATAAAATTAACTATGCCTTTATGGTATCCATAGTCTTTTATAACTTTTTCTTCAGCCAAAACCTCCACACTTACAATCAAATATTTTATTATGCATATCCCATGATTTTTCATGGCTTCTATTGTCTTGCTCTCTTTTATATTTAAATGAAAAATTAAGTCATAAAGAAGTTTTTCTTTTACGATCGTTATTGTTTCTTTAGCATTCAGTCTCAATTCTTCTAACTCTTTTTCTCTTCTTTTTTCTTCCTTTAGTTTTTCTACTGCCTTTTTTACTATTTCAGTTATCTCTTCCATCTTAGATGGCTTTAGAATGTAATCAAAAGCTCCTATCTTTATCGCTCCCTGTATATATTCAAAGTCTCTGTATCCTGTTAATATTATCGTTTTAGTATGAGGAGTAAAATTTTTAGTAAGCTTAATCATATCTATGCCTTCAATGCCTGGCATTCTTATATCTGCCACAATTATGTCCGGCTTCAGTTGTTTTATTTTTTCTATTCCCTCCACTCCATCTGAAGCTTCTCCACATACCTCACACTCCATAGCTTCCCAGTCCACAATATTTATAAGACCTCGTCTTATTATGGATTCGTCATCTACTATAAGGACCTTAAACATAATAATTATCCCCCTTAATATTATTTGCAGGAATTCTAATAGTTACTTTAGTATACTTATCATACTCGCTTTGTACCTTTAAACCATATTTCTCACCATAGAAGAGCTTTATTCGTTTATTTACATTAGAAAGTCCAATTCTCTCTATAACAGTGCTGCTTTCTTCACCTTCAATATCTTCTAATAATTTTTCCAGCTCTTTTTCCTTCATGCCTATGCCATTATCAATTACTTCGATTACTACCTCTTCGCTGTCTAAAAAAGAATTAAGCACAACCTTCCCCTGTCTTCTTACATTCTCTATGCCATGGATTAACGAATTCTCCACTATAGGCTCCACCAAAAGCTTGGGTATTTTTATTTCCAGAGTCTCCTGCTGTATATTTTTCTCTATAGTCAATCTATCCTCTAATCTGTACTTCATTATTTCAAAATAGTTTTCCACATAAGCAAATTCCTCACTTAGATTTACAAGCTTATCCCCTTTTCCCATATTAGCTTCCATGAGCTTTGAAAGGGCCGTTACTGTATTGCTTATCTCTGGAACCCCATTTAACTGTGCCATCCAGTTTATATTCTCAAGAGTATTAAAAAGAAAATGTGGATTAATTTGCGCTTGAAGTGCTTTAATCTCTGCATCTTTTCTGGTTATTTTCTCCTTATATATGCTGTTAAGAAGGTAATCAATTCTTTTTGCCATGTTATTAAAGCTTCTAAATAGATATCCTATTTCATCCTCTCTTTCTACTTTAGCTTCCTTATAGCTATCACCTTTTTCAACCCTTTTCATGGCCTCTACTAAATTATCAATGGGAGTTACAATATCAAAAGCAGTGATTCGACTGAGAAGAGATAAGCCCAATATAGACCATATAACAAAAATTATTATTTTTATCCTCAAATCATTTATATCTTTATATATTTCTTTTAACGGTCTATGATAAACTATTCTCCAATCTGGATTATTTAAAACTACGTAAGAGATTAGAAGCTTATTTTTATTATCTATATAGTGACCGCTCCCTCCTGCATACCCCTTTTCATTCACCATGGAAAGATAGGTTTTATCACCTGAACTTCCTATTATCTCTTCATTATTTGCAGACAATATTGATATATTGTTTGTACCTTCCTTTGAAAGTTCCTCATAGAGAGATTTTATATACTCTCTATTTATTAATATAGCTATCATTCCAATAGGCTTAAAATCATCTCTATTATAAATTATTCTTGCTGCGTATATATCTTGGTCACTATTATCAATTTTATAAAGCACCCAGCAATTATTTCCGTTAGCAGATAAAGCAGCTTTTCTCACAAAATTATAAGGAAGTTTTTCGCGGATACTTGTATTTTGTGTATTACCATCAAAATACACACAATCATTATTAGGAGTATACATGCATATTGATTCTATTCCACTCCTAGAAAGCACTGAATCTCTCAATATATTCTGGGTATAATTATAATTAGAATAATAAGTACTGTCCTTTCCGTTATATCCTTGCTTTAAGAATTCATATATCCTATTATCATATAATATCTGCATGGAAAGAGAGTCTATGTCATGGCATAAGTCCCCAATCCTCATATCAATCATCTTCAATATATCTTGAGAATAGTTGAAGGATTTCTCATTTATAACCATAGAGGATCTATGATAAGAGGTATAGCCTATAAATATTATTGGAATTATGATTTGTATACAAAATAAAAGCAGGAGCTTGTTTCTTAACGATATATTTCTATAAAACCTTAAAATTAACTCTCTCATTTATTTTCTTCCATTTCCTTAAAAATTTCTTCAGGAGTTATCTCTCCAGTGAGCATTGCCGGCATTTTTTTCACTAAAATATTTTCCCAAGAGCTTCTCTTCATAAAACTATCTATTGGCCCTACCAATTCCTTAGAATTATTTATTAAGTCGTCCCCTTTTATAGCCAATATATCTTTGGGATTTCTGTTAATCCCTTTTATACTGCTAATGCTTCCCGTAGTATTTACAAGCTTCTCTCCAGCTTCTTTTGATGTTAAGTATTTTAAAAGCTTTAAGGCCGCCTGCCTTTTTTTGCTGTCTTTGTATACCTTTTCGCTTATATGGAAATTTCCATTTCCTAACCCGTATATGAGAGAACTATCATCAGCCTTTCCAGCTGTAAAGCTAGGAAAAGGCACTATTTCAACATAATTATCATTTCTCTTTACGGACACTTCTCCTATAAACCAAGAACCCTGTACTATCATTGCAGCCTCTTTATTTATAAACTTTTCGTTTCTCGCTTTGTCATCCATGGTAAAAACATCCTTTGAAAAAGCGCCTATATCATAAAGCTCTTTCAGATAGTCCATAGCCTTAATATAGCAGGAATTAATATTTCCATTTTTATATGGATTTTCAGAATCTTCTTTTCCGCCCAGCTTCATAACCATATTTTGATATAAATAAGAGCCTTCTGGCGTACAATTAAATGCTATGGGAGTATCTATGTTATAATACTTAAGGCTCTTAACTACATCTTTTAATTCTTCAAAGGTCTTAGGTATCTTTAGTCTGTAGGTATCTAACACATCTTTATTCACAAATAACCCTTCATATATTATTTCCATTGGTATGCCGTATATTTTGCCATTGGAGGTATCATACCTCCAAGTATCTTCCTTAATACTCTCCTTCCAGGTCTCATCCTCATTTAAAGCTTCGGTGAGGTCTGCGACTTTTCCTACCTGAATCAATGTATCCAAATCAGAGCCCGGCCACAATCCGAATACATCCGGCTCATTTCCTTGAGCAAAATCCGTTTTAAGAGTAAATAGAAAATCATCATTTCCTTTAGACCTGTTTACAATCTTTATCCCAGGATTTTCTTTTTCAAATTCTCCAAGAAAATCTTCTAAAGCTAAAGATTTAGTATCCATTCCTCCCCAGCTGCTGGAAAATGTCAATTCTATGGTATCTTTTTGGTTATCTTTGTTTGCATCTTCTGATACATTATTTTGAAACCCAAAAAACATTACCAGGGATAGAACACCTAATATAGTCACTGTAATAATATACTTTATACTAGTTTTTCTAAACTCCATATAGCTCCTCCTAAAACTCAAAATTATATATCTGCTAAAAATCAAAATTAAAAAACTCTCTAATATAAAAAATACTAAATTTTTCAAGTTATTACAAGCAAAATATAAAATGCCAAGTAATATATTATTGTTTAGCGCTTATTAATATTACTTATTTTATATTTAACTATAAAAATTTAACATAAATCAATATTATAAATTATAATATTGAATACGTTTTTATTATATATTATAATTCATAATTAATCGTGCTAAAAGGAGGACAAACATGAAAGATATAAAATTATATTTAAATCAGCAGGGCTATAGGGTAAATGGTAACAAATTTGCATTCTATTTAGGCTCAGCTAAAACTTTTAATTTAATAAATACTGAAAACGAAATATTGTATAGGGGTGAAATATCCTATAGCGGCAAAAAAGATCTATCAAGCAATGACGAAGTTGGATTTATTAATTTTTCTGATTTCCAGGAAGAAGGTACATATTATTTAGAAATTCCTGATGAAAAATGCTTATCCAATAGTTTCAATATTAACAGCAAGCCTTATACCTATGCAAAGGAAGCCCTTATTAAAGGCTTATACCTGCAAAGATGCGGTTTTGATTTAGATAAAAAAATAGCTGGAAAGTGGTTCCATGAAAAATGTCATACTGCTAAAGCTTATTTATATGAAAATCCTGATGTAACTATAGATATAAGCGGCGGATGGCACGATGCAGGAGATTATGGTAAATATGTGGTAGCAGGTGCAGTAACTGTAGCTATGATGCTGCTTTCCTATGAACATGCTCCTTCTGCTTTTGAGGACAAATTTGTTGTACCAAATTTATTAGATGAAGCTCGCTATGAATTAGAATGGATGCTTAAAATGCAAGATTCTGAGGGAGGTTTATATCATAAGGTAACTACTCCTTCCTTTCCTGGTTTTATAATGCCTGAGGATGATTTAGATACCTGGGTGGCCACTCCTGTATCTACTGCAGCCACTGCTGATTTCACAGCTTGTACTGCTATGGCCTCAAGAATCTATTCTAAATATGATTCCGAATTCTCTAAAAGATTATTAGCTGCTTCCTTAAAAGGCTGGCAGTGGTTAGAAAATAACCCTAAGGATAAACCTTTCAAAAATCCTGTAGGTGTTGTGACCGGAGAATATGGGGATGATGATTTAAGAGATGAAAGACTTTGGGCTGCTGCAGCTCTTTACAGAGCTACTTTAGATTCAAAGTACAGCAATTTTATGCAGGAATTTATGCTTAAGCATAAGGACATGGATAGAGTTAACTTTGGCTGGTCCAAGGTTGGTGGTTTTGCTGCAGCTGAAATATTATTCATGGAAAACTCTAATGAAGCACTTGCAGATTTATTTAAAGCTGCTTTTATTGCAGAGGCAAATCGACTAAAAGAAATAGCTTTTAATGACGGATATAAAGTTCCTATGCTTCCAGAAGATTATCTTTGGGGAAGTACCATGGTTCTCTCAAACAGAGCTGCGCTTCTTATTTTAGCCTCAAAATTGGTTGATGATGCTGCCTTTGAAAAAATAGCGGAAAACTGCCTTCATTGGATGCTTGGAGCGAATCCTGTAGGCATAAGTTATATAACAGGAGTTGGTACAAATAGCATTATGCATCCTCACCACAGACCCTCTGTGGCTGACAAAGTAGATGCACCTGTACCAGGCTTGGTTTCCGGTGGACCAGACTTAGGAAGAAGTGACCCTGCAGCAAAGGAATTAATTCCAAGCCATGTTCCACCTGCAAAGGCATTTATTGATAACGATGAAAGTTATGCCACTAATGAAATAGCTATATACTGGAATAGTCCTGTGATTTTTCTCTCTGGCTGGTTTGACAAATAATTATGGAAAATAAGCCACCCATTATCTTATTGGGTGGCTTATCTCCATATATTCATCTACATTAGATGTGAAGTCTATAGTGCTTTTTATTATGGCTATTAGCTTTTCCTTATCATGGCCTCTTTTTTCTATTGTTTCAATACCTTTTATAGCTGTTACGATGTAGGGATAACTATCCTCATCGCTGTTAGCTACTACCTCGATGTTAAATCCTCTATACTCCATAACCGCCTCCAGAATATTTATAATTATATTATAACATAATATACAGTTAAGTCTTTTTAGTACACAGAATTTTTACATTATTAACAATTTTAAAATTATTCCCATATATCTTTAGTTATTTTATCAATTTCATATTTTCTTCTTTCAGTTTCATTTACATCTATATTTATCTGACTTCCTTTAATATTAATAACGTCTCCTTCTTTGCATCCCTTTGGCATTTTGCTTGTATGTATATTTAAAGTTGTTTTATCTGGTTTTTCGCACACCGCAAAATCTCCTTCAAATCTATCTATAACCACTAGCATTTTGTAAATCCTCCATCTATTCATCAATATAATAATATACTATATGTACTTTCATCACATGCACTTCTCTATGTATTTTCGATTCTGAAACTACATTTTTATATTTAACGTCTTTAATTACAATTTCACTTTCATCTATTTTTACAAGCTCTCCCTTAAAGGTATTTCCATCTGCAAGCTTTATGACTATTTTATCCAACACATATTCACCCCCATATTATATATGAGGTTTATATACAAATATGCCTAATTTAAAAATATTTTTTCCTTTATTTTTATATAATTTTTATATTCTGAATGCTTTAATATTTCTTTAATATTTTTATTTCTAATTTGGTATTCATCTTCACTCAAAAGTATTTCCTCTATTCCTAATATGTTGTCAATATGAGCTTGCTTTAAATCGTGAAATACTAATTCTATATAGCTTTTCTTTTTTCCTTCAAAGCCCCTATTTATTTCAATTCCAGCGTCTGAATGATCATTACCATACAAAGTGTATACTAACCTAAATTCATCTTCATTCTCGTAGGACGCATTTTTAAAATAAGGAGATATTAGCTTTATTCTGAATACAAGCAAGTTAAATAAATTTTTAAAGTATTCCCTATATTGACTAGTGCTGTATTGCTTATAAAAAATATAAAATTTATCAATTTCTTCTCTTAAAATTCTTTCCTGTTTTTTTATTTCATAAACCACATTTCCAAAGTCGCCATATATGCTGCAATTTAAAGGAGTTTCATTGAAGTTTATCACTTTCCCATGGCAGTTTTTGAAATATAGATTATTATTTATATTTTTAACATTTTCATACAGAACCTTTATTATCACTCCATGGGATTTAGAATAATTTTTCCAAGTGGAAAAATTATCTTCATTTTTTGAAAAGCTTAAAATATAATGTCTCATTTCATTAAATATTAAATTATCGTCTTTAATTCTTGAAAGTACTAAATTTATAAATTCCTTATCATAAGGATAACTCTCCAGTATGCTTTCTGCAATATTATAGCAATATTTTATTTCCTCCTTATCTTGCATATCATGCGCTCTTCCCACATATATGCTCCCACCCTTAAATATATTTGTAATCGCCTCATAGGTGGTAAAATGATACAAATATTTATTGTCATATTTTCTATCTATATTTAATCTTTCCTCGTAAAGCTTTTTAAAAGCTCTTTTCATATCCTTAGTCGCCATAATTTCACCCTCCCTATGTGTTATTTTATCCACAAAACAAATAAATTCATGCACTTTACGCACATGAATTTATTTTATTTAATACTTAACACAGGTATTGAAATTATTAATTACCTAAAGCATTATTTGTTTACAGGAAGCCAATTCAGCACACTTTGTATTTTCTTATCCCAGAAGCCCCACTCATGGGTGCCTCCTTCCTCCTCATAAGTATAATCAAATTTTAAACTTTTCATATGATCTCTAAATTTTATGTTGTTCTCATACAGAAAATCCTCAGTACCACAGCAGCTATATATTTTAGGCTTATTGCCGCTAGATTTTGATAATTCGGATGCCATGTAAAACAAATCATTCTTACTGTTTTTAACCTTATCAAAATCTCCAAATATATTATGCATTTCCTCGCTATTCATGGATGCACTATCCTTTAACCTTTCCAATATGTCAACTGCTCCTGAAAGACTTGCTGCAGCAGCATATTTATCTGGACAATTAAAAGCTGCTTTAAGTGCTCCATATCCTCCCATAGAAAGACCTGCTATAAAATTATCTTCTCTCTTTTCTGATATTGGAAAAAAGTTCTCAACAATCTGAGGCAATTCTTCCGTAATATATGTAAAATACTTATATCCATGCTCCATATCTGTATAGTAGCTTCTACCGCCACAAGGCATTACCACTGCAATGCCAAGGTCTGCTACATACCTTTCAATAGAAGTTCTTCTGCACCATATAGTATGATCATCTGATAAGCCATGCAAAAGATATAAAACAGGATATTTTTCTTTTTTTATAGATCCCTTCATACCTATTTGTCCTATAGTATTCTGAGGAAGTATCACAGAAATTGAAGTTGAAATATCTAATACTTCTGAAAAAAAGTCACAATTAATTAATGCCATTTTACTCCATCCTCCTTATATTATACAAAAATTCTTTTACCTACAGTTATTATAATACAATTACTTTTATAAACTAAAGTCATATTTCTACAAATTAACAAATAATTCTTAATGCTGCTACTTCAAAAAGCAGAAAAACAGCCAAATTTTTAATTCAACTGCTTTTCTGTGTTTTTATTTTTAGGGGTATATTTTCTTGCTATGGTTATATATTATATAAGTATTGTGGCAGAATGTTGACATAAATAAAAAATATTTGTTAACAATAGACCATATTTTTAAGTTATAATTGTTATTGTAGCTTATACCATTATTATACTAAATCGTATATATTATATATAACATTTTATTACTATATAATAATATTTCATACAATTAATTAAAGTAGGGAGAGATAAAATTTATGAAAAAAATAATATTAGCTATACTAATTTCTACAACAATTTTAGCAGCAGGCTGTTCTAGTAAGCAATCCACAACTAAACCTACTGTAACTAATAATACAACAAGTCAGTCAGCGGATTCCGGCACCTCCCAAAGTGCTGATAACAGTACCGAAAAAGCTAGTGATTCCAGCAGCTCTACTTCTACAGCTAATGTAACTAGTTCAGCAGATTACTCAAAATATAGCGGCAACTGGGTCACAGAGAATAGCTTAAAAAATGATTATAAATACGGTCTTTCTGCCACAATAAAGGTTGATAAAGCAGGCAACCTCACTGGCACCCTGAGCGACTCTACTGAGAACGCTACACATATTTCCAATGTTGATATTAAAGGTAAAATTGAAAACAATAAATTTTCATATAACTTTGACGAAGATGGCTGGGAGCATAGCGGAACCATACAAATGAATTTTAATGATGATAAAATGACCTTGACCATAAAATACAGCGATAAAAGCAGCAAAGATAATTTATGGGGAATAGGTGAAGGAACCTTTACTCTTGTAAACAGTAATAAAACTTCTTCTAGCCAAACCTTAACCAGCCTTAAAGATGGAGGGCTAGTGGTGATTGATAAGCAGTGCTTTTCAGTAAAACTAGAAAATTTTGGTACAGTAAAATTTATATCTGGACTTAAAAGAGAAAATTCTACCCAAGCTGCAGCCTTTTATCTATTAGATTCAAATAGCAATGTCATATATAAATTCCCTGATTTTTACGGAAATTCAAAGGGTGCCTTTAAAGATATAAGCGCCGTATCCTTTTCAGATGTAAACAATGATGGGTTAAAAGATGTGATAATAATTACTGATTACACAATCAATGGTTCAACTAAAACTATCAGCAGCATATATTTTCAACACGGCACTTCCTTTGCTAACAATGAAGCCCTGGACACCAAGCTTAACAATTCCTCCAGCAATAAAGATATAAACTCCGTGATAAAATATGCTAAAAGCAATTTGAATTAAGTAATATAAGTTTAAATTATACAAAAATGCACGTATTTTTATCATACGTGCATTTTTATTGTGCATTATAACGTCACTAGCTGACTTTAAATTTGTAAATTTCAGAGCTTAATTCTTCTGCTAATGAATCCAATTCCTTGGAGGACTCTGCAATTAATTCTATTGAAGCTAGTTCTTCTTCAGCTGCAGAGGATATTTGTTCTGTACTTGCAGCGGACTCTTGAGCTATAGCTGATACTTCCTGAGTCTGTACAAATATCTCCTTTGATTTATCATTTACAGTTTTCATAGCAGCTGCAGTGTTTTTAAAGCCATCAACTATGCTGTCATAAGAGTTCTTAATCTTTTGAAAGGCTTCCTGATTAATTTTTAATGCTTCTTTTTGCTGCTCTACTATCAATGCAGCTTTACTTATATTTGCTACCGATAAGCTTGTCTTTTCTGTAGTATTATTTATAATTTCTGTAATTTTATTTGCTGCATTTGATGATTCTTCTGCCAAGTTTCTTATTTCATCTGCTACTACTGCAAAACCCTTTCCAGCTTCACCTGCTCTAGCAGCTTCTATAGCTGCATTAAGAGCCAATAAATTAGTTTGATCTGCTATGGAGGTTATAACATTAATTATATCTGCTACTTGTTCTACATTCTTGCTAAGCTCTTTTATTGAAGAATTAACCTCTTGAGAAATAGTAATATTTTCATCCATTTTCTTTGACTGCATATCTACAGCGTTTTGTCCTTCTGTTATTGACTCAAGAGAATTTACTGCATTTTCAGCTCCCATTGAGACTTCGTCTGTTATATTTTCAATAAGCTTAACAACCTCAGCCATAGTTGAATTAATAGCATTTACTGCCTGTGCCTGATTTGTGTTTCCATCTGCTAACTCATTTATTGTTGCTACTACCTGTGAATTTGTTTTCACATTTTCGTCTGTAACCTTAGTAAGATTAGCTGAATGTGAGGATACCGTAGATGAAATTCCTTGTAATTTCACTACCATCTCTCTCAAAATCTTTCTAGTTTCAGCAAGTGCTTTTGCCATATCTCCGGATTCGTCTTTATACTTTAAGGTTACATCAAAAGCTTTATTATCTACAAGATCTAATTTAGCAGTTGTCTTTGTTATATCTGTTATCATTTTTAAAGGTGCTGAAATAAATCTACCCAAAATATATGATATTATCACTCCTATAACTAAAGAAATCCCAAGTCCAATTAATTCTGTAGTAGGTGGAATAATTCCTCTAAGACCACCGCCACCAGGTGCGTGTGCTCCATCTGAAGTAGATCTTGTGCTATTCATTATAAGTGACGCAGAGACATTTACAATGGCCACAATCAATGAGTTAATTAGTGAAATGATTATGATTTTACTAGAAATTTTCTTCATATATGTCCTCTCTCCTTGCATAATACTGATTTTAAAATGCCCTTTGCTTACATACGTTTAATTTTAATCAATTTTTTGATATACCTGTACAAAAAGACAACATATATACATATTTCTACAAATATTATTTTTTTCCTGCATTATAATAATATTTTATTCAATAAAATATCTTTTTTTTATTAAATTTCTATATTTTATTTCGTTTAATAAATGTATGTTGTGTTATTTTATTCTATTACTTTTTCAATAAATTCTATTATCTCTTCAGTAAATTTCAAACCATCTTTTACATCTTCATTTTCTGCAACTAATGCATCTTACGTTGGATATCTTGTTTCTATGTAATATCCATTTAAAAAAGCACAATCTTTAATAAATTTTCTAAAATCATTATTATAAATAGTTGCTTTTTTACAAAGCCTAATTAAGCTGTGACCTTCTTGTAGCATACCTGTTTTTAAAATTAAATATCCTTTTAGGTACTTTTCTACTGCTTGTTGAAGATGAAACAATACTAAACTATAGTCTGCATCATGTTCATAAAGAATTTTGGCTCCTTTTAAGTCTTTTTTTGCAGTTTCAAACCATTCTTTATATTTTATAGTATCAACTTCTGAAATAAAAACACCAATGAAAATAATTGGTATTATTCCAATAGATAATATCAAAGATTTCAAGCCACTTAAACTAGAAAACTAGTTATCGCGATATCAAGATATCTAGTTTTCTAGTTCATCAATTAAACTGCCAACATTATTTAACATTCTTCTTAAGGCTGGAGAAAATGAACCCTGTCGGGCTCGTTCTCATATACTTTCCTATACTTGAACTAAAAACGCCTCAAGATTCATCGCTGAATATGACGTATGATGATTATTCATTTTTATTTATAATGCTTTAAAGTGTATTTCAACTTATTTTTTAAAATTACTCTTTATCCTTAAACTGAAATTTACTGATTCCATATTATGTTTGCATTGTATGATATAATCAAGAACCTTCTGGCTCATTATAAGCATACCAGTCCGATTCTGGCAATCCCAACTCTCGCAATACGCCATTTAGATAGCCAATGTTATACATTATATGTCTTATTTGCCCCACAATTACATCCACATAAGTATATTCTGGATTATTGTTATAAATTGAAGTGCTTAATTTTTCATCATTTAAATCATCAAATATGCAAGTAGTTTTTGTTTGAATTGCATCAAGATACTCTAGCATTTTATCTTGTGATATAAATAATCCTTCATAGGTGTCAGCATACAAATCAGTAGTATAATCATTATCAAAAACCATTGTACGCCATTCGCTGTCATCGTAACTTTCACGCATCCAGAAATCAATAAAATAAACATAATGAAAAACCTGCTGCCAAAAGGGTACCTCATTATATGATTCAGCCCAGATTTCCTTTGGGCAAACTTTTACAAGGACACGTGCCATGTGAAATGTGGAGTCAAACTGATTTCGCAAAGCCTCTGTAATCAATCTTTTCATGCTAACCTCCTGCATTATAAAACAATCTAAAGTTCATATGCGCTAAACAAACTACTATTTACCATGTAATAAACAAATAACTTCTATTGGGTTATTTTCTATGATTCTAAATTAAATCGCGCACAATTATACCATATATTTTATCATTTAATTTATATATGTAAATCATAGAATTATTGCTAGCTCATTTTAAATCAGTATTAAATATATATCAAATGTGTTATAATTATTTTTAAATTAATTCATAGTGGTAAAATATTGTTCATTAGGAAATTTATATAATCTAATAGAGCAATAAATAATAAATTTATGGAGGAATAATACTATGGGACTTATAGACCTAAAACACTTCGTGTGGACACGACAGCCAAATAGCTTCTCTATAAAGAAAGACCTTGTGGAGATACAAACCATTCCCAATACAGATCTGTGGCAGCGTACTTACTATGGTTTCCAGAATGACAATGCTCCAGTGTTACAGATGGAAACGGAAGAACGATATTTTTCCTTTGTGGTGAAAACTTCTTTTGAAAGCAAACATCGTTTTGACCAGTGCGGTATAGTCCTATACTTGGACAGTGAAAACTGGCTGAAAGCATCCATTGAGTACGAAAATGAAAATTATCAGCGTTTGGGTAGCGTTGTAACAAATCATGGATATTCTGATTGGGCGACAACAGACATATCTTCTGAAGTCAAGGAAATGTGGTACCGCTTGAGCCGCAGAGAAAGCGACTATTGCATTGAATGCAGTACAGATGGTGTTGCGTTCAAGCAAATGCGCATCTGCCACTTGTGGGATGGAGCCGGGAAGATTAAATTCGGCATCTATGCTTGCAGCCCAGTGGAATCATCATTCAAGGCCCGTTTTACCAATTTCAGTATCACTGAATGCCAATGGAAAGCTCACGTCTAGATTTAGATTCTGCTCTGTCTATTTTCAGGGACTGGATCCTGTATTGAACAGGACTCAGTCCTTTTAATCTGATCTTAATACGATTATCATTTTCCATGACTTATATATTCTTGTTTAAATCTACAAAGCTAAATTCTTTTTTACACACTTTACACTCACAACCATATTTCCATACAAAGCCTATAGTTTTGTGTGATGTTTCCATTATTTCAATATCCGCGCTCCCGCAATATGGACATTTCTTTTCGGTTGTTTCCTTAATTTCTTCGTCCACAATATTCACCTCCTAATGTTAATTATACATCAGATTTGACTATATATGCCACAATTTCACATACATTTCTGCATTATATGCAGCTCCATCTATTGGCAGTAGTAGCACAAAGCAATCTTATTCCTATACCACTTAACTTAAAAGTTAAATTGCTTCCAAGTAGTCCCTTGCACGTTTCCATATAATATTTATTTTAAATTTAGGAAAT
Source organism: Clostridium sp. 19966 (assembly GCF_032335695.1). Lineage (NCBI taxonomy): Bacteria > Bacillati > Bacillota > Clostridia > Eubacteriales > Clostridiaceae > Clostridium > Clostridium sp. 19966. Next base: position 149,097 of record NZ_JACTOJ010000002.1, read on the forward strand.
AGGGAAATCACTATTAAAAGATATTTACTTTGACAATTCATTAAACTTTCTTGCATGGTGAATAGAAATCTAAAATAACTTTTCTACCTTTGTTTTTTTGATTATAAAACCTTTCTTCCGAATAATATTCCATTTCAAATAGTCCATTGGAATCATCATATTGATAGCCATGGGCATCTCTTTCTTTTGCTAAACAGTCTGAAGCGTCTGCAAACAAATCACCACATTCATCATCGCTATCTTCAATCCATGCAACAGCCATATCACAAGCATCTATATCTTTATACTCGTAACCATCAGGTACAATAGCGCCTGACTTAAATAGGACACCTGCCATGTATGTATATACAGCATCACCAAAATTATACTCGCCTTGCCAACCCACCGTATCACGATGGTTGCTAAATGTTCCCTTAAGGCTAAACAGGTAATCATAAGCACCATTATTGACCATAAGTTCTAATAAATCATTAACGGTTGAATCCTCTAATGTTGTTTCGACCTTAACTTGGACACTTTTACCTATTACCCTTGCCCCTGGGAAATGCTTCACTTCAAAGTTTATTGTTTTTACTCCCACAAAATTCACCTCCAGTATCTATTCTAATATTACTTTGAAACATCTCTGTCTAATTTATCTCACAATACCTTCTAGCTAATGAAAATTATATCATGTTTCAATCGTATAGGTTAATTGCTTTTTTTATTATATTAATTGTAGAATAAATGATTTATTTGCATAAGTTTTTATGCCCATTTAAAACTAATGTGGGAAAAAATAAAAAACAGAAGTTTCACATTTCTGTAAACCTTCTGTTTCCAACGTTTTTGGCAGGGGCAGCAGGGATCGAACCCCCAACCTACAGTTTTGAAAACCTTTTAAAGGTTTAATAATGAACTATCGAGAAGTTTAGTATCTCGTTAGCTGTTACTGTTTTGTATTCTTTGTTCAAGCTGTAATTTAGCTTTTTGAATAGCTTTATGAAGCTTTTCTTCAAGAACTTCCTTAGGTGGCATTTGAGTTAAGTACTGAGCTACATGTATACCACTATTACCTAGCTCTAAAAGTTCAATAGTCTCACTGGATTTCTCAGCACATAATATTATAGCAAGAGGACTTTCTTCTCCCTCCATTCTTTCATACTTATTTAACCATCTTAAATAAAGCTCAACCTGACCCTTATGCTCCGGTTTGAAATCCTCAAGCTTAAGTTCAATAACTACAAGCCGCTTCATTCTTCTATGATAGAAAAGCAAGTCTATATAATAATCTCTGTTATCCACTGTGATTCTCTTTTGCCTGCCTAAGAAAGCAAAATCTATACCCATTTCTAATATGAATTTTTCAAGTTCTCCAAGTATTGCATTTTCTAAATCTTTTTCACTATATGTATCTTCAAGTCCAAGAAAATCTAGCACATAAGGGTCTTTAAAAAATAGGTCCGGAGTCATTTTATTTTCTTCTCTAAGAAGCTTCAAATCATTCATAATAGTGAGTTCAGGCTTCTTAGAAATAGCAGTTCTCTCATACATCATGGAGCTTATCCTATCCCTTAAGACTCTTACACTCCATCTTTCACTACTACACATGGTTGCATAGAATTCTCTTTTTAGCTCGTCTTTAATTGATATAATTTCTTTAATATGTGACCATGTTAATTGTTGTGACAGTGTAGCGACAATTTCACTTTTTGGAAAAACTTCATAGAACTGAACCATTCTAAAAAGATTACTTCTGCTATATCCTCTGCCATATTGCTCAGATAACTCTTTAGCCAAATCAGCAACTATTTTTTCACCGTAACCAGCCCTTTCAACTTTAATTATATCTTCTTTTATAGTCATACCTATATTCCAGTAAAGTAATACTAATTCAGAGTTTACAGAATGATATACTCTTTCTTTAGTTGTTTCTATAAGGGAAGATACATTATTATAAAGAGAAGCTATCCCATTATCAGAATTTATAATTTCATTAGCCATAATACACCTTCTTTTTTGCTATAAAAAATAATAAATATAATATTGAACAGGCTTTAGTAATAGAAACGTTTCTATATATTTTATATTATTATACCATCTTATATTACATATTCAACTAATGCACTAACAACAATTTTATTTTGTTATTATGATGCTAAAAAATTATGTATAAAGTAAAAAAACTAGTAGAACCATCCATTCTACTAGTTTTTTACTTGGCAGGGGCAGCAGGGATCGAACCCGCAACCTACGGTTTTGGAGTGCGTTTTTCTGCCTGTTTTTATTTTTATCATGCTGTTCAAAATGGCATTATACCTTAGTTTCATCATTTAAGGTTAATGTGTCTTGTAGCGAAAATGGGTACTTTTTTTGTTTAGTAGTACCCAAATAGTACCCAATAAAATTTATTTTTTTATGGTTTCAGATAATACAATTTTATTTGCAGTTTATTATTTATCTTCTATAGAATACATTGGTATAAATCAAATAAAAGCTTTTTTTCATCCTTCTTTTATGAAAATAATTTATGGTGATATTCTTTAATTCTTGATTGTAAGTCATCCAATTCTTTATAATATCCCTCTAGTTTTATTTTATATTCTTTTGACATCAAACTGTTAATGTCAAATTTGTCCTTTTGCTTATATGCAAACTCATTAGTTACCACTATTTGACTTATCTTTGTTCGTATCTCTTTCATTAGCTGTCCTATTTCAATAACTGAATTTCTCAGAGTTTTGTCTTTAATATATTTCTCATATCTGCCCTGTTTAACTATCACTTCATGACAAATAATATAAATTTCTTTATCCATGGATTTAGATTGTCTATCAAATTTTGATAATAATATATCCATTATCATTAATTGATTCAATAAATTTCTACAAAAAATATCTGCTTCATCAAATATTGATTTAAAATAAAAGCCTATAGCCATAATAGTGCTTGATACTATTCCGGTAATTATACCAATAACAATATTAGATCTATTATTTATTAAGAATATGCCAAATGTATTATTGATTTTGGTCAAATAACTACCTACGAAAATCCCTATGATAAAAAAAATAATTATTATAATTCCAAATAATAACCTTTTTTTAATTTTTAAATATTTCATCCTACCACTCACCTTTCTAGTACACTATTTCTACACTAAAAAGGATTTTCCTGCATAATTTGCTATTTTATTAGTATGCTCAAAATTGAGCGTTTAAAATAAATAATTTCTTTTTCATTACTGCAGACGAAATTCGTACTCTGTCTAACTTATAGTGAAGATACTTGGTTTTACGATTTGAAATTGGGATTTCCCAGACTGAAATTTATGACTGTCCAAAACTGGACTCTCCAAATTTGGCGACCCCTATTCTACACTTCCCTTTAAAGTGAAATGCTTTAGCCAGTTGTGGCAAAAAGATAACATAGGAATATTAGTAGCTTTCTCCACATATGGAGAATTTATAATATCCCAATTTTCGCAAGATGTTGAGAAATATACTTCTCCCAAAAGTGGGCGAAAGAGATTCCTCCATAAGTGGTGGAATAAAAATCACCCCTCATAATTGAAGGGTATTCTTTATAATGATAAAATGCATTTTAAGGCTCATAGAGCGTTCTTAATTTGATAGGTATATTTACCTTCTACTTCCCTGCAAGCTTAACAATAAGGCTATTATCAATAAATTCTTTTGTACGTAGGCTCATTCTTCTTTCATATGTCTTTTGGTATTTTTTATACAGGGCTATTGCTTCTTCCATATCTCCTATGAAATAAATATCTCTAATCTTCCCTTGATCATAGATCTTAGTTTCTCTCAAAGATATTCTTATATTATCTTTCTTAAAAGTGTATCCCAATGCTAACAAATAAGCTTCGTTTTCACTTAAAACCATACTCAAAACCACCTTATTCTTTTATAAATTTTGTACATATAAACTTTTCATAAATATTCATAATTAATGGTAGAACATTGTAAAAACTCATATTACTCTTGATTCTAGTCTAAAAACTGACTTTTACCACACCCCCTTATAACAAGCCGAATCGGTTTTTTGAATGGCTATACTACGGTTTCCAAAAGCAATTGTCATAGTGCCATATGGGGGGTATACGTATAAAAATAACCCTTCAAATTTGAGGGGTTAAGATAAATATTTCTCAAAAAAATCTATATTTTCAATAGCTGCAGCAATGCTGTTGTTTTCATATCTTATCCTATTTCCGTACAGTTCATTTGCTTTCCTTCGTCCCCATGACGAGTGCCTAATTTTTCTTAGAGCCTGCCCTTCTATTCTCTTGACTTGGTAATCATCAATATTGAATATGGATCCTATTTCACCAAAGCTTAGTATCCTTCCATTATTCCATCCGTAATGAAGCTTTAGAGTTTCCCTTTCTTTTAGTGATGTATTATCATTCATAGCCTGCTCTAGTTCCTCTCTAAGCTCTTTTATATATATTCTTTCCTCTACATTCTCCAAGCTATAATCTTCGCCCTCTATGTAGTCCATGAGCTGTGAGGAATCATCATCACCTATAGGAGAATTAAGGCTTATTTCTTCTTTTGTAGCTCTAGTATTAATAAACCTACTTATCTTACTATTTACCCAAAACACAGCATAGGTTATAAACTTGGCTTTCTTCTCATTATCAAAATCATATTTATCAGCTGCAGCAATAAGTCCTAAATATCCTTCCTGAATTAAATCCTCTTTGTCTACTGCATTAGTACCTTCTGTATAGAACCTATTAGCCAGCTTGTATATAATACTTTTATTTTGCTCTATTAGTATCTCTAAGGCTTGTTTATCTCCTTGCCTATACAAATATACTAATTCCTCATTAGTCATCAGTATACCTCCATGAGAGCCTATTCAAAATCTTTTTTTCTCGTCTACGGAGGGAACTGCCTGAAAGATTGAATAATACCTCTAAAGCTTTTGGATCTATTTTATCAATGTATTTAGCCTTAATATACTGCCGCTCTTCATCTTCAAGGAAATGCTTAATTCCATATGTAAAATCAAAAATATTGGATTCTAGTCTCATAATATCTAATTCTATTTCTATCTTTTTCGGAATACTTTTGCCTTTGAAATTAATCTTTTTAAGTGCATCCAATCTTTCCAAATCCTTAAAGTATTCTTTCAAATTTTTATACATATATACTCACATCCTTAAGTATTACCAAAGTTTTTGAATATAAATTTCAGTATTCCTTAATATCTCACTTACTTGCTTAAGCAGCTGGTTATAAGTTTTCATAGCATCCATATAAGAAGTTAATGCAGGATTAGTACGCCTTGTTTCCTGAGTTCCATTTTTATATAACTCAATTGCACCATTCTTCTTAATATCGGCTTTCAATTGCTTTATAACTGTTTCTATATACTTAAGCTCTTCCAGATACCTTTTTATTCTTATCATTTTATCCTCTGTTAGGTCTTTTTTAATTTGGCTATCTGCAGGAAGTTGCTCTATATAATCTAGCAATTCCATTATGTTTACTTTTTTTCTGGCAGCCATATATTACAACTCCTTTCATATTATTTTTATCCTTTTGGGCGGAGGGGGGTATTTTTCAATGAATTTTTGAATTTTACTCCGTATATCGTTCCGTTCTACTACATGCGGTTCTCCGCAGCCTTCTCAATATTTTTTCCTGGGGGGTGTTGTCCTGCTTTTCATTATTTTAAAAGTAGTCAATTTAGGATTACTATTCCATATCCTCCTTAGCTCCTCTTTGGTTATATCTGTACGCTCATTTATTATTAGTGTTCTGCCTTCTATTCTATATTCTTTAGTGGTGCCTTGGTTATATACCACTTATCTCACATCCTTGTATAAAAAGTATGCTGGCATTTATGTATACCAGCATTGAAGGAAAGGTTATTAAATGAATAATATAATTATTAAATATATATATATAAACACTAACAAGTAATGTATATACCATTATGCTTTTTTAATTCTTGTAAATCCTTTGTATGCTGCCACTGATCCACCAACGAATACACTGCCTTTATAACATACTTGTCCTGATTTAAATTTATAGTCCCTACTCTCTTGTACATCTACTGGTGAGAATATAGGTAACTCATATCCTAGTAGTTTTCCATAAGCCATACAATAAGTAGCAGCAGTAGTAGTTGTATCTGATAATGCAGGACATACACTATTGATTATGAAGTTAACAGAATAACTATCCGCTGAGGATATAGTACCCATATTACCATCGTAAGTAATCTTGTATAGTTTTTCTCCAGTGGTAGACCTTACTGCTGCAAATGCTGCTAAATCTTTTTTATTTAGTATAAGGTAGCAGCCACCTTCTATATCTTCATCACCGCCATAGCCAAACACTATTTTATCTAATGTATCTGCATCTATGCTTGATAATGATAAGTCACTGGCTACAGGTATTACATTAGCTGGAGAATTAAAGATACCTTTTATCTGATTTTCTCCACCAGCCCCTACTAGTATCTGCTTTGATATTTTCTTTCTTATAGCCACATTAATAGAGTTTGCAACTTCTGCCTGGTAGTCAACATTAGGAAGCTTTACTGATTCCTCAGACATTTCACAGTATGCTGTTACCTTTGCTTTGCCTATAGTTACATAATCCATTATAGGATCTGCATCTGTATAATCTGCATTTTCTTCGGTGTAGTCTCCTTCACCATATCCAACTACAAATCCCTTCTTATAGGCTTCTCCACCCATTAAAGGTACTGCATGAATTAAGTCTATAGTTGAGGACACTTGATTAAATGCTGGATTTAATGTATTGCTTGTTTGAGTTGGTATTACCAACGGATTACTAGCTATTGTTATTGACCTTAGCTCCGCCATTTCTCTCATATCAAAGCTAACTGACTTTTTATTTTTTAAGTCTAAACCTCTTTGTTCATATAACTCTATTTTCTTATCGTCTCCCATGAAATCATCACTCCTTGAATTTGTATTTACTTGGTTACCCATGCTATATGTAGCTATTGGATTTAATTGTCCAGCTGGCTTTCTTCCTCTTTCTTGAGGTTTGGAGTTTACTCCATATATAGGCGGCATAGCTGCAACACCTTCTGCAGTTCCTGGATTAGCGCTTCTTGATTCCTCTGATTCTTCTATTTGGTCCAGCTGATCCTCTAAAGATTCAATCTCTTTTCTTATCTGTTCCGTTTGGCTATTAATATTTCTTACTTCTTCTAAGGAATTTGTAAATTGACTCTTATCAATAAGCTCACGCATGGTATTTCTTTTCTCTCTTAAGAGTTTCTTTATATCTCTTTTATTCATTTAGATCACTCCAATCAAATTGATTTTTAAATCTTTCTATAGGTTTTTTCTCGCTCTGCTTCTAAGGCTATTTTTTCATAAGCTTGCTTTAAGCTGCTTTCACCTTCTATATTGCTTGAAAGAGCTTCCATAGTGCTTATTAAAATATTAAGTTCCTCATTTGATAATGTGTTAGGTATTTCCACCTTGATTACTTCATTGAATTTTTCCATTTCAATCATCCTTCCTTTTTCCGTAGATAACTCAGACTTTCGCTGCCAATATCTATCTTGTATTTTCTTTACCTTGTCTGGATTTTTATTTCTCCAGCTTTTCATATACTCGTTCCTGGCTGCCTTTGCTTTCTCATCCAACGTAACACCTCCTAAAAACAAAAGAGCCAACTAACAACATAAATTAATATGTGTTAATTGGCTCTGGCTCACAGGCTCTGGCACTCTTTATGATATAGGTTTTCCTTTTTAAAGGGGAAAACTTAAATGTTATCTTTATATTTATTATACTACAAAGCTATGATGTATTCTATGGCTTGTCCGTAGTTACCATAGATATATTTTAGATAACTACACATTTCCTAAAAATCAGAAACGCGGATATAGTGTGTTGTTGAATATTGATATACTTACTCGGCTTTACTTCTACGTCAATCCGAGTAAAGTACCTATTATCAGATTCCCCATTGATCTTTAAGCTTATTTAAAAATTTCATGCCCTCACCATTATCTTTTTTAATATCCGGATGAAGTTTCAAAGCTGCAGCCTTATACATGACTTTCAAATATTCCTTTTCTTTATCTGTGTAGGTACTGTCTTTACTTTTGAAGTAACTACTATAATCATTGTCGCTGTAGTTACCTTGTGAAGAATTAGAGTAACTACGGTATTTTTCATAAAATCTCTGATTAGCTTCATATTCATCCTGGAGCTTTTTCAAATATTCAACATTTCTCAAAACCCCAAATACATCATAGCAATAATCATAAGTATCTCTGCCATACTTGCCCTCAAAATCAGCCTTACTTGCAGCATATATAGTGGTTATCCTGTCATGCTCTTCTTTAACCTTGAATTCTTCTGTCTGCTGAAATTCCTTTTCTATTCTTTCACGTAGAGGATTATATTTCTCATAAACTATATCCCAAAACTCTTCTTCTGAGATTTCAAGATCTTTTATAATTTCCTCCACACGGTCAGTTCTTATATGTTCATATATATCAAATACAAGTACATCATAATAACCTATGCTACATAATGGCCATTGTTTTTTCTTAACCCTTCCATGCTCTCTATAGCTCTTATGTATGCTTATCTTATATGCCTTTTTAATAGGTCTTTGAAATCGCCCTCCAGTGTATCTATAACACCATTTTTTATATTCATTATTGCCATCACTCCAGATGGTTTGATAGGCTTCAAGCTTTTTTAACCCACCGAAAGGATTAGCTTTTTTAGTTTCTATTTCCTGAATAACACAATACAATATATCACCACCACATATTCACAATGTAGGTATCTTATTTTATTAAAAGTTAACTACATCAGTATTGATTTTTTGCTTTGGTGTATTTCTTATCTCAATTTCTCGCTTACACTTTTTACACCAAATTGCAACTCCTGCAATATCCTTATCATCATCTATCTTTGCAAGCTTTTGCCCACAAACAGGGCATTTGAACCATTTTTTCATTTATAATCATCCTCACTTAAAATTATTATTCCAAGCCAAGTGGATTTCCACTTGAGCTATTAATTTTAATCCAAGGGTTCAGCATAATGCTGAACCTCGTCAATATTATTGACTACCCCTTCAACACCATGTAGAACCCTGTTAAGTATAAAGATAGCGTTTAAAACGTAACCTTTGCAAACACTTCGACATTATGTCGAACCCTACTGAATAAGTCTTGGCCAGTGGATTTCCACTTGCCAAATATTTAGAGTTACCCAGTATCATGAGCCCGGCTGAAAATTTTGCTCGCCCCAATTTTAGGGTTACCTTATAGCTCAAGCGACGAAATTCGTCGTAAGAAGTTGCCTATGACTTAATTCCTTTTTTCTAAAATAAGTGGTGCTTGAAATTTCAAGCAGGGGTACTTACCTATGGTTATACTTCTTTTTCCACTCTAACAATTCCTTAAGCTGCGGCTCCTTGCCATTCATATGGCAGTGGTCCATATAGGATAAAAATATTGCTACGCTCATATGTTCCTCCTTGACATTGCCATCCAAAGAAGCTAGACTATATTTGCGTGATATAAGTCTGTTCCTTCGGAATGGATTTTTTTATTTTTATACATTTTCTTCAACAATAGATTCCTTAGCTTCTTGAAGTGTTTCTATTATTTTGTGAAGCATAGCTTTTAGTCGCTGGTTTTCCAGTTTTAACTTTAAATTTTGCATTTCCCAAGTGTATTCTAGTTCAAATTTTATAATCTCTGGTGTGTGATTCGATTCCTCTAAACCAGAATAGAAACCTCGGCGGAAGTTGTATATTATTTCCTCTGTAGCTTCATTAGTTCTGGCATCACTATATTCAGCAAGTACCTCTAATTGTTCCTTTGTAAGCATGCCTGATAGCTTCTTATATAACCTACGTGTTTCGTTAATTGCTTTTTCATAGCTGCTTTTTTCCGCTTCTGTCATATCGCTAAAATTAAGATCCTGCACATCAAACATCTTTGCATCAATAGTTTTAGTAATCAATTCTTTTACAATTTTATTCATTTATCTTTTCCCCTTTCAATACTATTAATTTATTTTTACCTGCAAGTATATAACCTACAGTTATTTTTATATGTCTTGGAGCTTCTTTGTATTTGTCCCCAATTCTTTTTATTGTGGCTGCAAGATTATCAGACATTTATACCACTCCTAAATTACTTATTCTATAAAATTGACCTTCCCATTTACATGCTAGTGTTACTTTTGTACCGTTTCTACACTTTTTTACTAAGAGATTAACGCATTGAGGGTTATACGTAGCATCCTTTGATTTAAAATCTAGTTTTCCTTCCTTCTCGGCTTGGTGCCTTCCTATTGGATCATCTAGTTCAGTATTTCTATATATGCCTATAACCTTGTCACTATCTCTAAATATTGAAGCACTCTCTGCTATATCATCATCAGATAGCTTCTCGTTAGCTGTATAGCTTGTACCTTTTTTATTCTGTACGCTCTGTTTAGCTTGGGATAATATCACTATAGGTATGTTTAAATCATTGGCAAGACGTTTTAATGTGCCTGTTATATTAGCTATAGCCAAATCTCTTCTCTCTGCCGCTGGAGCCTGTATAAGTCCAACATAATCAATAAAGACTATGTCCGTATTATTCTTCATTTTTTCAAGTTGTATCTTAGCAACAATCTCGCTTAAAGAATTTTTTTGGCTTATAATTAATCTATTTTCACTGCAAAGGTACCCAATTACATTATTAATATTTATAAACTCTTTTTCGTCAATCTGACCTTTTCTCATTCTTCCATTTTGTATAGTACATACATTGCAAGCTAACCTCTCCAGGAGTTGAGTTGGTGTCATTTCAAGTGTAAAAAATAATGTTTTTTTCTTACTCTGCAGTACCATATTTAAAGCTATCTGGCAAGCTAGAACAGTTTTTCCTACGCCGCTGAATGCAAATATATCGATTAGCTCTGAGCCAGAAAATCCGCCTATAATTTCATCAAGATTGTGAATTCCAGTTTTTATTCCTTGGCTGCCTTCTATACCCTCAACCCTATTTTGAAGAGTTATTAAAAATTGCTCTTGATGTTCATATGGTGTTAGCTCATTTTTGCCAGTATTAAACATGTCCATTATCTTGCCATGAATATTTGTTTTTAGAACATCAGTATTATCATTTTCATGGATTTTAATATAGTTTGCTAATTCTAATAATTCTCGTTTAGTTCTGTACTCCCTGAGAATATCTATATAATTTTCGATATTGCTTGTACTTGGAACTCCATCAAAAATTTGTGTTATGTAAGTAATTCCACCGCACTTTTCAATATCATTTTTGCTCTTTAGGTGTTCTAGTAGCAATATAAGGTCTATTTTGCTGTACTTATGCAAAACTTCGCTTATATCGGTATATAACACTTTGTGCCTATCATCATAAAAATCTAAACTTTTTATACCTTTGCTTTTTATTTGGAGTGCAGCATCTAAATCTATGATCATTGCTCCTAAAATACTCTGCTCTATTTCTAAGCTCTTATAGGCTTCTGTATTCACCTTATCACCCCTATAGAATAATATCTTCGATTTCCTTTCTGTCAGAAGTATTTTTACTACCGCTATTTGATTTACCACACCATGTGTTTAATACTCTATAATGATCCTTGTACTTGTTGCCTTTTCCATTGGCAATATAGTTATCAAGGGCAATTATATTTTTATGGACTACACTTTTAGTAAATTTATCAACTAGCTTGTTATATTCCTCTTGTGTAATTTTTACTTTGTCCACAACATCATCAATAAATTTTAAGTCCATATATATTTCTTTACTTAATATTCTTTTATTAGTATTCTTAGAGTCAATTTTCTTTACCACCTGTTGTAAAGATTTTTTACTACCGTTGTCAATTTCTTTTACCACGTTGTCAAAATTATTTACCACGTCGAAATCGTATATAACAGTATAGCTATTATTATCAAAATCACCGTTTGTTTTAGTTTTATTAACTGCTATATATCCTTTATTGCTTAATGATTGAACTGTTTTAATTGCTGTGGGCTTTGAACATTTAAGCACCTCACATATTTTTTTATATGAAGGATACACTTTATTCCCTATACTAAGAAAATATATTAGTAATACTTTTTCATTCACATTAAGCTCTTCATTGCGGATTAAATTGTTAGGTACTTGTGTAAATCCTTCTGCCATAAAATCACCTGCTTAGTACCATTCGATACCATTATTTTTAGCCCTATAGACGTGTAGCCAAAATGATTTAAACTTTACTTTAATGGCCACGTCTTTACCAGACATTGATAATGGTTCATAGCCTATTAAATCTTTTTTAAATTCTTTGCTCTGTAGCTCCAGATATTGATTAAACAACAATTCTTCCTTTAGCCTTTTAATTTCTGTCTGCAAATAAGCTTTTTTCTTGTCTATCCTTAAGGCTTCTTCTGGCGTATTGCCACCATTTTGAGGAAGATTAATAAACTCTTTGGTAAGTCTAGTTATTTGCAATATTAGTTTGTCCTCTGGCTGCTTATCTTCTCTACGCTCTGCCAATGAATCCACCTGTTCCAGTAAATCATTCTGCCTATTTAATACTTCTTCTGTTGTCATAAAAACACCACCTTTCTAAGCTTTAATTTTTCTAAGTACGCCATAGGATATATCTGGATCTTTTTCACTTATGTTCTCTAGGGCCATCTTCTCCAAATCCTCTTCCAACCAATCTTCACGAAGTATAAATCGATTCCCAGCCATATTGAATCTTATTTTCTTTTGCTTACACCACATTCTAGCTCTATATGGTGTTATTCCAGGGAAATGCTGTTCTACATCTTTGATTAAAAAATACGCTGTTTTACTCATTTTTCATTACCTCCTAAAAAAATAATTCTTCGGCGGATACGCCTAACAACTCACTTATTTTTTTCATAATTGTTATACTTGGATTTTTAGCTTTACCATTCTCCAATTGCCTTAAATACTCTCTTGATATTCCAACCTTTTCAGCAAACTCACAATGCTTATAACCCATGCCTACTATTAGCGCTTTTAATTTGTATTTCAAATCATCACCCCCAGCTGACACCTTTACGGTGTCATTTGTGAAATTATTATAACATGACACCTTATAGTTTGCAATACGTTTTTATAATAATTATTTTGACAACTGAAAGGTGTTGTTTTATTATTAATATAGTGAGGTGTTTATTTTGATTGGGAAAAATTTAGAACTTATTAGAAAATTTGTTGGTATAAGCCAAAGAGAACTTGGCCGACGCATAGAAATGAGTGGTCAATATATAGCAAAGATAGAGAAAGGTGAAAGGACTCCTACTGTTAATACTATTGAAAAAATCGCTAGTGCATTGAATGTTGAGGTGTATGAACTTTTTGAACATCCAAAATTTACAAGAGAGCTTTTTTTTGAAAAGATAGAAAAACAAAATATTACTGAAGAAGAAATTTTGAAAAATTGTGATTTTCCAATAGGAAACCTAAGTAGAATTTTTTCTGATAGAGGTTTATGGGCATATATCCATGGTTATTATGAAATAGGCATGTATTTAGGTTTTAGCAAGGATTTTTTAAAAAAAAGATATGAATTAGATTTAGAAATAAAAAAAACAATACCTACTCATCTTTACGATAAACATATTGAAGATTTAAAAAATAAATATAGAGCATGGGTAAATCATCGCGATAAGTATAATAGAGCCTATCTAATGGAATTAGCTTATAATGAAAACCCACTAGATGAAAAAATAGCTCATTTATATGACAAAATGAAAAATCATTCATTAACAACTGATGATATAAAATTGATTGATACTTGTATAAGTGAATACATCCTAAAAAAATCTAATACCTATGATGGAGCTATATTAAATTCTGATAAAAATGATTATCATTTATTTTTACAATTTCTTATTTCCCTTGGATACACTAAAGAGAAATTAGAAAAATATGATACCGCCTTCTACCTTTTAGCTGAAAATATGGATAAAGAGAACACACCTAAATACTCAGAATACTTATTTTATAAGATTAAAGCACAAATAGAATTAGAGATAAAACAATTGAAAGAACTAGATTCCAAAGATACAAAATATCTATTAGATTAACACCGAAAGGAGAGATTACTTAATGGCAGCCATAGAAAAGCGTGGAGATAACTCCTACAGGCTTACTGTGTCCTGTGGGTATGATAAGCAAGGTAAGAAGATAATCAAGCGTAAAACCGTAGATTTATCACATATAAAGCCTAATAAGCAGCTGGAAGAAGCTAATAAGCAATGGATTTTATTTAAAGATGAAGTTGAGAAAGGAATATACCTGGATAGTGGTAAAATAACCTTTGAAGATTTTATAAATAAGTGGCTTAAGGACTATGCAGAGCCTGAACTCGCCCCTAAAACACTATTTAGATATAAAGAAATTATAAACTCAAGAATCATTCCGGCTCTTGGCCATATAAAAATAAATAAACTTCAACCAACTCATTTAACCGAGTTCTATAACAATCTTAGAGAAAGTGGAATCAGGTTAGATAAAAAGTATGTTCCAAAGGAAAACTTTGTTGACCTCATTTCAGAACTAGGCTATACCCCTAAAGACATTATGCAAAAATGCAATGTATCAGAAAGAACCCTATTAAATATAAAGCATGGCAAGAGCGTCCAATCAGCCACAGCAAATAAAATAGTAACCGTCTTAAATATAAAAACAGAGTATTTATTCAATACTGTTAGTGATAATACTGCTTTATCTGAAAGAACTATCCTTCACCACCATAGAATTATTTCAAGCATTTTAACTTGTGCAGTACAATGGGGATTTATTTTAAATAATCCTGCATCAAGAGTTAAGGCTCCTAAGGTAGAAAAGAAAGAAGCCAGACATTACGACATAGATCAGACGGAATATATACTGGAGCTGCTACAGGAAGAACCTATAAAATATAGAACTATGGTTACCTTAGCTATCTATGGAGGTATGAGAGAGGGTGAGCTTGCTGCTCTTACCTGGGATGATGTTGACCTCAAGAATTGCCTATTAAGAATAAATAAATCTCTGCAGCATTTAACCGGTCAAGGCACCTTCATAAAAAGTACAAAGAATGAAACCAGTAATAGAATAATATCCTTGCCGCCCTCTGTAATTGCTTTGCTAAAGAATTATAAGCTATGGCAGAATGGACAAAAATCTGATATGGGTGACCTGTGGAACGATACAAATAGCCTCTTTACTGCTATAGATGGAACTTACATTTTTCCTGGTATAGTAGGCAGCTGGTTCAGTAATTTTATAGCACGACATAATAAAAAAATTATGGATGATGATACTATAAAAAAAGATGATAAAGAAAAGTATTTACTCGATAGGGTGAACTTTCATGGCTTAAGACACACCTCGGCCACGATATTGATTAATCAGGGAATGGATGTTACTACAGTTAGTAAAAGGCTAGGTCATGCCAGGACATCAACCACAACTGATATTTACGCCCATAGTTTAAAGAAAGCTGACTTTGAAGCTTCTCAAAAGTTAGAAGAGCTTTTCAATAAGAAGAATAAGAGTAAAAAGAAAAGCTAATTTCTTTCAGTTATTTGTGAGGATTTAGAATAACTTTTTGCATGAGTAGTACCCAAATAGAACCCAATTCACTGTTTAGTACCCATTTTCAAAAAATAAAAAAGCCTGTGAAACATTGATTTCACAAGCTTTGGTTTGGCAGGGGCAGCAGGGATCGAACCCGCAACCTACGGTTTTGGAGACCGCCACTCTACCAGTTGAGCTATGCCCCTTCGCAACAAAATTTATTATATATGATTCCAATATAAATTGCAACCACTTTTTTTACTTTAATATGTATGATAATGAAAATCTAAGAATTAAAGAGATAAATTGATGTAATCATTTTTTGTTATCATTTTCAGAGGTTATTAGAGAAAACAAGCTATTGTAGTTGTTTTGAAGGAAATCCACATATCTTTCATTGCTGCTGTATATTTGTATCTGCGCTGCCTTTATTGAATTTTCTTTAATGAAGCTTTTTACTTTTTCTAAATCTGAAGGATCTGAATATAAAAATAACACATCTTTATACTCCACATCATTTTTATTTAATTTCTGCTTTAAATCTTCTATATCGCTACTATCATATATTTTCAAAGGAGTTATATTAATAGAACTAAAAAAGTAGTCTAGATTATCACCAAAGGTTACAAAAGTTTTTCCCTTAAATTTATCCATGGATTTTTTAGCTTTTGCTATGACTGTATCCACTTCTTTAACTGCAGAGGTGTAATTATCCTCATATACATTTCTCTTTTTCGAATCCTTTTCCTCTACTGCATTTTTTATATTAGAAAGAATCACCTTATAATCACTGGGATCAGTCCAATAATATGGATTTTTAGTAAGCTCAGTTTGCTCATAGGTTTTACTGTTTTTTAAAGCATTTATTTTAATACCTCTAGAGGTATTAACTGTAGAAACATTATCTTTTTTTAGTTCATCTACGAAGCTTGTGCACCATGGCTCAAAGTCCGCCCCAAAATACATAAAAATATCCTTCATTGCTATATTGTTCACAGAGTTCTTAGTATATTTAAAAAGCCATTGATCCTCTTCATCTTTCAGCATATAATCTACATTATTTCTATCCTTTACTATGTCCTTAACCATGTAGTATAAAAATTTATTGCTTGTCTCTATATTTAAATATTCTTCATTTTCTACCCTCTTATTCACTTGAACAGGAGGAACACCATTATCTTTTTTCCCACAGGAAGTAAGAAAGATAGCTAAAGTTAATGCTATGCATAGGAACTTTTTCAATGTTTTTGCCTCCTTACAAATATCATACGAAACAATTATATATGAAAAAACTGAAAACTGCAAATTACAATACTTTACACTGCTCATCTATGAGGCACTGCTTTTCTTTTTAAGCTATTTGTTATAAAATATGCTTATGCATTAAAATATTAGGCTAGGTTTAAATTTAAAACCTAGGCAGATATTATGGAGGTGACTAATTTGGAGTTTATTATAGATAGTATTGAAAAGACCATGCATTTAGGTCAGCAATTAGGTGAAAGGGCAAAGGCTGGAGATATAATATGCCTTACAGGTGATTTAGGTTGCGGCAAAACACACCTTACTAAAGGGCTTGCTAAAGGGCTTGGAATAACTGATGAAATAACCAGCCCTACCTTTACAATAGTGAATGAATATGAAAGCGGAAGGTTAAAGCTAAACCATTTTGATGTTTATAGAGTAAATGATCCAGATGAAATAGAAGGAATTGGATTTGATGAATATATATTTAGTGACGCTGTTTCCGTCATAGAATGGGCTAATTACATAGATATGCTTATTCCTGATGAATCGCTTCATATATCTATGAAAAAGCTTCCTGAAAGAGGAGAAAATTTCAGAAAAATAGTTATAAATTATACTGATAAAAGATATGAATATGTAAAGGAGATTATGATATGAGAGTACTTTCGATAGATACTGCCACAGAATCAGCAAGTTGCGCTGTGCTTGAGGATGATAAACTGCTGGGAGAAATTAATTTTAATTTTGGAAAGGCTCATTCTGTAATACTGATGTCTATGATTGATACTCTACTTACTTCTATTCATGTAGATATTAGTGAAATAGATGGTTTTATATCTTCAAGGGGACCAGGTTCTTTTACTGGCCTTAGAATAGGAATGGCTACTGTTAAAGGCTTATGCTTCGGAAGCAAAAAGGATTTTATATCAGTATCCACTTTGGATTCCTTAGCTTTCAACTTGGCTTATTCTTCAGGAGTAGTATGCCCTATTATGGACGCCTTAAGAGGCAATGTGTATACTGCACTTTATACCTTTAAAGGTGAAGAATTACAGAGAATTTCTGAATACATGGCTATTCCTATTGAGGAGCTCATTAAAGTGCTAAAGGAATATGAAAAGGTTAATTTTATTGGGGATGGTATTATAAAATTTAAAGAGGTTCTAAAAAATAATATTAGTAATACTAATTTTGCTCCAGTTCATCTTAATGCTGCCAGAGCTTCTTCCTTAGGAGAACTTGGTATGAAGCTTCTTAAGAGCGGTATGAAGGAAGATATTAATACCAGTACTCCAATATATCTAAGAAAATCCCAAGCTGAAAGGGAATATGATAAAAAAATGGGGTTGAGTAAAAATGAGTGATATAACTATAATGCCCATAGATGATAGATATATTAATGATATACTAAACATCTCTTCTTTAAGCTTTACAGTCTCTTGGAGTAAAGAATCCTTTGAAAATGAATTATCTAATCAATACGCTAGATATGTAGTTGCAATTGTGGATGGCATAGTAGTAGGCTTTGGAGGAATGTGGATCATAATTGACGAAGCTCATATAACTAATATTGCAGTACATCCAGAATTTAGAGGCTGCGGCATAGGAAGTGTAATTCTTGATGCTCTTATAGATATATGCTTAAATGAAAAAGTAGTGGCTATGACACTTGAGGTACGTGCTTCAAATGAAAGAGCTAAAAATTTGTATGGTAAATTTGGATTTGTGGAAGAAGGCATAAGGAAGGCTTACTATCAAGATAATAGAGAAGACGCTATAATAATGTGGAAAAGGGATTTTTGAAAGCTTAAAAATAAAAGGATTGTTCATCTAGAGCAATCCTTTTATTTCTAATAAATTTCTATATTTTATGCCGCATTTTTACTTTTGAAGCCTTCAGCACGTATAACTATAGATATCTTATTGTAAGCTAACATAGTTATTGCTGATACCATAATACCTTTTATTAAGTTGAAAGGCACTATCCCTGAAACTATATATTTTGTAATATAGTCTGCGCCCTGAAGCTGCAATTTATATAATGGTACCAATATATAATAATTTGCCAATACTCCTACTATAGTCATAGCTATAGTTGCTGCAGCTAATGATATAACCGCGCCGGTTTTGGTTTTATTCTTTTTATATATAAGTCCTGCCATACCTACGTAAGAAGCCCCAACTATAAAATTGGCTAGTTCTCCTACTCCTGCTGTTCCTGTACCTTTTACAAGTATAATCAATATATTCTTTATCAATTCAATTACTATGCCTACCATTGGTCCAAAGCCAAAAGCTCCTATAACAGCAGGTAAATCACTCAAATCAATTTTAAGAAATGGGAATGCTGGTAGAATAGGAAATTCAAAAACCATAAGTACCACTGCTATGGCTGACAACAATGCAATTTTTACTAACATTTCTGTGCTTTTATTAACGCTTTTCATTTTTATTCCTCCTTAAACTACTTCAGGAGGTATGCCAGATAGCTATACAGCAGTTTAAGCAGGCGCGCCTTAAAATCTACTTAAACAAATAAATAAAACCCTGACAAAAGTCAGGGCTTAAACTCTATCTACACACATACCTTCTTCCATCCAGACTTTACTGTCGGCTTCGGAATTTAACCGAATCTGCCTTACGGCTCGCGGGCTATACCGCCGGTAGGGAATCACACCCTGCCCTGAAGATACTATATTTGATTTATTAATTACAGTATAGTACCATTTATAAAATTTTGCAACATGTTTTTTATTGTTTTTTCATGGTAAGAGATATTCTTTTTCTTTTGGTATCTACCTCTAACACTCTTACATCCACTATATCTCCCACCTTAACTATATCAAGGGGATGCTTTACAAACCTATCTGCCATCTGGCTTTTGTGTACAAGCCCATCCACATGAACTCCAATATCTACAAAAGCACCGAAGTCTGATACATTTCTTACAGTACCCTTAAGTTCCATGCCTTCTGTAAGCTGTGTCATATCTATAACTCCAGTTTTAAATATAGGCTTTGGAAGCTCTTCTCTTGGGTCTCTTCCCGGCTTTTTAAGTTCCTTTATTATATCCGTAAGAGTAGGAATACCAATCGCTATAATATTAGCAAGTTCTCCTATGCCCTTTTCCTTAACTCTATTCTCTATATCACTTAGCCCTTTTCTTAGCTCCTCATTAGAATATCCCAATAATTCTACCAGTTTTCTTGCTGCTTCGTAGGACTCTGGATGCACAGCTGTATTATCAAGTGCCTCCTTGCTCTCTACAACTCTCAAAAAGCCTGCACACTGCTCATAAGCCTTTTGTCCAAGTCTTTTAACCTTTAAAATCTCTTTTCGATTTTCAAACTTACCATTTTCTTCTCTATAATTAACAATATTTTGTGCTATACTGGCATTTATTCCTGATATATAGGATAGCAGAGATGGTGTGGCAGTGTTTATATCTACTCCTACATTATTAACACAATCCTCTACTACTCCCTTTAAGGATTCATCCAAAGTCTTAGGGGTTACATCATGCTGATACTGACCTACACCTATGGATTTAGGATCGATTTTAACAAGTTCCGCTAATGGATCCTGGAGTCTTCTTCCAATGGATATGGCTCCCCTTACTGTTACATCTAGTTCAGGATATTCCTTGGCAGCAAGCTCTGAGGCAGAGTAAACCGAAGCTCCTGCCTCAGAAACTACCACATAAAATAATTCTTTTCCTTTTTCCTCTTTAACTTCTTTTATTAATCTTGCTATTACTTCTTCTGATTCTCTGCTGGCAGTACCATTTCCTAAGGATATAACCTCTACATTGTGCTTATATACAAGCTGCTTTAAGGTTCTAATAGATCCCTCAACATCATTCTGAGGAGCTGTTGCAAATACAGTAGACTTATCTAGATATTTTCCCGTATCATCTAGTATAGCTATCTTACAGCCTGTTCTAAAGCCTGGATCATAACCCATAACCACTTTCCCCTTTATAGGTGCTTGCATCAGCAGTGCTTTTAAATTTGCCTTAAATATATCTATTGCCCCAGCTTCACCCTTATCCGTAAGTTCAGAACGTATTTCTCGCTCTATGGAAGGATAAATAAGCCTCTTAAAAGAATCCTTTACGCTTTCTTCTATGTACTTATCTGTGACTTTATTTCCTTTCAGACAGTTTGAATTTAAATAATTTATTATTTTCTCTTCATTAACTGTTGTCTTTACAGCTAATATCTTCTCTTTTTCTCCTCTGTTTACAGCTAATATTCTATGGGAAGGTATGGTTCTTACAGGTTCCTTGTAATCATAATACATCTCGTAAGGAGTTGGTTCTTCGGAGCTTCCTTTAGTCTCTATCACTCCTTCTCTCTGCACAAGACTTCTTATCCATTTTCTATATTCTGCTTCATCAGATATCATTTCGCTCACTATATCCATAGCTCCCTGAAGGGCTTCTTCTGCAGAAGCGACTCCTTTTTCTTCATTTTTAAAGCCCTCTGCATGTTTTATTATATCTCCCTGGAACT
The DNA here is from genome assembly GCF_032335695.1 of Clostridium sp. 19966. Lineage (NCBI taxonomy): Bacteria > Bacillati > Bacillota > Clostridia > Eubacteriales > Clostridiaceae > Clostridium > Clostridium sp. 19966. Next base: position 170,438 of record NZ_JACTOJ010000002.1, read on the forward strand.
TTCCTTCATATATGAGCTCTGCTAGCGGTTTTAATCCTTTTTCTACAGCTATGGTAGCTCTTGTTCTCTTTTTAGGTCTGAAAGGTCTATATATATCTTCTATTTCTGTTAATGTATCAGCATTTAAAAGATTAGTTTTCAATTCTTCTGAAAGATTTCCCTGCTCATCAATGAGACGCATTACGTCTTCTCGTCTCTCCTCCAAATTTCTCAGATAGTTTAATCTTTCATAAAATTTTCTTAAAATATCATCGTCAAGACCGCCTGTTCGCTCTTTTCTATATCTGGCAATAAAAGGAACAGTGTTTCCTTCATCCAGCATTTCTATTACATTATTTACTTGATTCAAACTTATTTTTAATTCTTCAGCTAATCTCTGTTCTATATTTTTCATTTCTATTACTCCCTATAAATTTTGTTAAATTAATGCTTATGCTCTAAATTGCCTATTAGCATAGCCTAAAAAAATACATACTTAATTATAAGTTAAATCACATATAATTTTCAACCTTAACGGAATTTTTTAAAAGTATTCTAATAAGAGTAGCCTTTTCATAATATTATATAGAAATCAATAAAAGCGAGGCTGTGAATGAAAAAAAGACACTTATCCATCTTTATACTTTTAATATTTTCACTGCTATGCGTACTTGGTTTTAGGTATACCAAGCAGAGAAATAGCTTTGATATTTCAGAAACCATAGATAACATTGAATACCTTTCCTCGGAAAAACTTGGAGGAAGACTTGCCGGAACTCTAGGAAATACGGAAGCTTCTGTATTTGTTAGAGATTGGTTCAAGAAAAATGGAATTGAACCATTAACTAAAGATTATATGGAAAGCTTTGAAGTATTAGCTCCAAAAAAACTAAATGGAAGCGCCTACTTAAAAATAGTAAACAGCAGCGGCGCAGCTGTTCATCAATTCAAATATGGAACTGATTTCAAGGAGGACATGCTTAACTTTCAGAGCAATTCAATAAATTTTAATAAAAAGGATCAGATTCATCAGGATAAAGGCTTCATTACAGTGGCACAAAATAATAAAATTTATCTGTTTTACTGCCCAGAAGATAATAATTTAAGCTTTAGGAGCTCATTTTTTTCTGATTCTAATATAAGCTTATGTGTTTTGCTGAACAAGAATGCCTTTGATTCTATGAAAAATTATATTGCCAAGGGATATAATGTTCAATGCTTCCTTCCTTACGAAACTGAAAAAGTTAAAATAAATAATGTTTTGGGCATAGTCAAAGGAAAGAGAAGCAACCTTCCACCTATAGTTATTTCCGCGCATTTTGACCATCTGGGAAATGATCTTTCAGGAAATACTTATTTCGGAGCACTGGACAATGCTTCAGGAACTGCATTTATGATGGAGCTTGCAAAACTAGTGAAATCCATAGGACAACCAGAAAGAGATATAATCTTTGCAGCCTTCAATGCTGAAGAATTCGGATGCCTTGGTTCTAAATATTTTGTTCAAGATTATAAAGGCAGATTGAGTGGCAGCCAAGTATTTAATTTTGACATGATAGGCAGCGATCAAAATGTACCTATTTCAATAATAGGCGGCAGCAAAGATAATGCGAATTCTCCTTTAGTTAAGGATACAGCTAAAATTTGCAGTGATAAAAATATTTCTTTTAAATATTCTTTTGAAGACTGCAGTGACCACGAATTTTTTAGGAAAAATAATATTGATGCTGTAACCTTATGCGATAATGATATTTCCAAAATACATACTCCATCAGATAAATCAGAGTATATAAGTGAATCTTCCATACATCGTTCCTACATTCTCTCTTCAAAATTAATAATTAAATATGCTTATTCTGATTATGTATATTACATATACAACAATACTATTTTCTTCATATTTATAGTTTTAGTTATAACCATCTTCACAATCGTTATGGTTCATAATAAAATAAAAGAAGCTAGAAAATCCAATTCAACTAAGATACGATAAAAAAAAGCAGCCTAGAAATTAATTTATGTTAATTTCTAGGCCTCTAAAATTAAATATCCAAAGTTCCGTTGCTGCTCTTTTTAAGATACTCGTTTATAAATAAGTCTATTTCTCCATCCATAACAGCATTTACATTTCCATTTTCTGCTCCTGTTCTATGATCCTTAACCATGGTGTAGGGCTGAAAAACGTAGGAGCGAATTTGGCTTCCCCAACCTATGTCCTTTAGATCTCCTGTTAAATCATCTATCTTTTCCTTATGGGCTCTTTCCATGAGTTCAATAAGCTTGCCTTTAAGCATATTCATAGCCTGCTCTCTATTAGAGTGCTGACTTCTTTCATTTTGGCATTGAACAACTATGCCTGTAGGTATATGCGTTATTCTTATAGCTGATTCTGTCTTGTTTACATATTGTCCTCCAGCACCGCTGGCCCTATAAGTATCAATCTTAAGATCCTCAGGTCTTATCTCTATATTTTGACTTGCAGTAAGCTCTGGAAGAACTTCCATGGAAGCAAAGGAAGTCTGCCTTTTCCCATTAGCATTAAAAGGCGATATTCTGACCAAACGATGAATTCCTCTCTCTGCCTTGAGATATCCATAAGCATATTCTCCATTGACCTTTATGGTGACTCCCTTTATTCCAGCTTCATCCCCAGGAAGATAATCCAAAGTTTCTAAGGTATATCCTTTTTTTTCGCACCATCTGGTATACATTCTTAAAAGCATTTGGGTCCAATCCTGAGCATCAGTACCGCCAGCTCCAGCATGCAAAGTCAATATAGCATTATTGGTGTCATACTCACCAGAAAGCAGTATTTGTATTCTGAATTTCTCAATTTCTGCAGCTGCTGATTTGAATTCTTCCATTATTTCTGGAATCAAGGCTTCATCATCTTCTTCGTTAGCAAGCTCAATCATAATCTCTAAATCATCAACTCTGTTCTCTAATTTATTGAATTTCTCAAGCTTACCCTTCAATATTTTACTCTGCCTAGCAAATTCTTGAGCTCTATCAGCATCCTCCCAAAATCCTGGTTCCTGCATGCTGCCTTCTAGTTCTGCTATTCTCTTTTCAATGCCTGCAACGTCAAAGAGAAGCCCCCATTTCCTTTAATGTTAGTTTCATTTCCTGTATGTTGCTTAAAACTTCTTCCAGTTGCAATAACATTTCTTCAACTCCTTTATATTTATGACATCCTTCCACAGCAATTTTTATACTTTTTGCCGCTTCCGCATGGACAAGGGTCGTTTCTGCCAACCTTCTTATCTTTCTTTACTGGTTCCTTTTTAGCTGAATCATCTGATCCTCCGCTTACACTGGTTTCCTTCACAACTCTTTCTCTTTCAGGTGCTTTTTCAACTTGAACATGGAATAGATATCTAACTGTATCTATTTTTATGTTATATATCATTTCGTCAAACATTTCACTACCTTCAAATTGATATGCCTGAGCAGGATCCTGCTGCTTGTAAGCCCTTAAGCCCATACCTCTCTTAAGATGATCCATATTATCTATATGATCCATCCACTTTGTATCAACTACTCTTAAAAGTATTACTCTTTCTATTTCTCTTAAAGCTTCAGCTCCAAATTCCTCTTCTTTTGCTCTATAAGTTTCCACAGATATTTCATAAAGCTTTTCAATTATAGCTTCATCTGAAAGCTCTACAAGCTCTTCTGCTTTTACACTTCCTTCTGGAATGCATAGTTCTTCAAGATAATCTACAAGCTTTTCACAGTCTTCATTTATATTTTCGTCAATACCTGATATATGAGTCTTAACTGCGCTTGAAATTACGTCCATGAACATCTCTTCTATCTGCTCTTTTAGATCTGTTCCTTCAAGCACTGAAGACCTTTGCTTGTAAATAACTTCTCTCTGCTGGTTCATAACATCATCATAGCCAAGCAATGTTTTTCTTATATCAAAATTATTTCCTTCAACCTTCTTCTGGGAATTTTCAATGGCACTTGATACCATTTTGCTCTCTATAGCTTCATCATCCTTAAGCCCCAGCTTCTCTACTATACCTTGAAGTCTCTCTGAACCAAATATTCTCATAAGATCATCTTCTAGCGATATAAAGAACCTAGAAGATCCTGGATCTCCTTGACGACCTGAACGTCCTCTTAACTGATTGTCTATACGTCTTGATTCATGTCTTTCAGTACCTATTATTTTAAGTCCGCCTACTTCTATTACACCTTCACCAAGCTTTATATCAGTACCACGGCCAGCCATGTTAGTAGCGATAGTAACCATTCCAAGTTCTCCGGCATGGGATACTATTTCAGCTTCCATATCATGATACTTGGCATTAAGTACCTGATGAGCTACTCCTCTCTTCTTAAGAAGGCTTGATAATCTTTCTGATTTTTCAATACTTACTGTACCTACAAGCACTGGCTGCCCTGTAGCATGAGTTTCTTCTATCTCATCAGCTATAGCATTAAATTTACCTTCTTCAGTTTTATATACTACATCTGGATAATCAGCTCTGGATACTGGTTTATGAGTAGGTATTACTATTACGTCAAGTCCATATATTTCTCTAAATTCCAATTCTTCTGTTAAGGCAGTACCAGTCATACCTGAAAGCTTAGTAAATATTCTAAAATAGTTCTGGAAGGTTATTGTAGCAAGAGTTTTAGATTCTCTTTGAACATTAACTCCTTCTTTTGCTTCTATAGCCTGATGAAGTCCATCGCTATATCTTCTTCCTTCCATAAGTCTTCCGGTAAATTCATCTACTATTATAACTTCTCCGTCCTTAACCATATAATCTTTATCTTTTTTCATCATGTAATTACCCTTTAACGCCTGGGATACATGATGCTGAAGTTCCATATGGGATGGATCTGCAAAATTTTCAATTTTAAAGAATTTTTCAGCTTTTTCTACACCATCATCGGTCAATATTACAGAATTAGCTTTTTCATCTACTGTAAAATCATCATCCTTAACTAAGGTTTTAACAAAGAAGTCCGCTACCTTATAAAAATCTGTAGATTTTTCTCCCTCGCCAGAAATTATAAGAGGAGTTCTTGCTTCGTCTATGAGTATGGAGTCAACTTCATCCACTATTGCAAAATTAAGCCCTCTTTGAACTCTTTCTTCTTTATATATAACCATGTTATCTCTTAGATAGTCGAATCCAAATTCATTATTAGTACCATAGGTTATATCGCAGTTATAAGCATCCTGTCTCTCTTTCTGTGTTAAATCATGTATGATAACTCCTACAGTAAGTCCTAGGAATTCAAATATTTGTCCCATCCACTCTTTATCTCTTTTAGCTAGGTAGTCATTTACAGTTACGATATGTACTCCTTTTCCGCTTAAAGCATTTAAGTATGCTGGAAGTGTAGCAACTAATGTTTTACCTTCACCAGTTTTCATTTCTGAAATTCTTCCCTGATGAAGCACTATTCCACCCATAATCTGCTCTCTATAATGCTTTTGACCTATAGCCCTAAAAGCACCTTCTCTTACTACTGCGAAAGCTTCTGGAAGTATATCATCTAAAGTTTCTCCATTTGCTAATCTGTCTTTAAACTCTAGTGTTTTATTTTTCAATTCTTCATCTGTAAGCTTTTGCATAACTTCATCGAAAGCTTCAACCTTATCAACTATAGGTATTAACCTCTTTACTTCTCTATCACTATAGGTGCCGAAAACTTTACTAAACAATCCCATCTTTTCATCCTCACAATCATATAGCTTTATTAAATCATTCTATATTATATCATTTTAATATAAATGATTTCAACTTATTATAGACATTCAAATAAAAAATAAGGTTTTATTTTAAATAATTGTAAAATCCCACATATATTTTTAATATCGTACTATACTTAAAAAACAGTTTTAGTCATTAAAACTCAATATTTACTTAAACCATAACCTGCATTATAAAAAGCAAAAGGGACATCTTGCGACATCCCTTTACCTTCTATGCTATTGTGGTTCTATAAGCCCGAAATTTCCGTCTTTTCTCTTATAAATTACATTAATTTCGCCTGTCTGCGCATTTTCATATACAAAGAAGTTGTGCCCCAGCATTTCCATTTGAAGCACTGCTTCTTCATCTGACATTGGCTTCATGGCAAATCGTTTTGTTCTTACTATTTTGAACTCTTCTTTTTCAGCTACCTGTTCATCATCAGGTATGTATTGAAATTTTAATGAATTTCCGCTATTTCTTCTAGCTAGCTTTGTTTTCTGCTTTCTTATCTGTCTTTCTATTTTATCTATTACCAAATCTATAGAAGCATACATGTCATCATTGCTTTCCTCTCCTCTAAGAAGAACCCCGTTAAATGGTATTGTAACTTCTATAGTTTGTCTATTTTTTTCTACACTTAATTTTGCTGATGCTTGAACTTCTGGGCTAAAAAACTTTTCAAGCTTAGATAATTTTTTTTCAACAGCACCCTTCAATGCACTTGTCAATTCAATATTTTTTCCACTTACTATTACTTTCATATATTCCAGCCCCTCTCCTACCTGTTCGGTAATATACTAGATTTAAGTATTGAATTTTTAAGAAATAAATCAATCCTCTAATTAATATAATATTCTGAAGATTTTATTGAAAAGAATTTATGATTTATGTTATTTATATTTTAATATGAATTTAACATAAACTCAACAGTTATTTTTTGAATTTACAAAATATTTAGTAAAGTTAATTTGTTCTATCTTCCTTATTCGCATTTTATTACTTATTTTTGACATTCAACACTTATTGACAAAAGCATAAGTAAAAAAAAACAGCAGTTCTTTTAAGAACTACTATTTGATCACACTCTTATATTAAAGCTGGTTGACCTGGTCTTTGACCCCACACTCGCCTGCTGGAACTTTTGCTACCCGGACTCAACCTCTCACTACTCATACTCTCGCTAAAAGCGGCAGGACTTACTTCTAAGCCGCACCATGCTCATTAAGACTTTTGCTCAACTTACGTGGATCGTTTTGCCTGCGACTGGCATCGACTTTCAACCACAAACCCAGCTTTAACAAATATATTATACCGTACTTTTGGCAACAGTCAATACAATTACTTCTTTTGCTCCGCATTTTATTAGCTCACTTCCGCAATTATGAGCTGTGGCACCAGTAGTTATGACATCATCTATAATAATAATTTTTTTGTTTATTACTTTATTTTTGTTTATAACTGTAAAGCTGCCTCTTAAATTATCCCATCGCTGATTGGCATCAAGACCTATCTGATCTTTGGTCTGCAGGTTTTTTATAAGCAGTGAAGCTTTAGTAACATTTACTTCATCAGCTACAAGCTTACACAAAAATTCACTTTGATTAAAGCCTCTAGAAGAATAGTTTTCTTTAGAAGATGGAACAAAGGTGATTAAATCAGCTTGTATATTTAGATTTTGTATCAATTTTATGATTAATTCAGCTAATACGCGACCTACCTCAAAATCACTTTTGTACTTTAACCTTATAACCATCTCTTTAATAATATCTGCGTAGTAGCTTGCAGAGTAATAAACTATATTGAAACCATCTTTCTCAATTCTTCCTTCTATATTCATAGCAGCAATGCTTTTTCTGCAGGAACTGCAAATGGGACTTTCTTCTGCATATTCTCCACATATATGACAGTTCTCATCCTCACCATACACCGCGTCTATAATAGAGCTCAGAATATACTTTATATATAAAGCAAACCTTTTTCCCATGCTAACTTATTAAAACCTCTTATAATTTCTTTACAGTTTTCCATATCTCTGGATACATCTTTAGAAAGAAATATTACTTCTCCAAGTTTTATGCTGTCAGGATTACAAGTTTTTGAACATATATATGTAAGCATCTTATAATCATAAATCTTGTCTTCAGTAGAATACACTATAAAGTCTGTATCTTTAGAGGCTAGGCTTAAACTCTCTATGCTATCTGTAACAAGTATAACCTTATCGCTGGCCATGCATTTTTTTATACTGCTGACCTTAACCCCTTTTATAAATTTATGAATATTGCTGCACAATGAATCTTTGAAATTTTCAAGATAAACGGATAAATTTTGAGCAGTATCTTCGTTGGGAACAAATATCATCACATTTTTTCCGCTAAGCAATGACCAATCTATATACTCATATATCATGCTGGGAATTTCATGCTCCAAGTCCACTCTTGTAGTTATTATTCTAGGCTCAGGTATCGGCATTCCATTTGCTCCTATGGGCATATCAATAACCGGTGCATTTTGAAATATCGTTTCCATTGATCTGCATATTATCTTAATCTTACTTTTATAGAATTTCCCAAGCAAATCTAATATTTCAAATTTGCTATATTTTGAATAAGCTACAGCATCATCATATATAACTAAATCATATTTAACGCTTGCCTCTAGAAGCTGTTCCGTAAGAACCATATTCAGTGGCGCATCTAAATTTATTTGATCAATATCGCCCTCACTAAAGCAATCGCTCATTTCCTTTTGTCTTAATGATTTCTGCAATGTCTCGAATCCTTTTTTTTCATTGCAAACATACAGAACTTTTTTCCTAGAAGTTATATATTCCATAATTATATCTATAAAAATATTGCTTTCGTTATATGGAACTGTCTTTATATTTAGTACCCTTGCCTTGCTTCTATCCCATTGAAAAATAGACTTTATTAAAAATTCCTTCTGTTTTTGAGTAGAATCAATGTATGAAATCATATTTTAATTCTCCTTACTTAAAATTGTTTACCTTAAGCATCCTTATCCACTATATTTTGAATTCTCCATTTTAATGAAGAATACCTATCAAAGCCCTTGTTATTATTTATCATAAATCTAACTGCCTTAATATCTCCTACTAATACCACCATTTGCTTTGCTCTTGTTATTCCTGTATATAGGAGATTCCTGTTCATCAGCATGGGCGTCCCCATAAACGAAGGCATTATAACAACAGGAAATTCGCTTCCTTGGCTCTTATGAACCGTAGACGCGTAAGCTAAATCTAACTCATCCCAATTCATATGTTCATATTCTACTTTTCTTTCTTCTTCAAAAATAACAGTAAGAATATTTTTTTCTTCATCAATATCAGTTATAAACCCTACATCTCCATTAAATACACCTATCCCTTCAGGTTCACCTTCTCCTGCAGTTCTTTTCCACTTTAGAGTATAATTATTCTTGGTTTGCATCACTTTATCTCCTGCTCTAAAGCATATATCTCTATATAATTTTTCTTTTTTCCATTTTTCATGAGGATTAAGCACATTCTGCAGCTCTAAATTAAGCTTGTTTACACCTAACATACCTTTTCTAGTGGGTGACAATACCTGTATATGTCTTGTTCCATTCCAGTTTGCGTTAAACTTAGGTAATCTTTTACTTATAAGCTCTACTACAGTATTCAAGATTATTTTGTTATCTTTTTCATTGATAAAATAAAAATCTTTTCCTTTTTCATTAAGAAGAGGCATTTCACCATTATTTATTTTATGTGCATTTACAATTATCATGCTTTCTTTCGCCTGCCTAAATATCTCCCTTAGTCTCACAACTTTTATGCACTCACTATCTATTAAATCTCTAAGCACATTTCCAGGTCCTACCGAAGGAAGCTGATCGGCGTCTCCAACTATTATAACTCTAGTTCCCATCCCTATGGCTTTCAAAAGACTATTCATAAGCAGTATATCTATCATCGATGCTTCATCTATGATAAGAACATCGCACTCAAGAGGGCTGTCTTCATCTCTCATAAAAGTCATATCATCCTCTTCGCTATATCCAAGCTCTAAAAGTCTGTGTATTGTTTTAGCTTCTCTTTCTGTAGCTTCTGTCATCCTCTTAGCAGCCCTTCCTGTTGGTGCTGCCATCATTACTCTCATACCTATATCTTCAAATACACTTAGTATACACCTTATTATGGTGGTTTTACCAGTACCAGGACCACCAGTTATTATTTCGACCCCATTATCAACTACGCCCTTTATTGCATCTATTTGAGACTTTGCGAAGTTAACATTGTTCTTATTTTCAAAATCACTTATCTTTTCATCTATATTAACTTTTAATACATCATACTCTCCAAAAGCTAATGTTAATATTCTTTTGGTAACACTGAGTTCGGCATAGTAGTATGGCAATGTAAACACACATTCCATGCTATTTATGGTCTCTATTTTAATTTTTCCATCCAGTACTGTCTCTATCAAGTTCTTCTCTATATCTTCCTGGCTTACTGTCAGTATCTCTTTTCCTTGTCCTATAAGCTTATCTATAGGCATATAAGTATTGCCAAGAGCACAAAATTGATTAATTATATATCTTATTCCGCTTTGTATTCTATATGGAGAATTGCTTTCAACACCTAAATTTCTAGATATTTTATCTGCTGTTTTAAATCCAATTCCTGAAATTTCGTCCGTCAATCTATATGGATTTTCTTTCACAGCATTGACTGAATCAGCTCCAAATCTTTTGTATATCTTCATGCATTGATTAGGCGATACTCCATAGGACTGAAAAAACACCATTATATTTTTAATTTCCCTTTGTTTACTATAAGACTCACAAATAATTTCTATTTTCTTATCGCCTATTCCTTCTATATCTCTGAGCTTTTCTATATTATTGTCCAGTATATCAAAAGTTTTTTCACCGAATTTTTCCACTATTTTTTTTGCTGTAACTGGCCCTATGCCAAAAATAGCTCCGCTAGCTAAATATCTTTCTATACCAACTAAAGTTGAAGGAATAAGTTCCTCAAACTCTTCAACTTTAAACTGCTGACCGAACTGGGAATGATTTACCCACTTTCCAGTTAACCTTAAGCTTTGACCTTCAACTATATAAGGCATTACTCCCACTATAGTTAAACTATCTTGACCACTCTTTATACTCGCAACAGTATAGCCATTATCTTCATTACTAAATATTATTTCTTCAACTGTTCCTTGTATTTCCGTCATATTTATCTCCTACTTTTGCAAATTGTATAATAATATTTTACCAGCAATCAGGCAATATATTTTTTAGTAGTAAAATAGACTATTCAATATACAAATTATTAACTTAAAACTATGTCAATTTCTATTTTATCTCTATTATAACCACTTTTTTAATTAATGTATAATATTTTTATTAAATTTAGCGTTTGTTTAAAATTTATCATAATAAGCATATCCAATATATAAATTTTAAAATAAAATGTGTTTTTTTTCAATAGAACATGTATATTTTTCCATATACTTCTCTTTTACTTGCTGCGTAAGCTTGTTTACATGGAAAAAAAACATAAAAATAAGACCACCAAAAGGTGATCTTACTCTAATCCATTATAAATATTTTTTTATTGCTTCAACTTTATTGGTTTTTTCCCAAGGCAAATCTACATCTGTTCTTCCAAAATGTCCATATGCTGCGGTCTGCTTATATATTGGTCTTCTTAAGTCAAGCTCGTTTATTATAGCTGCAGGTCTCAAATCAAAGACCTTATTTACGATTTCAACAATTTTATCATCAGATATTTTTCCTGTTCCAAAAGTATCAACTTCGATAGAAACAGGCTTTGCAACTCCTATAGCGTAAGCTAATTCAATCTCAAGCTTATCCGCAACTCCAGCAGCCACAAGGTTCTTAGCAACCCATCTTGCAGCATATGCAGCAGAACGGTCTACCTTTGTTGGATCTTTTCCTGAAAATGCTCCGCCGCCATGTCTTCCATATCCGCCGTAGGTATCAACAATAATTTTTCTTCCTGTTAATCCGGAGTCTCCCTGTGGTCCTCCTATTACAAATCTTCCTGTAGGATTGATAAAGTATCTAGTATTTGAATCCAATAAATTTGCAGGTATTACTGGCTTTATTACATTTTCTATAATATCTTTTTCTATTTGCTCTCTTTCAATTTCAGGACCATGCTGTGTTGATACAACGATAGTATCTATTCTTACTGGAGTATTATCTTCATATTCAACAGTTACCTGTGTCTTGCCATCTGGTCTTAAATAAGAAAGTGTTCCATTTTTTCTAACCTCTGCAAGCCTTCTAGAAAGCTTATGAGCCATAGCTATTGGCATTGGCATAAATTCAGGAGTTTCGTTTGTTGCATATCCAAACATCATACCCTGGTCTCCTGCACCTATTGCCTCAATTTTATCCATTTCACCTTTTTTAGATTCTAAGGCTTCGTCTACACCCATAGCTATATCTGCAGACTGTTCATCTATTGAAGTCAGCACTGCACAAGTATTAGAATCAAAACCGTATTTAGCTCTTACATACCCTATATCTTCAACAGTTTTTCTAACTATTTTAGGTATATCTATATAGCAATTAGTTGAGATTTCTCCCATAACTAAAACCATTCCGGTAGTAACTGCTGTTTCACAGGCAACTCTCGCATTTGGATCATTTTCCAATATGGTATCTAACACAGCATCTGAAATTTGATCACAAATTTTATCTGGATGCCCTTCTGTAACTGACTCTGATGTAAATAATCTTTTCAATTTTTTTCTCCTTTCAAAAAACAAAATAAAACCTCTTCGATAAGAAGAGGTTTATAAACCATCTCTCTTATCTTGCAGAAATACTGCAGGAATTGGCACCATTGTGTACTATCACCGGTTGCCGGGTTTCATAGGGCCCAGTCCCTCCACCTCTCTTGATAAGAGTAATTTTATTAATATAATATTACTATAACATTTCAATATTATTATTGTCAATACACATTAAAGCTTGATTACATAAAAAAAAGACACGCTTATTGAGTGTCTTTGGTGGAGGAGAGTGGATTCGAACCACTGAAGCAACTTGCAACAGATTTACAGTCTGCCCCCTTTGGCCACTCGGGAACTCCTCCATATTTAAGCTGGCAATAGGAATCGAACCTACAACCTGCTGATTACAAGTCAGCTGCTCTACCGTTGAGCCATGCCAGCATTTACTTGCCTGACGCGCTTGCCGCGTTACTGACAAGGAATAGTATACATAGAACCAGCTTCTATTTCAAATGGCATAATGGTGCTTTATACAGAATTAAACTTATTTTTCTCCATTTTTCTAAGTATTTCTAGCAATTAATGCACATTACATATTTATATTTTAAGTAAATGTTTTTCAAGAACAGCAAAATAATCTTATAAGAACACGTAAATTAATGATTAATTATCGCTGTTTTTTATGTATTTTTCTACGCAGTCCACATCTAGATATTTACTGGCTATTTTTTTTATGGTTTCGTAATCTTTACTACCTAGCCTTAACCTTAGCAGACTGAATGTATTTATTATTCCTTCAACAGGATCATCATTTGTTAAATAGTCTTTAAGCTTATAATAGTCAGATGGCGGTATTTTACTTGCAATTTCTAATATTTTAGCCTTATCTAAAAAGCTCAATTCTCCTTTTATTTTATATGCATCCACTTTAAACACCGCTGAGGAATCTGGATATTGTTCTTGATCAGTATTTTTTTCTTGAATTGTATCCTGCTTCGCATCCTCTTCTTTCTGAACATTGTAATTTCCATCAGTGTTTTCTTCAACTTTCGGAATTTTGCTAGAACTTGCTGGAGCTGTTTGCGCCTGGGGTTTAGTTTCTTTTACTTCATTTACAGGCTGCTTATTCTCCTCATTCTTAGCATTATTTTCTACTTTCTTATCTTCTTTTACTTCCTTAGTTTTTTCTGCAGCAGCAATGTGGAGCCTAGATTGTTGCTCTGATATTTTTTTAACATTCTCAATTTTGCTTATTATAGCATCACTATAATTCATTATGCTAACAGATATAATTGTGCAAATTATAACTGTTAGTGATAAAAATTTATTTTTCACAGCTTTCACCTCATTTTAATTCTTTCATCTTTTTAATTTTTTATTCTCACATTTCTAATATTTATATGACTATCCTCATATATATTATTGGGGGGTGTGATTGTTTGGATAAGGTTAAAGTAAAGTTTACTAATGCTTTGGCATACTACGAATTAGCAAACACTGTAAAAAACTATCTAAATGAAAATACTATAATAATATGCATAGGAACCGATAGATGTATAGGTGATTGTTTAGGTCCTTTAGTGGGTACATTACTTAAAAATAAGTTTTTTCCTTTGCCTGTATACGGAACTATATCTGAACCAATACATGCGTTGAACTTAGAAAAAAAATTAGTGGATATAAAAAATAATCACCCCAAAGCTAAAATAATAGGTATAGATGCTTGCTTAGGTGACAGTAATAGTATTGGTGAAATTCAATTTAGAGATTATCCAATTCATCCAGGAAAAGGAGTTGGTAAATCATTACCAGATGTAGGAGATACTTCGCTGATTGGCATTGTAGATTCTTCCGAAAATAATGAATTATTCACAAATAGAACTATTAGATTAAACTTAATAATAGAAATGGCTAAGGTTATTTCTCACAGCTTTTTACATGCATATTTTTTATATTCTAAAGAAAATAAAAAGGATTAGAGCTTATTCTCTAGTCCTTTACATAATTATATGATTTACTTTTACTTATATACGCTGCTATCTAAAATATCGAGATACTCAAGAGACTTTCCAGTTCCTGCTGCTACGCAAGATTCTGAATTCTCTGCTACGTATACGGGAACCTTTGTGGCTTGAGATATCACTTCTGAAAGTCCATGAAGAAGTGCTCCTCCTCCAGTCATAACAATACCTTTTTCCATTATGTCAGCAGCTAATTCAGGTGGGGTTTGTTCTAAAACTGAATATGCACAATCAACTATTCCAGAAACAGTTTCACTTAACGCTTCCCTCATTTCTTCAGATGTAACTACAATATTTTTAGGTAATCCAGAAATAAGATCTCTACCTCTTATTTCCATTGTGTTGTCTACATCTCTTTTATATGCAGTTCCAATATTAATTTTTAATTCTTCTGCAGTTCTTTCTCCTATCATAAGCTTATGCTTTTTTCTCACATATTTCATTATAGCTTCATCAAATTTATCTCCGGCAACTTTTATAGATGCTCTCACTACCATTCCGTCTAATGATATTACAGCTATATCTGTAGTTCCTCCGCCTATATCAATTATCATATTGCCGCTTGCTTTAGTTATATCTAATCCTGCGCCTATTGCTGCAGCCAAAGGTTCTTCGATAAGAAAAACTTTTTTAGCTCCTGCATTCACTGCAGCATCCTTAACTGCTCTTTTTTCAACTTCTGTAGCTTCACAAGGAACGCATACCATTACCCTTGGTGCAGAAATTCTTCTTTTCCCACAAGCTTTAGAAATAAAATATTTAAGCATTTTCTCAGTGACATCATAATCTGAAATTACTCCGTCCCTGAGGGGCCTTATTGCTACTATATTTCCTGGAGTTCTGCCTATCATCTGTCTAGCTTCTTGTCCAACTGCTAATACTCTGTTATTCATCTTATCTATAGCTACTACTGAAGGTTCCTTAAGCACTACTCCTTTACCTTTCACATACACGAGAACTGTAGCTGTTCCTAAATCGATTCCCATGTCTGCTCCCATCCCGAAAAACCACATTACAACTCACTCCTGACTTCTTCATCTTTGTAAGTAAATATTTAAAATATTACAAATCTACCCTTAATTATACTAGTAATATGGTTATCCTTCAATAGCTTTATATTTCATCTTTGTCGCTTTTCCGCCTCTTATATGTCTTTCTGCCTTATTCAAGTCAAGTATACTCTTAGCCTGTTTTGCTACAATAGGATTTATTTTGGGCAGTCTTTCTGTCATATCCTTGTGTATTGTGCTCTTGCTAACTCCAAAAACTTTTGCCGTTTTTCTAATGGTAGCTTTGGAATCTATTATATAATTAGCGACTTCAAGAACTCTTTCTTCAATGTAGTCTTTCAATCCGCCATCTGCCGCTAAAAACATTATTAAATATATCTATGAAAATTGTGTGCTTTTTTAAGATATTATTTAATAATATTTCCATACTAGCAGCAGATTTTTCACCACCTTTCTTCAATTTATATTTTTACAAAAATGTTAAATTAGGAAATTGCATAATTTTTTTATATTAAAATAATAATTTTTATTATGCAATTTCCTATAATAAAAAATTTATTTTAGTTTGCTGCTTTCGAATAAACAATATATTTAGCTGGATCTACATATTCCGTTCCCTTCATTACTTCAAAATGTAGATGATCGCCAAACTTTTCTTGTGAGTAACTAGTTCTAGTTTTTCCCACATATCCTATTATTTGATTTTTCTTAACAGTGTCTCCTACTTTTACTTTTACATCTTCTCTCAAGTTGCTATATATAGTTTTTAGGCCATTTTGATGGTCTACTATTATATATTCTCCTAATTCAGTCTTATCATTATCTATTGCTTCTACCTTACCATCCAGTACTGCATGAACTTCACTATTCAATTTTGCTGAAATTTCTATTCCATGATTAGTTTTGTATGAGCCTATAGTCTGACAATACTGAAGATCAGTGGAGTAACCCCTTGCAAGCGCTCCATCTACTGGTTTTGTAAATGTCGTATCTACAGCATTTGATACCGACTGAGATGATGTTCCATTCTTTGGAACTGATACTGCTGAATTAGTTTTGTTATCTTTCACTTCCAAAGCATTAGGAATATTATTCTTTACAGTGCTTGGAGTAGTAGATGCTACACTTTGCTTTTTCTGCTCCTGCACTACAGGTGACTTTTTGCTTGACTTATTGTTTTTCGCTACTATAGCCGCTGTAGTGGCAACCACGCATATGCAAACAAATAGTATTACGTAGAAACCCTCTCTCTTAAAAAAGTTTGACGATTTGTTTAAAAATTTTTTGTCCATATGAACACCTCCATTTTGTAGTCTGTCCGTTGATTAGTAAAAAATACATATTTTTATTCAAAAATATTACTTTTTTTCCGACTAATTCTTGTGTGTTTATTTATATTTCTACAAAACGGAAGCTATTTATTGCTTTATTTTGTCTATTTTAGTTCCATTATAATAATGAGTTAAAATATCTATGTAATTGTGTCCGTTTTTAGCCATTATATTTGCTCCCCATTGGCTCATGCCAACACCATGCCCATTCCCTATACACGTAAATGTAATTGAATCTTTATTAAATTTAAAAGATATATTTGTTGAATTTAATCCTAAAGCAAATCTAAATTGCGGTCCTGAAATAGTTGTTTTTCCAACCATTATTTTAGATATAGATTTGGTATCGTTTGATTCCAATATCTTTATTTGCTTGTTTATATTACTTTCTTTAAGATTGGCTTTTGGAAAACTGGAATTTATCTTATAGGCTACTTCTGAATTTTTTATAGTAGTATCTGTCTTATATTTTGGAGCCTCTTCTTCACCAAGGCTGTCAACACTTTTAAGATATGGTTTATCTTCACCAAAAACCGCTTTTGCATCCTCAGTTCTTCCACTGCTTACCGCAAAATACATTGGGCTAGTAACAAGTTGTCCATCATAAGTTAAAACTTCATTTTTGGTTTCATCTACTGCAGCAGAAATTTTGCTCCAATATGCTTCTCTATCTTTTTCCGACCACTCTTTAAACATATCCGACTTGGATTTATATACTTGATAGTCTGTAGAATCAGAAACATCTGCTTCCTCATTATAGGTGCAGCCTTCACCGCCAAATTTTTTCATATGAGCTATTACATAGGTTCTAGCTGCTACAGCTTGGGCTTTTAAAGTCTCTTCTTCGAACTTAATCGGCATCTCTCCTGCAACTACTCCCTTTACATAGTCATCTAAATTAAGATCTATCACTTTTTTTTCTTTTGTGAGATATAATTTTACTGATACATCATTAATACTTATATTCTCCAATTTTATGCTGCTATTCTCTAAATGAAATGAAATATCTTCCTTGACAGTAGCTCGTCCATGTCCCTTGCTAGTAAATGCCCCCATGATTACAGGTAAAATCAGTATTATAATCACAGCAAGTATGGTTACAGTCAACTTGATATTGATATGAGTTGATTTAAATACTATTTTCATATGACCTCCTAAAAGTAAAATAAGCATAAAAACATCTTCTTTTATCAAAATATTCAAATCACATATACAATATATATTCCAATTTCCCCTTACTTATAACAAAATAAAAAACTGTCTCTTCCTAGAACTTTCTTCTAGTCAAGACAGTTTTAACTTACTGTTTTATTCTTTCAATATTTGCACCTAAAGCTTTAAGCTTATTTTCTATCTGTACATATCCCCTATCGATATGATATATGTCAGATATAGTTGTATTACCTTCTGCGGCGAGTCCAGCTAAGATAAGTGCTGCTCCTGCCCTTAAATCCGTAGCTTTAATATCAGCTCCTGTTAACCTGTCAACTCCCTCTATTACAGCACTCCGTCCATCTATTTTTATATTAGCTCCCATTCTCTTAAGCTCAGGAGCATGCATATACCTATTTTCAAATATAGTTTCTGTAATGATGCTGGTTCCTCTTACAGTGCACAATAAAGACATCATTTGTGCCTGCATGTCCGTTGGGAAGCCTGGATATGGCATAGTTTTAATATCTATAGGCTTCATAGCATTTCTGCCATCCACAATTATTGAGTTATCTTCTATTTCCATTATAGCTCCACTTTCGGTTAACTTAGCTATTATAGGCTTCATATGTTCTTCATGAATGCCATTTATCTTTATCTTACTCTTTGTTATTGCAGCCGCTATCATAAATGTTCCGCTTTCAATCCTATCATATATAGGTGTATGAATAGTACCTTTTAGTGCTTTAACGCCGGTTATTTTAATAGTTCCTTGCCCTGCTCCCATGATATTGGCTCCCATTTTATTCAAAAACAGAGCTAGATCCTCTATTTCTGGTTCTGCTGCAGCATTCTCAATAGTAGTTTCTCCTTCTGCTATGCAAGCTGCCATCATGATATTTTCTGTTGCTCCAACAGATGGAAAGTCTAAATATATTTTATTTCCAACTAGTTTATTACAAGTAGCTTCCACATATCCATGCCCTAAATCAAAGTTTACCCCTAAAGCTGATAACCCCTTAAGATGTAAGTCAATTGGTCTTGTTCCTATATTACAGCCTCCAGGTAATGCTGTTTTAAATCTTCCAAATCTAGCTAACATAGGACCCATTATAAAGAATGACGCCCTCATTTTTCTTACAAGATCGCTGCTAGGCTCTTTTATTATTACATTTGATGTATCTATATCAATCCTATCTTCGCTAACTTCTATAGAAGCATTTAAGTCTCGTAATACATCACAAATAACAACCACGTCTTCCAACATGGGTGTGCTTAGTATTGAACATTTATCTCCAGCTAATATGCTAGCTGCTATTATAGGTAGAACAGCATTTTTGGCTGCACTTATATTTACTTCACCACTTAACTGTGCTCCACCTTTTATTATAAATTTTTCCATATTGTCCTCCATTTATAATTGTTGCTTATATGTCTTTATTTTTGTTATTTATGTTATATTTTTCTTTAAAAGTTAATATAATTTATTGGAACGCCTATTATAAGGTAGGTTCCGCTAGAGTACTTAAATATATCACAGTTAAAATCTATAATTTTATTTCCACTTTTTATTCCCATGTTACTGCCTAAATTTGCTGATAAAAAATATCCCGACGAAAGTTTCTCAACATTTACATCTTCTAATGCATATTTTTTAATAATATTTTCAGCTTCATCCTTATATTTATTAATATCATTATTATCAATTTCAGCTTTTATATAATAATATATTTTAAAATCAAATTTCTTAAATTCGCATTCAAGAGTAGACTTTAATTTTGTCATATCATTATAAGATTTTCTTTCAGTAATATCCATTATTACTGTGCCCTGATTTTCTTTTGTAAATTCTATATATCCATTGGTAAATTGAAAATTAATATTTATTATGCCGTCATTAGATTTAATTTCTTTTTTCATTCCTAATGTTCTTTCAAATTTTTCTATTACTTCATCTTGATTTTTTTCACATTTAGTTACAACCACTCTTATTCCATATTCTTGTACACTTCCTCCCATCTCCTGTAATATTTCTAAATCTACATTGTTATTGTTTAGTGCATATACTGATTGATGATTAATATAGATAAAAATAATACTAAGTAGAAATATTAAAATATTTTTTTGAATCTTCATAATCCATTCCCCCTATCAAACATTTAAATTATTGTCACAGTAAGAGGAATTTATACCTTATGAAAATATATTTTTATATTATTAATATATTAAGAATGTGAAAAAGTGTGAAATGCAATATAGCCCTGTGCTAAATAAGTATATATCTTCACACTTATTTGGCGCAGGGCTATTAAAATTATAATTTTATATAGCAAAAAAGCACCACGATGGGCGCTTTTTGTTATTTTAATTTTAATCTAGCTACAGACTTCTGAAGCGCAAGCTCGGCTCTCAACACATCTATATTATCTTTACTTTCAAGACGTTTTTTAGCTCTATTCAATGCAGCCTCAGCTCTATTTACATCTATTTCTTCTGGCCATTCGCAAGATTCACATAAGATGCTTATTTCATTATTATGAACCTTTAATACACCATCAGAAGTAAATGCTTTATATTCTTTATTATCTTTGTCTGTAAACTCTGTAACTCCAGGTCCTAAAATTGATACCATAGACATATGATTTGATAACACTTCAAATCCTCCGTCTATGCCTTCAGTTTTAACACTTGTTACCTCTCCTTTGAAAAACTGCTTTTCTGGAGTGAGGATAGTTAGCTTAATTGCTTCTCCCATATACTCTCACTCCTTTATTCAGCCATCATTGATTTTGCTTTTTCTCTAACATCTTCTATAGTACCAGCAAATAAGAAAGCTGATTCAGGAATATCATCACATTTACCTTCTAATATTTCTTTGAATCCTTTTACAGTTTCTTTTACAGGAACATACTTACCTTTTAATCCAGTAAACTGTTCACCAACTGTAAATGGCTGTGATAGGAATCTTTGAATTTTTCTAGCTCTTGTAACAGTAAGTTTATCTTCTTCTGATAATTCATCCATACCTAATATACTGATGATATCTTGAAGTTCCTTCTGCCTTTCAAGAACGTGTTTTACTTTAGTTGCTACTTCATAATGCTCTTCACCAACTAATCTTGGATCAAGTATTCTAGAAGAAGATTCAAGCGGATCAACTGCAGGATATATTCCAAGTTCAACTATTGCTCTACTTAAAACTGTAGTTGCATCCAAGTGAGCGAATGTAGTTGCTGGTGCTGGGTCTGTAAGGTCATCGGCTGGAACATAAACTGCCTGAACGGAAGTTATGGAACCATGCTTTGTAGATGTAATTCTTTCCTGTAAAGCACCCATCTCAGTTGCAAGAGTAGGCTGATATCCAACGGCACTTGGTATTCTTCCAAGAAGCGCTGAAACTTCTGAACCAGCCTGTGTAAATCTAAATATATTATCTATAAATAGAAGAACGTCCTGTCCTTTATCTCTGAAATACTCTGCCATTGTAAGACCTGTAAGAGCAACTCTCATTCTAGCTCCTGGTGGTTCATTCATCTGACCGAATACTAGAGCGGTCTTATCAATAACGCCTGATTCCTTCATTTCATAATATAAGTCGTTACCTTCTCTTGTTCTTTCACCAACTCCAGTGAAAACGGATATACCTCCGTGCTGCTTAGCTATATTGTTGATAAGCTCCTGTATTAGAACTGTCTTTCCAACTCCAGCTCCACCAAATAGACCTATCTTACCACCTTTTTGATATGGTGCAATAAGATCTATAACCTTTATTCCAGTTTCAAACATTTCTGGTTGAACTGACTGCTCTTCAAAGCTTGGTGCTGGCCTATGTATTGGATACTTCTGTTCTGTAACAACAGCCTCACCTTTATCTATAGGTTTTCCCAATACATTAAATAATCTTCCAAGTACTCCTTCACCTACAGGTACCAATATAGGATTTCCAGTATCTTCTGCATCCATTCCTCTTTTTAAACCCTCAGTGGATTCTAGCGCTATAGCTCTTACTATGTCATCTCCTACGTGCTGTTCAACTTCAGCTATAACTGTTTCACCATTATTGGATTTAATTTCAAGAGCATTTAGGATGTTAGGAAGCTGACCAGCTTCAAATCTTATATCTATAACCGGCCCTATGATTTGTACTATTTTACCTATACTACCGGACATAATGCTCCTCCTTTTCTACACACTTTAGTCTTATCTCTGAACTTCAGAACCTGCAACTATTTCAGTAATTTCCTGAGTTATCGAACTTTGTCTTATTCTGTTGTAAAGCAAATTAAGATCGTCAATTAGTTCATTAGCATTCTTTGTAGCTCCGTCCATAGCATTCATTCTAGATGCATGCTCACTAGCCTTTGCTGTAGTTAGGGTATAATAAACTGATTGCTTCACATATTCCCTTAACAAATAATCAAAGCTTGCTTCTATATCAGGTTCAAAAGTAATGTAATTATTATTCATTTTAGTCTTATCTATTTCTATGGGCAGCATTTTATCAATCTTAACATCTTGCTTTACAGAAGAATGGAAATGAGTATATACAAAATACACTTCTCCAACTTTACCTTCTTCATACAAGGAGATGATATGCCTTGATATGTCAACAGCTTCCTTTATAGTTGGAATATCAGAAACTTCAACATATTCAGCAGCTGTCTCATATTTAAATCTTCTAAAATAGCTTCTTCCTTTTTGACCAACCACAAAAATTTCTGAATTTTCTTTATCGTCACCGATAAATTCTGCAACACTATTCACTACAGAAACATTGTAACCTCCGCAAAGACCACTTTCAGATGTAAAGACAACATAAAGCTTTTTTTTGCTTTTGTTGCCTCTTACAAAAATACTGTTGCCTTCAAAGTTGTCTTTAACATCTTCAAACAATTTTGCATATTCGCTGTTAAATTCTTCAGCTCTTGCAAGAGAAAGTCTGACTTTTCTAAGTTTAGAAGTGGCCACAAGGTTCATTGCCTTTGTAATTTTAATAGTATTTTTTACAGATTTCATTCTTCTTTTGATGGCTATTAGTCCTGCACCTGCCATAGTCCACCTCCTGTAGACAAATACTATTGCTCAGATATAAATATCTTTATAAAATCAGCTAAAGCTGTCTTTAATTCACTTTCAGCTTCTTCTGTAAGCTTCTTTGTCTCTTCAATTGATTTTATTATATCTCTATGATGTACATTTATGTGCTCTAAGAATTCTTTCTCAAACTTAGTTATCTTAGCTACCTCTATAGGTTCAAGATAATCATTAATTGCAGCATATAAAACAATTACTTGATCTTCAACCTTCATTGGCACATACTGATTCTGTTTTAATACTTCAACTAGTCTCTTACCTTTTTCAAGTCTCTTTCTAGTTTCTTTATCAAGATCAGAACCAAATTGTGAAAAGGCTGCAAGTTCTCTATACTGAGCAAGTTCAAGTCTTAATGTACCTGAAAGTTTTCTCATAGCAGGTATCTGTGCACTACCACCAACTCTTGATACGGAAGTACCTGCATTAACTGCTGGTCTCTGACCTGCATAGAATAATTCAGCTTCAAGGAATATCTGTCCATCTGTTATTGATATAACATTTGTTGGGATATATCCTGAAATATCTCCTGCCTGAGTTTCAACTATAGGAAGTGCAGTTATTGAGCCACCGCCTAAGTCATCTGAAAGCTTAGCAGCTCTTTCAAGCAATCTTGAATGTATATAGAAAACATCTCCAGGATATGCTTCTCTTCCTGGTGGTCTCTTAAGAAGTAATGACATTGTTCTATAAGCTACTGCATGCTTTGAAAGATCATCATATATTATTAAAACATCTTTTCCTTCGTGCATGAAGTATTCTCCAATACTACAGCCTGCATATGGTGCTATATATTGAAGTGGTGCTGTATCAGCTGCTGTGGATGAAACTACTATAGAATAGTCCATAGCTCCTACTTCAGTAAGAGTATTTACAATATGTGCAACTGTAGACTGTTTCTGTCCTATAGCTACATATATACAGATAACATCCTTACCTTTTTGATTTATCATTGTGTCTAGTGCTATTGCTGTCTTTCCAGTTTGTCTGTCCCCAATTATAAGCTCTCTTTGTCCTTTTCCGATTGGTATCATGGAATCTATAGCCTTAATACCTGTCTGAAGAGGCTGTTTAACTGATTTTCTGTATATAACTCCAGGAGCTACAACTTCTATAGGACGTGTCTGAGTAGTATTGATTGGACCTTTTCCATCGATAGGCTCTCCTAGTGAGTTTACAACTCTTCCCAGCATAGCTTCTCCTACTGGAACTTCAACAACCTTACCTACTCTTTTTATTGTGTCTCCTTCTTTTATTCCCTTTTCTGGTCCAAGTAAAACACAGCCTACATTATCTTGTTCAAGGTTTTGCGCCATACCATAAACACCATTAGGGAATTGAATAAGTTCACCTGCCATACAGTCTTTTAGACCATATATTCTGGCAATACCGTCTCCTACCTGAATTATAGTTCCGGAATCTACAGTTTCGACTTGTTTGTCGTACTTTTCGATTTCGCTTTTTATAATTGAGGTAATCTCCTCCGGTTTAATTATCATCAAATCACCTCTGCTCTGCTTTAAGCATTAATTCTTTCATCTCTTCGAGTTTTGATTTCAGGGTTCCGTCAATTACGTCGTCCCCCACCTTTATGAAAACACCACCAAGAATTGTTTCATCTATTTCTTGGTTCAATATTATCTTCTTACTGTACTTTTTCTCTAACTTTTCTACAAGGCTGTCTTTCTCATTCTGCAATAGAGGAACTACAGTTTTAACAGTTGCTATAACTGTGTTATTTTTTTCAAGATGAATTTTCTCCATCTGATTTAATTTTGACTTTAAGTTATCTATCCTATCCTTATTAATAAGGATAATCAGAAATTCATATACTTCATCTTCAATTTTTCCCTTGAAGAGTTTTCCAAAAATTTCTTTTTTTCGTATATTACTTACTTGCGGATGTTTTAGTAAATTAAGCAAATCTTCATTACCATCGATAAGTTCTACAACATCGCGAAGCTGCTGCAAATATAAATCAGCTTTGCCTTTTTCTTCTCCAGCTTGATAAAGAGCTAGTGCATATCTTCTATCTAAGAATTCATACATGATTAGATACCTACCTTAGCTATAAAGTCATTAATAAGTCTTCTGTGTTCTTCTTCATCAATAGACTTTTCAAGTGCTTTAGAAGAAAGCAATACTGCTAAATCAACTACTTGATTTCTTATTTCTGATTCAGCTTTCAACTTTTCTCTTTCAGCTTCCTTGGTAGCTCTTTCCATAATTATTTGTGCTTCTTTATTTGCTTCATTTTTTATTTCTTCTGATAAAGTTTCAGCTCTCTTTTTATAATCTTCTACGATGGTTTTTCCCTGGTTTCTGGAATCTTTTAGGTTTGCTTCGCTTTCAGCAACATACTTTTCTGCCTTTACTTTGTTTTCATCGGCACTTTTTATAGTATTTTGAATTTCTTCTTGCCTGGATGTAAGTTTATCATCTACAGGTTTATACAAAATACGCCATAATATGAAAAATAAAATACCAAAATTTATTATGGTGATTACCACTCTTGTAATATCTATATCCATTAAAACTTTAGCCTCCCCTCTAAATTATGTAAAATGGTGAGGTGCCATTTGACTATTACTTAAATGCAAGTATCAATGCAATTAGCAAACTATAAATAGCTGTAACTTCTGATAATGCAGCAGTTACGAAGAATGTACTCATAATCTTACCACTTGCTTCTGGCTGTCTTGAAACGCCCTCAACTGCTTTTGCAGCTGCGTTACCAACTCCAATACCTCCACCTAGGCATCCAATAGCTGCTAAACCAGCACCTATTGCTGACATAGCTGTTATAAATGATTTTGCATCAATATTCATTATTAAATTCCTCCTTAATATAAGTGTTGTAAATTTTAATGCTCAGCAACGATCTTAATATTCATCATTGTTAACATTACGAAAACTAGAGTTTGAATACCACCATCAAACACGTCAAAGAAGCCATGTAATGGTATTGGTATAATCAGTTGTGGAACCCATGATAATCCAAGTGAACCCATTAAACCATAAAACATGTCTATTACTACCGCTCCAGCTACCATGTTACCAAAAAGTCGCAAAGCTAATGAAACTGGCAGTACTAATCTTTCAATGATATTTATAGGTATCAAAGGCCATACCGGTTCCTTGTAGGCTAAGAAATAATGTTTTACGCCTACTTTTTTGATTGCATTAACTTGAACTATAACAAAGCTTATCAACCCAAGACCACCTGCTACGCTTAAGTCCTTTGTTGGAGGTGTTACGCCAAGTAGTGCCGTCAAATTCATTAACAAAATGAAAATAAAGAGAGTTCCAACATAAGGTATAAAGCTTACATACTTTTCTCCCATATTTTCTTTAACAAAATTCTGCAGCATTTCTATAAGAATTTCTACAGCGCTTTGTTTTTTGTCAGGAACCTTTTTTAAATTGGTTGTTAGCACCTTAGCTAGAATAGCTAATAATACGATAATAACCCATTGTACAAGGATACTGGATGTGATAGTAACATTTAGACTACCCAGATGTATTGTGAACAATGGTTGAAGTTTCTCCACCTCATCACTTCCCTTCCAGATTTGCTAAACTTGACGAATATATTATAACCCCTATAAAGTAGGAGGTATAACCAAATAAATAAGCTGCAGCATTGTATTTATTATAAGTATAAACTACAAATCCTATAACAGCTGCAAATATAATTCTAAAAGTAAAACCTACCAAAAACAAAACCATGGGCGAAATCTTGATTTTTGTAAGTATAAATTCACTTGCCGCAGCATTTATCACAAAATTAAATACAGCTACAGCTACTCCTAAGAATACAATCAATCCATATGAATTAAAGACAAACTGAATTGCTGCACTTTGAACTATACCTATTATCAGATCAATTATTATAACCTTACGTAACATATTTTTTATATCTTTATCCAATCATAGTTCCTCCATGTTCTTATCGTTCGGCAATAATAAAATTATATATCCCCCAATGTTTATTTAAAAAGCTAAATTTCCTTATAAAACAATGATTTTTAACTAAAAAATTCAATTTAATTAAATTATATCCCCTATTTCTCATTTTAGCTTATTATGGCATTACTTTTCGTATTTTTAGCATGGATTTTAAAACAATAATCATATGTTTGAATATTCTGAAAATACCGCAAATTACTTCACCTGCTGTGTTATCCTTTACATACAAAATTTTACTATTGCAACTTCTTTAAACATCAACAAATTGTCACTTTCAATTATTGTCATATCCTGTCAATATGTGTACAATACTAATCTTTGTCTTTAGTTTTGCATAATCAAGAATTCAATTATTCATATTTTGTTAAATTTATTTATAAAGTTAATAATTTATTCACAATTTGAGTTGTGTGTACTTTTTGCTTTTTTCCTTAATACATAGCTTTATGTCATTTATGTTACAAATTTAATAATGTTATTGTAAATATTGTGTAAATTGTAGCATGAAATATGTAAAAGTTTTCAATTCAAAAGCAAAATATACTATTAAAAGCCTGAAACCTTAATAGCATAGTATATATTATATGCATTTTTTTATTCATATATAGCTAGATTCGATAAATAAAAAGGTAGTTATGTGATATAACTACCTTTTTAATAAATTGTTATATAATTATCTTTCTACTACAATAGCAGTACCCATTCCGCCGCCTATGCAAAGTGTAGCTAAACCTTTTTTAACATCTCTCTTTTCCATTTCATGTAACAATGTAACAAGTATTCTAGCTCCTGAAGCTCCTATCGGATGTCCTAAAGCAATAGCTCCTCCGTTTACATTTACTTTATTCATATCGAAGTTAAGATCCTTTGCAACAGCTATACACTGTGATGCAAATGCTTCATTAGCTTCTATTAAATCTAATTCATCTGCAGTTATTCCTGCTTTGTCTAACGCAGCCTTTGTAGCACCTACTGGTCCGTATCCCATTATTGAAGGATCTAATCCCTTTGAACCATATGCAAGAATCTTAGCAAGAGGTTTTATTCCAAGCTCTGCTGCTTTTTCCGCACTCATTACAACGAATGCTGCTGCTCCATCGTTTATTCCAGAAGCATTTCCAGCTGTAACTGTTCCGTCCTTCTTAAATGCAGGTCTTAACTTAGCTAATGTTTCAGCTGTTGTTCCAAATCTAGGAAATTCATCTGTATCAAATACTTTAGGTTCCCCTTTTCTTTGAGGTATAACCACAGGAACTATTTCGTCTTTGAATCTTCCTTCTTTTATGGCCTTCTCAGCTTTTGCCTGAGAGGAAGCAGAAAATGCATCTTGTTCTTCTCTTGATATTCCCCATTTTTCAGCTACATTTTCAGCTGTGATTCCCATATGATAACTGTTGAAGGCATCCCACAATCCATCATTTATCATTGAATCAACTAATGTTCCATTTCCCATTCTTTGTCCCCATCTTGCATCATTTAGCAAGTATGGTGCCCTTGACATGTTTTCCATACCTCCAGCAACTACAACATCTACATCTCCTGCTTTTATTAACTGTGCTGCAAGACTAACTGCTCTTAATCCTGAACCACAAACCTTATTTATTGTCATTCCTGAAACTTCTACTGGAAGACCTGCTTTTACAAGAGCCTGTCTAGCAGTATTTTGTCCAAGTCCAGCCTGAAGAACATTACCCATTACAACTTCATCAACAAGTTCTGGCTTTATTCCAGCTCTATTAACCGCTTCCTTTATAACCAATGCTCCTAAATCTACTGCTGAAACATCCTTTAAGCCTCCGCCAAATGATCCTAAAGCAGTTCTTACTGCACTTACTATAACTACTTCCTTCATGATTATACCTCCTAAATTAAGTACATCTTTCATTCTTATTTAAAGTTTTATTAATCATCTTTAATTTAATTATACCCATAATTCCATATTATATCAATAGGATTTTGTTAAAAAATAAACAATCTTTTTATTTTTTTTATGGATAAAATAAAAATAAACAGAACAAAGTTCCTATCAGGCTTTATTCTGCTTATTTTACTTATCCTTTAAATTCTTCTATTTCTTTTTTATTTGTGAAATATGAAACTATTGCATCGCATATCCTCTTGGATGCGAATCCATCACCATATGGGTTAACTGCCTTACTCATAGCATCATAAGCCTTTGAATTGTTTAACAATTCATTAGCATTGCTAAATATATTTTCCACATCTGTTCCTACTAGCTTTACAGTGCCAGCTTCTACAGCTTCTGGTCTTTCTGTAACATCTCTTAAAACTAAAACCGGTCTTCCAAGATGAGGAGCTTCTTCCTGCAATCCTCCCGAATCAGTCATAACCATAAAGCACTTATTCATAAGATTGTGGGTTTCTTTGGTATCCAAAGGAGGCAAAAGATGAATTCTAGGATTATTTCCAAGATGTTTATTCACAGCATCCTTAACAATTGGGTTTAAATGTACCAAATATATAACTTCTACATCTTCATTTTTTTCCACTATTTTATTTATAGCTTCGCATATATTGTCTATTCCTTGTCCCCAATTTTCTCTTCTATGAGCTGTTACCATAATTATTTTTTTAGAGTAATCAATATGATTTAAAATATCCGTATCAAATATATAATTCTTTTTTACAGTATGGTTCATAGCGTCAATTACTGTATTTCCAGTTATAAATATGTCTTCTTCATTAACGCCCTCTCTTAGAAGATTTCTTTTAGAACTGCTGGTAGGTGCAAAATGCAAATCTGCTAATGCTCCTGTAAGTTTTCTATTCATTTCTTCCGGATATGGAAAATACTTATCAAAGGTTCTTAAGCCAGCTTCCACATGTCCTACTTTAATTTGCTTATAGAATGCTGCTAATGCTCCTGCAAATGTAGTGGTAGTATCACCATGAACAAGGATAATATCCGGTTTTTCATTTTCAAAAACTTCCTCAAGTCCTTCAAGCACTCTAGCAGTTATACCAGTTAAGCTTTGCTTACTCTTCATTATATTTAAATCAAAATCAGGATTAATATCAAACAGTTCCAGCACTTGATCCAGCATTTCTCTATGCTGTGCTGTAACGCAAACCTTCGATTCGATTTGTTCACGCTTTGATAGTTCTTTAACTAATGGCGCCATTTTTACAGCTTCCGGCCTAGTACCAAATATAGTTAATACTTTTATCTTATTCAATTAATACATCTCCTCGTTCTTATTGTTGGCGTTTAAAAAATCCTAGTTTCCAACATACTAAAGCTATAATTAGAGTAACAACAAATAATAATACATAGGATGCTGTAGAATTCATTTGAATAGCTATGACAGCTATTCCGCTAAGCACTGCGCTTATTAAATACATCACCATAACTGCTTGCTTTTGTGTAAATCCCATATCTAAAAGCCTATGATGCATATGCCCCCTGTCTCCTTCGCTTATAGGCTTTCCATTTATTTTCCTTCTAATTATAGCAAATAAAGTATCAAAAATAGGAAGAGCCATTGTAAGTATTGGCACCACAATTGCAAAGGCTGCTGCTGATTTTACTGCACCTTCTATGGAAATTGTAGCCAAAAGAAATCCTAGCAGCTGTGCACCTGTATCCCCTAAAAATATGGATGCAGGATGAAAATTATAAGGCAGGAATCCTATAATAGATCCTGATAATATTGCTGTTATCAATGCTGAGCCTATATTGTCTTTCATGATTGATATTATCATTATAGTAAGGCAGGATATAAGAGATATTCCTGCTGATAATCCATCTAGTCCATCCATAAGATTAAGAGCATTTGTAATGCCTATTATCCATATTATAGTCATTGGAATAGAAAGGATTGGCCCTATGCTGATGGATGGATCTATAATACTTAACGGATTAGTTAACACTTCTATTTTTAATCCCATTGCAATAACAACTATGGAAGCCAATAATTGAAATATAAGTTTCTGATGAGGTCTTAGCTCAAATCTATCATCAAGCATTCCACCTATGAGTATTATAAAAGCTCCCAGCACTATTCCCCACTCTTTAATATTGACATCACCATTTTTTATGAGTATCACTACTATAAATGATACATATATTGATATTCCTCCCCATCTAGGCATGGTAACTTTATGTATTTTTCTGCCGCCCCTAGGTATATCTACAGCCTTAAACTTGAACGCAAGTTTTCTAACTAAGGGTGTGATTAGGAAAGAAATAATAGCTGCTATTGCACTTAAAAAAAACAAATTATCCATAAATATCTTTCTCTTTCTATTTAATGTTGCATGTATTCTAATACGACCCGTCTCCGATTAATGAGTCATCTTCCTGGACCCACATCTCAGCATCTACGACTCTGTAATCATTTTTAGTATCACGAATAATAACTTTTTCGATTCCTGAATTTAATATAAATCTTTTGCAAAGAGAACAGGGCTCGCTATTTTTAACATACTCTCCGGTAGTGCATTCTTTTCCAACTAAATATAGTGTAGAACCAATCATATCCTGCCTTCTAGCGGATATGATTGCATTTTGTTCTGCATGCACCGAACGGCAAAGTTCATATCTTGTTCCTCTAGGAACCTTCATCTGCTCTCTTCTGCAATAATTCAAGTCACAGCAATTTTTTCTACCTCTAGGCGCACCAGAATATCCTGTAGACATTATTTCATCATTCTTTACTATTATTGCCGCATAATTCCTTCTTAAACATGTTCCTCTTTCTAAAACTGTCTCGCATATATCTAAATAATAATTATTTTTGTCTATTCTTATCATTTGAATTTTACCAGATTCCTTTTCTATTTTGTTCCGAAAAGTCTGTCTCCAGCATCTCCTAATCCTGGGACAATATAACCCTTTTCATTTAGTTTTTCATCTATTGACGCCACATAAATATCTACATCCGGATGAGCCTTTCTAACAGCTTCTATTCCCTCTGGAGCAGCAATCAGACACATTAATCTTATATTTACAGCTCCCCTTTTCTTTAATAGGGTTATAGCATCTGCAGCAGATCCGCCAGTTGCAAGCATCGGATCAGTAACAATTACATCTCTTTCTTTAATATCCTGAGGCAGCTTGCAAAAATATTCTACTGGCTGCAAAGTTTCTTCGTCTCTATATAAACCTATATGTCCAACTTTGGCAGCTGGTATAAGCTTTAGCATTCCATCTACCATTCCTAAGCCTGCTCTTAAAATTGGAACAATAGCTAATTTCTTACCCGAAAGCATATTGCATTTAGTCTTGCAGATAGGCGTCTCTATTTCAACTTCTTCAAGCTGTATTGTCCTAGTTACTTCATAGCCCATAAGCATAGCTACTTCTTCTACTAATTCTCTAAAATCCTTTGCACCTGTGTTCTTATCCCTTATTATTGCAAGCTTGTGCTGAATTAAAGGGTGATTTATCTGTGTTACATTACTCATTGTTAATTCCTCCTAAATTTATTTATTGTATTTTTTCTCAATATCAGTTATTTTATCAATTCTTTTCTGATGTCTTTCACCTTCAAATTTTGAATTTAAAAAGGTTTCCACAATATCTATGGCAAGACCTGGTCCTACTATTCTCTCCCCCATAGTCAGTATATTTGCATTGTTGTGCTCTCTGCAGGCATGAGCACTAAATGTATCGTGACATAACGCAGCCCTTATTCCTGGTACTTTATTGGCAGCTATACCTATACCTATACCTGTTCCACATATTAAAATTCCAAATTCATACTCACCTTTAGCTACAGCTTCAGCTACAAATAAAGAGTAATCTGGATAATCGCAAGAATTTTCATTAAATGTTCCAAAATCCTTGAATTCATAATTTTTCTTCTCAAGATACTCTATTACATATTTTTTTAGTCTAAATCCTGCATGATCAGATGCAATAGCTATATTCAATTAAGCCACCTCCAAATTTTTATACTATAAAAAAGAGAGGACAATATATCTAAGATATACTGTTGTCTCCCTTTAATTTTGCAATAAGCAATTTAATATTCTCCATAAGCTGCTCAAAAGTGGAGCTATATATCTCTATACTTCCACCATAAGGATCTGATATTTCTCCAGATTTCCCAACATATTCATTTAAAGAGTATATCTTATTTTTAAGTTCCGGAAAAACACTTACTAAATAGTCTCTTATGGACTTTGTCATAGTAAGTATTAAAGATGCTTCCTCTAAATGTTTTCTATCCAGCTTTACTGAAGCCCTTTTAGAAATATCAACACCTAATTTATCTTTAACTATTTTCGCAGAATTAACCGATGTAAAAGTTGAGGGTATTGCCGCCGCCCCAGCAGAAACCGCCATATAATCCTCTAAATCATTTATTGAATTAAATATAGCTTCTGCCATACAACTTCTGCAAGTATTACCTGTACAAACAAATAATATATTCATATGTTCCTCCTGTCAAAAAACGTTAATGATTTCAAAAGCAGCCGCCTTTTTTAGTCTGTTCATAACGGCTACACCTATTCCTTCTTCCTCAAAAGCTTCTGAGAGTATTATATCTACATTTTTATCATCCATTTTGCGAAGAGCTTCAAATAAATTTTTAGCTATAGATCTCATATCACTCCGGCTTCCAAGACTTATAACTTCACCATAAGGATAAGAAGACTTTGTTTCCTCAGTAGCTATTATACCAACCTTCATATTTCTATCTATATAATTTTGCACTATTTCATTGATTTTTTCAATAGTTTTTTGTATATCTCCATTAATAATTCTTACAGGTGCCTTAGGAGCATAGTGTCTATACTTCATTCCAGGAGCTTTAGGCTTAAAATCTTTTTCAGGCTTTTTTAATATAGCCCCATCTATATATGTGTCGTCATGCACTTTCTTAAGCATCTCTAAGGTTATACCGCCTGGCCTTAATATACATGGAGGCTCTACTGTACAGTCTACAACTGTAGATTCTACGCCGACTGTGCACTTTTCTCCTCCTATTATGTAATCAACCCTACCCTGCAGATCTTCTATACATCTCTCTATATCCGTAGGACTTGGCTTTCCAGATATATTGGCAGATGGTGCTGCTATAGGAACACCCGCAAGCCTTATAAGTTCTCTTGCAATAGTATTTTCGGGCATCCTTATTCCAACTGTACTTCCGCCTGCACTAGTTATATTAGATATTTTATCCGATTTATTAAGAATGATTGTAAGAGGACCGGGCCAAAATTTATCCATCATTTCTTTAGCTACTTTAGGTACATCTTTTACATATTCATTTATGCTGAAGTCAGCTACATGAATTATTAGTGGGTTATCTTGAGGTCTTCCTTTTGCCTCAAATATCTTTTTTGCAGCTTCTCCATTGGTAGCATCCGCTCCCAAACCATAAACAGTCTCGGTAGGGAAGACTACGAGTCCTCCATTTTTTATAACCTCCGCTGCCTCTGAAAGCTCATGATAATCAATATTATCTGGCATCATCCTTATTATTTTTGTATCCAAATCAACCACTTCCCCTGTTAATTAATCCTCAATTAGGATTTTAATTTAACTTATAGCACATTTATCATAATAAGCCCTAGTATGAGA
Source organism: Clostridium sp. 19966 (assembly GCF_032335695.1). Taxonomy (NCBI): domain Bacteria; kingdom Bacillati; phylum Bacillota; class Clostridia; order Eubacteriales; family Clostridiaceae; genus Clostridium; species Clostridium sp. 19966. Next base: position 205,027 of record NZ_JACTOJ010000002.1, read on the forward strand.
CCTATCAGCATTCCGAAAGTGCTGCTTTTCCCCTTAGACATTTTTATTGCCTGAGGTATTAATTCTCCACAAACTACAAATAGCATTATACCTGAAGCTATAGCTAAGCATGCGCTTAATGTGACCTGAGATATGTTTCCTGCAAAAATTCCTATCCAAGCACCTATAGCTGTAGGGATAGCTGTTATAAATGCATATAATATTATTTTTGATACTTTAACATTTGAAACCATAAGCGGAGCCGATACAGCCATTCCCTCTGGAATATCATGAAGTGCTATGATCACGCTAAGTTTTATGCCAAGGCTCTTGCCGCCAAGGAATCCAAAGCCCATTATAATACCTTCCGGCAAATTGTGCAGCATCAGCCCTAATGCTGTAAGCGTAGCTACTTTTATCCCTTCGTTAATCTTAACATTATCTACCTGTATAAAACTGTCCAATAACATTATTATTAGCATACCTATAATTGAAAATATAACAGTTTCTGCAAAATTCCATTTTTCTATAGATTCAGGAATCAAGTCAAAGACTACTATAGAAAGCATAAGCCCTCCTGCAAATCCCATTATACCACTTAAAAAAGTCTTAGAAGGCTTCTTTATTATTAATCCCATACAGGCCCCCAGCATAGTTCCTATAAGGGAAATTATGCTGGATAGCACAACTACTGTTAGTATATCATTCATATCCATCCCTCCATTACTATACAAGTTTATTTATAGTAATGAAGAAATATTCCCTTCCAATGCAGATAGAATCATTGCTTACATGCTTTCATAACTTCAATAGCTTCCTTTGAATATTTTGCTTTGACACAGACCTTATAAATATCAGTTAAGAGTTTATACTTTATATTTCCGCCTCTGGATATGATCATATAATAGTAATTTTCTTCCGGATTAATAGTCTTTAATTTATTGTACTCATAAGAAACTTGAGCATTTCTTTTTAAAAATTCTTTGCTTACTGGTCTTATATGTTTATTTCTTGATTTAGTGGTGGTTAAAATAACTATATCTATATTCTTTTTCTCTTCATTCTTTTTAGCATGCACATAAGCTACCTTTTCCCAAAAGATATTATATTGACGTTTTTTCAATCCTTGAGTTATCTTCAATCTTCCACTCTTAATATCATAATCAAGTTTTTCCGTATCCATCCTTATAATAATTGCACATATTATAAGGAGTTCTATAATAAACAAATATGCTATAAAAAATATATTTATTTTTTGAGCCAAAAACATTATTACAGGCAGTGCAAAAAAAATAAAGCACATAATAAGCATAAATCTCTTATAAGAGCTATGTTGCTTTTTTATGGCTTTATTAATATCCATGCTTTCACCTCTAAATTATCAAATTACATCACATCAGTATTACCCATATTCTTCATTTTCTCTGCCTGGTCAGCAGTGATAAGAGAATCTATAATTTCATCTATATCTCCATTCATAACGGAATCTAGCTTATAAAGTGTAAGTCCTATTCTATGATCTGTAACTCTGCCTTGAGGAAAATTATAGGTTCTGATTCTTTCACTTCTATCTCCTGAACCGACCTGACTTTTTCTGTCTGCAGCAATGCTGCTGGTTCTTTCCTGCTCTGCTATTTCATATAGTCTTGCTCTAAGAACCTTCATAGCCTTCTCTTTGTTCTTGAGCTGAGATTTTTCATCCTGACAGGTAACTACAAGACCTGTAGGAAGATGAGTTATTCTTACTGCAGAATCTGTGGTATTAACGCACTGTCCACCATTACCTGAAGATCTGTAAACATCAATTCTTAAATCATTTGCATTTATTTCGATATCTACATCCTCTACTTCAGGAAGAACTGCAACGGTAGAAGCAGAGGTATGAATTCTTCCGCTAGCTTCAGTATCTGGAACTCTTTGCACCCTATGGACTCCACTCTCATACTTAAGCCTGCTGTACGCTCCATTTCCTTTTATCATGAATACTATTTCCTTGAAACCTCCTATATCAGTTTCATTAGCACTCATAACTTCTACTTTCCATCTTCTAGTTTCAGCATATCTGGTATACATTCTAAAAAGATCCGCTGCAAACAAAGCCGCTTCTTCTCCACCAGTGCCTCCACGAATTTCTACGAAAACATTTTTTTCATCATTAGGATCCTTAGGTAGCAATAGTATCTTCAATTCTCCCTGCAAGTTTTCGCTGCTCTCTTGAAGCTCTTTAAGTTCCTGCTGAATCATCTCTCTCATCTCTCTGTCGTCTTCTTCATTCAGCATCTCCTTTGAGCCTTCAATTTCTTCCAAAGTCTTTTTATATTCTTTGTATTTCATAACAACAACTTCTAAGTCGGCATGCTCTTTGCAAAGTCTCTGCCATTCTTTTTGGTCTGCCATTACTGAAGGATCACTAATTTTTATAGATAATTCTTCATACTTTCCTTCAATAAAATCTAATCTATCTAACATGTAATAATCAACTCCGTGTAAAAATTTTATATTCAATATTTTTTATTAGTTTTTCTCAATAATTTCAAAGTAAATTCTACAATAAAATAATCATAAAATTACCTCAAACATTATATCAATAATTATATAAATAATCAATAAAGTTTTAAATCCACATCTTTACACATTTACAAGAAGCCCACCACTACTCTATCATTTCCTGCCAAATCCTTAAGTACTTCAATATCGCTAAATCCAAAATTCTTCAATATGCCGCTAACTTCCTCTCTCTGATCATAACCAATCTCAAATGCCAGCATTCCCCCTGGAACTAAGCACTTAATTGATTGCTCAGTAATCTTTCTATAAAAGAATAATCCATCCTCCCCTCCGCTTAAAGCTAGGCGAGGTTCGTAATTCCTCACATCTTCCATCAAATCTTCTATATCTGAATCCTTAATATAAGGTGGATTAGATATTATAGAATCATATTTAATTTCATTAGATAAAGAAGCCTGAAATAAATCACTTTTAACAAACTCCACTCTATCCTTTAAATTATTTTTTTCTATATTAAATTTTGTTATTTTTTCTGCCTTTTCAGAAATATCTATGCAGGATACTTTAATATCCTCTATCATGGAAGCCAAAGCTATTCCTATAGCTCCACTTCCACTGCACATATCACAAATAGATTTATATCCTTTTTCTTTAATAACTTCATGAGCCTTTTCTACTAATACTTCAGTATCAGGTCTAGGAATTAATACTCCTTCTTCTACTTTTAAATTAATTCCCATAAACTCAGTTTCTCCTATAATATATTTTATAGGCATTTTTTCTTTTCTCTGCTGTATTAGTTCATCAAATTTTTCTTTAACTTCAATATCCACAAGCTCATCTCTGTTAGTTATTACAGCTATCCTATCTCTGTTTAAAACTTTAGCTAATATTAATTGAGTATCAAGCACATAGCTTTCTATATTTTCTGCTTTTAGAATTTCCACTCCGCTATTTAAAAGTTCTCCTATAGTTATTTTAGGTCCATACTTTTTTAAAGACTCTTTGTAATCAAGACCTTCTGAAGCTTCTAAAGCTACTATAGCCACTTGTAGTTGAGACAAATCCGGTTCCCGTGTTGTGAGATTTTGAAGTTTAAGTCCTGGGTAGGCAAATATATTAGATAATTTTCCTTTACTTTTTCCCATCCACCTTATTATCTCATATGAAACTCCCGATACTATTGGAAGAATCAAAATTCTATATAGTATTTTTTGCCACAAAGTATTAAACTGCGCTAAAGAAAATATTACGATGCTAACTATCATTACTATAAAAAGAAAATTAGTTCCGCACCTTGGATGAAACCTTTGGAACTTAGCTGCGTTTTCAGGAGTAAGCTCGCATTCATTTTCATAGCAGAATATAGTTTTATGTTCTGCGCCATGATATTGATACAGTCTGTTTATATCTTCCATCTTTCCTATAATGCACATATATAACAGAAGTATACCTACCCTGATAATTCCTTCAATAATATTCACTAAAAACATATTAGCACCAAATCTATAAAGAAAGTTTGCTAAAAATGTTGGAAATACAAAGAACAAGCCAATAGATATCGCTAAAGAAATTACAAGTGATATCCCAAGTATCACATCAGTACTTTTTTCCTTAAATAAATTTTCAAACCAGCTGTCAAACTTCGATTTTTCTTTTTCTTCCTCTTCAAAAAAGGATGCAGAATAATTCAAGGTCTTTATGCCTATTATCATCGATTCCAGCAATGATACAAATCCTCTTATTATCGGCAAAGATAATATCTTATGCCTTTTTACATATGAAGTAAATTCTTTTATATCAACATCAATTGTTCCGTCTCCTAATCGTACAGCGGTAGCTGTTCCTCTGCTTCCGCGCATCATAACGCCTTCTATGACCGCCTGTCCTCCAACGCTCGTTTTTCTAGCCATCTTTTCACCTCTACTTTTTAATAGCAATTATCCATAAATATCATAGTCCTATTATATCAATAAAAGGACTTAATAACTACTTAATTTTATAATTTGATTTTTTATTGACTGACCTTACTTGTTATGATATAATTGGGTGGTTAAAAAAACGTGTGTTTACACAAGGAGAGGTGAAAAATATGAGAGAAGGCATACATCCAGAATACCACCATGATGCTGTGGTTAAGTGTGCATGTGGAAATACTTTTACAACAGGTTCTGTTCATACGGAACTAAAAGTAGAAATATGCTCTAAATGCCACCCATTCTTCACTGGAAAGCAAAAGATTATGGATATCGGTGGAAGAGTTGAAAAGTTCAGAAAGAGATTCAATCTTCAAGACGAAAAGTAATCATGATAACGAGAAAGTTTTCTTTCTCGTTTTTTCATTTCCAAATAATTCAGCTATATAAAGGTGGTGCTGCGCAGCACCACCTTTAAAAAAGTCCATTTTACCTGCCATTAGATCCTAAATCTATTTTAGAAAAGGTATTTAAAAATTCCTTATTATTTTTTGTCTTGGTAAGCAGATTTATTAATTTTTCTGTAACTTCATCTACATTTCCATCTTTATAAAGAACTTTTCTTATGTTATAGGAAGCATCCTTCTCTTCATCAGTTTGAAGCATATCATCTCTTCTAGTTCCTGATTTATATATATCAATAGCTGGGAATATTCTTCTTTCCTGAAGTTTTCTATCAAGGTGAACTTCCATGTTTCCTGTTCCCTTGAACTCCTCAAATATCATATCATCCATTCTGCTTCCAGTTTCTACAAGAGCTGTAGACAATATAGTAAGACTTCCTCCTTCTTCTATATTTCTAGCTGCTCCAAAGAATTTTTTAGGCATTATTAATGCTCCTGGATCAAGTCCTCCAGACAAAGTTCTTCCTGTAGGAGTAATGGTTAAATTATAAGCTCTTGAAAGTCTTGTAAGGCTGTCTAAAAGTATAACCACATCCTGCTTTTGTTCAACCATTCTCTTAGCTCTCTCAAGCACCATCTCTGCCACCTTAGTATGATGATCTGGTTCTTCATCAAAGGTTGAAAAAATAACATCTCCATTTATGGATCTTTTCATATCAGTAACTTCTTCTGGTCTTTCATCTATAAGAAGCACAATTAATTTTATATTTGGATAATTAACAGATATATTTTGAGCTATTTTTTTCATTATAGTTGTTTTTCCTGCCTTAGGAGGAGCAACTATGAGACCTCTTTGTCCTTTTCCTATAGGACAGATTATATCCATAAGTCTAGAGGACAAATCCAGCTGGCTACCTGTTTCAAGCTTAAGTCTTTCGTTAGGATATATTGGAGTAAGGTGTTCAAAAGGCTTTCTTCCAACCGCTTTTTCAGGTGATTCTCCATTTACTCTTTCCACATATAGAAGCGCCTTAAATTTCTCTCCTTCTTTAGGTGTCCTAACTTTTCCTTCTATTTCATCTCCAGTTCTTAGATTGAATCTTCTTATTTGGGAAGGAGAAACATACACGTCTTCAGGAGTTGATAAATAATTTTTTCCTCTTAAAAATCCAAAATTATTATTTTCATTTATTTCAAGCACACCCTTGGCAGACCCGGATTCGCTTATCATTTCTCTTAATTTTTCTTTTTTCTCTCCTTCATGTTGAGTTCTATTTTCTGTTGCAGTTTCTATGTTTCTCTGAGGTTTAACAACTGTTGTCTCTTCTAACTCTTTTTCCTTTGCAGGTTCTTCTGCTTTTACTTCTTCTGCTTTATTAACAGGTTTTTGAGAGATTCTTTCTACTAGTCTAACTCCATCTTTTTCTATGTACAAAGGAGATTTTTTCTTAAGTTCATCAATAAGTTCTCCTTTTTTATACTTTGTAACGCTTTTAATATTTAATTCTTTAGCAATTTCTCTAAGTTCATTTAAGGTCATATTTTCATAATCTTTATTGCTCAAGCCGTATCCTGATTCACACATATATTTTTAAACAAACATTACGGAAATCAGGCATTCACCCACCTTTCTATATATTTTATAATTAATATTTAGCTCATTTAAACATTCTCACAAAAATAATTAATGGGAATATAAAAGACATTTTTGAAATATGTTAGAAATGCATATTGATTTTATCTTAATAAAGCAAGAGTACATCAATATATTATATACAATATCACATATTGCATACAAAAACAAAATATTTTTTTATACATTTTTTTCATCTATACATATAACAAATAAAATAGCTTGTATTTAAACACTAATTATTTAAATACAAGCCTTTAATTATTCGTTGTATTTGGTTTTCAAACTATTTTTCGCTATACGCTACTGCTGCAGTAATAAAATTCTTAAATAGCGGATGTGGTCTATTAGGTCTTGATTTAAGTTCAGGATGGAACTGAACACCTACAAACCAAGGATGATCCTCTACTTCAATTATTTCTACTAGCTTTTCGTCAGGACTTGTTCCTGCTATTTTAAGTCCAGCATCTACCATAGCTTTTCTGAATTCATTATTAAATTCATATCTATGCCTATGTCTTTCATAGATTAATGAATTGTCATAGGACTTGATTGAGAAAGTATTGTCATCTAATTTGCATGGATATATACCAAGTCTCATAGTGCCGCCTTTTTCATCAATATCCTTTTGGTCAGGCATTATATCTATAACAGGATGTGTTGTTTCAGGATTGATTTCAGAACTGTTAGCATCTTCATATCCCAAAACATTTCTAGCAAATTCAATAACAGCACACTGCATTCCAAGACATATTCCTAAGAAAGGAACCTTATTTTCTCTAGCCCATCTTACAGCTTCTATCTTTCCTTCTATTCCTCTATCGCCAAAACCTCCAGGTACTAAAACTCCTTGGCAGTCACTAAGTAATTCATCCGCATTGTTTTTATCTAAATCGCATGCATTTATCCATTTTATATCCACATTTGCGTCATTATACAATCCGCCATGATTTAAAGCTTCTACTACGGATATATATGCATCATGAAGCTCTACATATTTTCCTACAAGAGCTATCTTTACATTCTTCTTAAGATTTTTAAGTCTTTCTACCATTGCTATCCATTCATCATTATTTATATCCTTGCAGCCAAGATGAAGCTTTTCGCATACTAGATTATCAAGTCCTTCATTATGAAGAAGCAATGGAACTTCATAAAGGTTCTCCGCATCTACATTCTGTATTACTGACTTTCCATCAAGGTTACAGAAAAGGCCTATCTTGTCCTTTAAATCTTCAGATAATTCTTTTTCAGTACGACATACGATTATATCTGGCTGTATGCCTATACTTCTAAGCTCTTTAACAGAATGCTGAGTAGGTTTAGTTTTTAGCTCTCCAGCCTTGCCTAAGTATGGAACTAAAGTAACATGAATAAAGCATACATTTTCTCTTCCAACTTCATATTTTATTTGTCTTATAGCTTCCAAAAACGGCTGAGATTCTATATCTCCCACTGTTCCGCCTATTTCTGTTATCACTACATCTACATCTCTCTCTTTAGCAACTCTATATACTCTGCTTTTTATTTCATTTGTTATATGAGGAATTACCTGAACGGTTCCACCAAGGTAATCTCCTTTTCTTTCTTTAGATATAACTGACCAATATATTTTACCTGTGGTAACATTACTGTTCTTACTAAGATTTTCATCTATAAATCTTTCATAATGCCCAAGATCCAAATCTGTTTCTGCACCATCATCAGTCACAAAAACTTCTCCATGCTGATATGGGCTCATGGTACCTGGATCCACATTAAGATATGGATCAAATTTTTGAATAGATACATTTAGTCCTCTATTTTTTAAAAGTCTCCCTAGGGACGCTGCTGTTATACCTTTTCCCAAGGAAGAAACAACTCCTCCAGTGACAAATACATATTTAGTGCTCATATTATTCCTCCAATCAATGATAAATATTAATTTATGTAAAATCCATTTCAAACTATTGACAAAAACCAAAAAGCATTATACAATAAAAATTACCCTATAAATTTAATGTACAATGCCCATTGTATTGCCAAACATAAATATTATAATAACACATATCTTTTTTTAATGCTATCTTTTTTTAAATTATTTTTTTTGCTATTTTTTGCACTTCAAAAAACTTCTCTCTAAATTCCCTATTTATAAAAAATTTCTCTTCTGCTTTTTTAATATTATTTTTTATAGCTTGATTGCTTTTATAATTAAAATCCTGTTTTACCTTTTCACAATCAAAGCATCTATATTGATTTAAAAGCAAAAACAAAAAATATTTGCATTCTCTATCTTTTAATATCTTATTTATTTCTTCTTTTTTTATTCCCTTGTAGCTGCAAATAACCTCTAAGATCAATTCATATCTTTCTTCATTATAATATCCCATAAAAAACAAATCACTCCTGTTTAAATAGACTTATCTTAATTATAACCAGTTAAGTTTAATTTAAACTTGGGAGTGATTTACTTTTATATTCCAAATTACTGAGCTTTTATATTTATCTTCAATTCTGTCGGTTCTGCCATTTGCCCTGAGATGCTTAAATTATAATTAATAAAAACATCTCCTCCCTCGTCTCCAACATTTATATCCATATCTAAGGTATTTACTACAATCTCTAAATCCCCGTAAGGAGTGTTATACAATGACGTATGTTTATTATTTTTAGAGAATTCCATGAATGCATTAGTAGTTCCCTCTCTTACCAAAGAAAGTTTGTCATCATATATTTTTAAAGTTGTAGTGGTACCTTCCATACCAGAAATTTCAGTTTCGTTATAAATCGCTAAGTAGCTTCCATCTTCCTTATAGTAGCTTCCCGGTGTTATAACTTCTATCTTATCATTGTTAGCAGACTTCTGACTGCTGCAAATAGATATTAAAGCTTTTTTATTCATACACTAGCCCTTTCACTTTTCTAATTTTTACCAAAAAACATCAAAATCCATCATTTGTTTATAGTTTACTGGTTTTATTGAAATTTAGCAAGACACTTTTCATCAATTTTATACAATTAGATAGTGAGCTTTCCGTAGGGCGTATTTAGTATCTTTAATATATTTTGAGAACTTCCATCTGCAGCATTTATATATACTATAAATTCTTCATCCTTATATTTACCCGCAAACTCATAACACAAAACCTCTTTATTATTTTCTGTGGGTACTACAGCAAGTCTTGTAGAATAAACATGGAGCTTGCTTCCCACAGATTTTCTAGCTTTATCAAGGGTAACCTTAGGAGCTGCAGCCTTTCTATTATCATCATGAGCAGTTAAGTATTTCTCAGCTTCAATACCTATTATGCTTCCATCATTTAAAGCTACTTTTATTTTAATTTGATCTGGATATACAACCACATTATCTTTCATGAAAACATAGTTTATTACCGTGTTATCTTCGTATTTTTGGGAATAAGATGGCTGCATGCTTGAATATCCTAGCTTATTCAAAAAAGCTGATGCCGAGTCCATAACTTTATCGTCTGATAATTTAGGAGCTCCTAAGATTTTATTATCTAATAAATATACTATCTTCCCACCAGCTTTACTAACATCACAAATTATATTTTCAGAATTATTTCTATTTTTCATTTTTACATTGAAACTAAATACCGGTATCTTACTATTATCTGTAGACTGCCTTAATTCTACGCTTTGAATATTTTCTTTACCCAACACATTGATCACATAATCTTTAGCTTGCTGCTCAGATACTTGAGGCAACGAATTCACTCTTGGCTGTATCTCCAGCACATTATCTGAAAATGGTCCATCATATATTAGAGATGGATATTGAGCCACTTGCTTTTGAACAGATGTAAACTTAGCAGAAATATCTGCTTTATTTCCGCCAGTAACAAAACTTGTTATCTTCTGCCTTATTTCACCCCAGCTCACCTTTCCTTGATTCATATTAGCTAATATTCCATTCAATTGATTCTTAAGTTGTCTGGATTGTGTTCCCAACCTATCTATAGTACTAGAATCATCTTGAGATACCATATTATTATTCGAAGCCGAACTCTCATTGTCCGTTTTTTTAGCTAGAGTATAGCAATAATCTCCTACTTGAGATAAAAATTTTGTAACACCTTGAGACAGTTCCACTGGTACGGGAAGAGAACTTACTTTATCATTAGCAGAAGAAGCGTTTCTAAATATATCTTGAAATAGCAAAGAATTCTGTTCCTTAGTACCTGCTACCGATGATTTTCCAAGATTATTATCTATGCTTTCAAGGTTATCTATCAATTGATACAAATTTTTGCTGTACTCACCTTGAAGATAATTTCTGTAGTCTGTTCGTTCTAAAGTCATTAAAATAGCATATGTAGTTGAAAAAACTATAATCATTGTAACCACTATTGTGTATCCAAGTCTTTTATGTTTCATGTCCATAGATCCAAAATCACCTCTTACCCATTTTATTTGCAATTTAGTCTTAATTAAGTGGTAATATATAAGTATTATCTGTCATAACAGATAAAGTTATTCTTCCTAGAAATTTTTATTTGCTTGTTTATAAATGGTTGTGTTTTATGTATAATTAATTTATGCTATTTATGTGCAAAATAATAAATATATATCATAAATCTGTTTTTTTATAAAAGGGTGAATTAAATGCGGACATTAATACTATCGATTTCAGCTGGAGGCGGCCATGTAAATGCAGCCGAAGCTATAGAAAGCTATATCAAATTAAACAACCCAAATGCTGTAACTATGATTTTAGATACCTATAAATACATAAATCCATTTTTAGATAAGGTGGTTATAGGCGGTTACCTTAAGAGCCTTAAATTTTCTCCAGCTATATTTGGAAAGCTATATAAATTAGCTGAAACTGATGATTCAATAGCTAGTTTCAGCAATAAAATAAATGAGATGATAATACATAAATTGATACCATTGCTTGAAGAGTTTAAACCGGACATTATAGTAACAACACATGCCTTTTCTACAGAAATGATGTCTTTGCTGAAAAGCAAGTATACTATTGACATACCAGTGGTAACTATAATGACCGATTATGCTCCCCATAGTTTCTGGCTTCATCCTCATATAGATGCTTACGTCATATCTAATGACGACATGGTTACTGAAATGATTGACCGAGGAATACCTAGACAGGTTATATATCCTTTGGGTATACCCGTGAAACCAGAATTTATAACAAAATATTTAAGAGATGATATCCTATCATCTTTGAATTTGGATATTAACAAAAACACTTTATTGCTTATGGGTGGAAGTTTAGGTATGGGCAAGATAACTGAGCTCTACCAAGAACTTCAATACGTAAATAAAGACATACAAATAATTATAATAACCGGAAATAACAAAAAACTTTATTCTCAATTAAGAGAACTAAGCAAAACATCAAAAAAGACCACTAAAATAATAGGTTATACTAATGAAGTAAATAAATATATGCAGGCCAGCGATTTACTTATAACAAAGCCAGGTGGTTTAACAATAACCGAGGCTCTAGTTTCTCATACCCCGCTTGCTATTTTTTCAGCTATACCAGGCCAAGAAGAAAAAAATGCAGAATTTTTAATGGAGCATAATCTTGCCATTGATTTAAGCGATTGTAAAAACTGCAGTGACAAAATAGATGCTATATTAGACTCTGAAAGTTCACTTTCTAATATGAAAACTAATTGTATTAAATATGCTAAGCCAAACAGCGGAAATGACATATACGACTTACTATTAAAACTTATATCTAAAGAAGCTTATAATTAAATCTTGCTTCAATAAAAGCTTACACATGAAGACTCTTCTAATTTCTTCATGTGTAAGCTTAATGATATATCTAATTAAATATCTTATTCACAACATCAACTATTTTAAATCTATATTCTATCTTCTCATCATTTCTTATATAATCAATTTCATCATCATTAAGTACCTTTTTCATATCATTTACGCTTTCATTCTGTGACACTTCCCCTTTTGTAATGTCAATAAAGCAAAGAGGCGGAAACATGACACACCACCAATTTCTCCCCTTTGCATTTCCTATAAGCACTCTATAAGCTTGATATTTACCTGCTGGAAGAGTGATATTTCCATAGGTTTTTATAGGGAAATTTTCATTGGATAGCTCTGTATTTACAGAATAATTATAACCATTTTCCTTTATTACCTTGTTAGCTATCGATTTAATATGTTCATCACTGGAAAGTAATATTTTTTTAGTTTCTTCTATAGATTTACTGTTAGATAATCTAGGCTGCATATATTTTAATATTTCATCCTTTACCTTTAGCTTTAAATTTTGATCTTCATCACTGTCACTATTGGCAAGCACATGAAATCTAATGATCTTATTACTTATATCCTGTTGAAACTTAACATCTTGCGCACTAGTATCCTTAGCCTCAGTAATCACATTACAAAGCATACCTGCTAAAATTATGGCTGCAATTCCCATTAATAATTTTTTCATATATAAAATTTCCTCCCATCCATTTCATGTAGACTTTCACATCCTACATGTATAATTATGGACAAGGCTACTTTTTTTATACACTCACATTTATTTTTTGTTTTAAATCAGTGTTGATTTTTAAACTGATTTAAAACATTCCTTATTTTTTTATTCCTATCCTTCTCAATTCAACTCTTACATCCAAATTCATATTGGCTGATTTATAAGTTTCTTCCCAATTATTTTCTACTTTTCTCCACATGCTGGGCTTAAACTTCTCCACATACTCTCTTATACCTATCAAGTCTACACCGTATTCTCTCTGAATAGCAGTAAATATTTCTTTTCCTTCTGTACTTATAGATTCAGCATAATAGTTTTGCAGCTTATCTAAAAAGCCTCCATCTAATAAATTTTTATCCGTAGTATATTGCTTAACCTTCCCTTCTATTTCCACAAGAACGTTAATGTTCAATTTATCAGCTTCCTGAGTTAATTTTATTTTTCTTTTTATATTATCTATTTCCATATCTATAGGCTCATCATTATAATATATAACCTTTTTTCCGCTTATGAGCTTACCTCTTAAAATCTCAATAGCTGAGGTTTCCTGAGGATTTAAAGTCCCTTTTATAACATAATTCTTTATTATAGATATTCCATTTATTTTTATTTCTTTTTTTTCGCTATCAACTTTTAGATTAGGTACGATAGCATTACCACTTCTTCCTAAAAGTATTGTAAATTCATTTAATGTCATAGGAATTATAACCGCATTTTTCTTGCTGCTTTCCATTAAACCGTTCACATACGCTCCTATGGTACTTTCCATATTTAGTGGATATTTAACCAATTGCTCAGCACTTCCTTCTGCCACAGCTACATACATTCTTCTGTTAATCATAGGGTTTCTAGATAAATAGTCCACGATTTCTTTTACAATCTTAGAATTTTGAAACACATCACTGCTTATAAGCAATAAGCTTGCGTGCCCAATATCTATATTTCTGCTGCTTTTTAGTATAGCATTGGACATAGCATCCTCCATGGAATAGGCTTCCGTTTTTATAAATTTATCCGATGGAATCTGACTTTTTTGTGCAGAATACCCGCTTATATCAGGAAATGCATAAGTTACCTGAAGCCTTTCTATATTTCTTTCTCCAAAAGGGTCTTCAGGCTTTGCATCTTTTAAGATTTTTTTATCATTTATATCTTTTCCAGCGTCAACTGCTATAGTAGATACAAAAAAATTCCTATCTATTTCATTTCTATCCCAGCATCCGGTAGAAAAAAGCATGAATACGCAAAGCAAAATTAGCCCAAGTCTTCTCATTGATTCTCAGCCTCCTTTACACTTTTTCTTTTGCTTGTTAAATAAAGCAATAAAGGAACAAATATAAAGTTTATGCAATATACCACGGAGGCTACTTTATATGTGCTATCATATATCTCAGCTATATTGCTAGGATACATTGCTATAAAATATATGATTGGAATTAGTATAAATGAGGCTATCTTAACATCTCCTATGGAAACAGCATCACTGAGAAGAGTTGAGGAAAAAGAAAATCCATTAGCAAATATAGTAAAATAAAAAATCATCCACATTGCTAAAACTAATCCATCCCACCTCTCCACTAAAGATCCAGGAATGTTTATGCTCTTAACCATAGTTATAGTAGGCCATAAAAGCTTAGGCGTTTCATATTGGCTAAATACCGCTATACACAGCACAGTCACAAACACATAAAAGAGCGTTACAAATATCATACCCTTATAAGCATACTTAAAAGCCTTATTACAATCCTTTAATATGGGTGTAATAATATATAATATTTCCATTCCTCCAAAAGCAAATAATGTATATGGAATTACATTTATGTAGTTAGCTGCGGGTTTGTTAAATATAGGCAGAATATTAGTAAAATCAGAGATAGTGAAAGCAAACATAAATATTATAATTATAGGTATGAACATCAGCCAAAAGCTTATCTCATTAAATTTCACCATGCTTCTTATACCGCTTCTCACAGCATACCACCCACTAAGAATAGTTATTACTATTAAAAATTCTGTAGGTGTCTTATATAAAAGATACATTTTTATTACCTCTACAAATATTCTCATGCCCAGCGATATGCAGACAATAGTTCCAATAGACATTATTAAAAGAACAATTCCGCCAATTACTTTTCCCATATTTCTTCTGGCAATGAAGGTTATCTGCTTATTTCCATTTCTAGCCATAGCTCCTAATAAGAATTTTATTAATATTATATTTATAATTCCTATCAGTATGGTTATAATCCAAGCATCGCCCCCAACCCATGTTGATACTTCTTTAGGATAAGAAAATATCCCTATTCCAACTACAGTTACTACTAATGTGCAGAAATATCCATAAGCTGTAATGTAATTTTTTTTCTCCATTAAAATTCCCCATTTCTTATTACGTATTGACTTATTTGATTATGGTTTTTGTCTCACTTTATCTCCCGGTTTTATAAATTCAGGTCTTCTAATAAATTGGTCAATGGGACTTCTAACAAAGGAATCTTTCAAATCTTTTTTGTGTACATTAACAAAGGGTGATAAGTACGGAACACCAAAACTCTCTAACCTAATAACATGTATCAAAACTATTATTAATACTAAAGCTATTCCATATAAACCTATTACGGTTGATGCTATTATAAGAGCTATTCTAATAATTCTAAGAGATGCTACCACCTCATAATTAGGAGTCATAAAAGTTGTTATAGCCGTTATGGAAACAATTATGATCATCACAGGACTAACTATTCCAGCACTAACCGCTGCCTGCCCGATTATAAGCCCTCCAACTATCCCTACGGTTGATCCTAATGCTTTGGGAAGCCGAATGACGGATTCTACTAATATGGCTAGACTAATTTCCATTATTATAGCTTCCAAATAAGCAGGAAATGGTATGCCTTCCCTTGTAGCCGCAATAGAATAAGTAAGCCTGTTAGGCAATATTGTGGTGCTGAAGGATGTAACCGCCACGTATAAAGCAGGTAAAATCAAAGATAGTATGGTACCGAAGAATCTTATGAATCGCATTATACTTGAATAAATCCATCTTTGGTAATAGTCATCAGGTGACTGAAAAAGCATAGGAAGAGTTGCAGGCACCAATATACAAAAAGGAGAATTATCCACCATGATCGCTATTCTTCCCTCATATATGGCCGCAGCGGCTACATCTGGCCTTTCAGTGCTTTGTATCTGTGGGAAAATAGACCATTTATTATCTTCTATAAGCTGTTCCACATATCCACTATCCAATACTGCATCTATAGTTATTTTTTTTATTCTATTTTTTACATCTTCTAAAACTTCTTTATTTACTATATCATCTATATAGGCAATAGCTATATCCGTCTTAGATCTAACTCCTACATTCTGCATTTCTAATCTTAATCTAGTATCTCTAACTCTTCTCCTAAGCAGCACGGTATTAAATCTTATAGTTTCAACAAACCCATCTCTGGAGCCCCTAATAACGGTCTCAGCTGAAGGCTCAGACACTCCTCTCGCCTGCCATGCCCTTGTTCCCAAGATATATGCTTTTTTTATTCCATCAAGAAGCATTAAAGAGTCCCCAGCCAAAAGGAACCTTAATGCAATTTCTAGTTTTTCCTCCTCTTTAACATCTGTTACAGTTAATAGATTATCCTTTATATCTTCTACATTTTTGATATCATTTTTATATAGCATCAGAGATTCCAGAGCATAATCATCTAATAATATCTTATCCGTCATACCATCTATGTATATTATAGCTGCCTTGAATTCTCCGCAATAAAAGCTTCTGTAAACTACATCCATATTATCTTTTAACAGCTCTTTTATGTAATTTAGATTTTCATCAATATTAGAACTCAGCTCATTGTTTATTATCTCTTTCATCCATTACCATCCCTTTAATTAATTATTTTTCTTACTGCAAACAGTAAAACAAAAACAACAATAAATGTTATACCAATGAATCTTGACTTTCTCACCATATTAAGCTTATATGTTTTTTTAAAGCGATAAACATCTACAAAAATCACCCATAAAGCCGAAAATATAATCATTATAATAAAATATATGTTTACATTGTTTAACAATTTATCACTCCCCACCTATTAGAAAATTCCTTTCACTCATACTATTTTTTTCTATGGCAATATAAATTATGCGTACATGCGCCATTTTTTATAAAACAAACCTAAATAAAAAAACGCCAAATAAAAATTCAGCGTTTAAAATCAATACTCTTATATAGTTCTTGTTATAAATACTTCTTTAAATTTTAATTTCATTGCCTCGTAACATTTTTGCGCGTTAACCGAATCATAAAATAATCCAAATACTGTAGGACCGCTGCCACTCATCATAGCACCGGCTGCTCCTAATTCCATCATATCATTTTTTATTTCCTTTAACACTCTATGCTTTTTCAAAGTAACATTTTCTAATACATTTTTCATCAGATAGCTCACAGCAGTTAAGTCATCTTTCTCAATGGCTTTTATAATAGCTTGAGTATCAGGATGCTTATATATCTTACTTACGTCCAAGCTACTGTAAACTTCTTTTGTAGAAACTCCAAATGGAGGTTTTACCAAAACTACTATATGATTCTTAAATGGCTTTAGATGTGTTAAAACTTCCCCTATACCCTTACATAACGCTGTTTCACCGCCTACGCAATAAGGTACATCAGCTCCTATTTTTAGTCCCAACTTTCTTATATCATCAATGCTGGCTTCTACATTATATAAGTCTTTAAGTCCAAGCATCACTGCAGCTGCATTAGAACTTCCACCAGCTAGGCCTGCTGCAACTGGTATGTTTTTATAAATATTAATTTCCACTCCATCTTTTATGTCATAAGCATCCATAAACAATTCCGCTGCCTTATAGGCCAAATTTCTTCTGTCTAAAGGCACATAAGGCACATTGCATTTGATACTAATTCCACTATCTTTTCTATTTAAATTTATTTCATCATATAAATCTATTCTTTGCATTATCATCTCTAAAAGATGGTATCCATCGTCTCTTTTCCCCACAACATCTAATGATATATTTATCTTAGCATATGCTTTTATATCCATAATTCCTCCACCAATAATTTATTCTACTCTTTATCTATTATGTGGACATTTAACATAATTGTAAAGTAAAATTTGGATGCCTGCATATGCTACGCCATTATTTTTTCTTTTTTTTCTTCGTATTTAATCCTTGATTTTACTATGTTCAAAAGAGGTTCATATTCCTCCAAAAATACTATGACTATATCTTTGGGATTAGCATTATCTATGGCTTTAGTAAATGCCTCTTCTTCTTTTAATTCTATCTCTACACGCTCTCTGCTAATTTTTTTAGTATCAAGAATGGAGTCTTCAAGTATTTTAGCTACTTCTCCTGACCTTCTGCCCCTTCTGTCTTTATCCTCTTTTATATATATATAATCAAAACCTTCTGCACAAATTTCTCCTACCCTATTTATATCCTCATCTTTTCTATCTCCAGGAACTCCTATTACTCCGATCACCTTGTTTTCCTTCATAGATTTTAACGCTTGCACTACAGATTTATATCCTTCTATATTATGCCCATAATCAAGTATTACTTTTATTCCTCCTACATTAAACATATTAAATCTTGCGGGATTCAAGCTTTCATCGCACCTAAAGGTTTTTAAGCCTTTAGCTATTATATTATAATCTATTCCTATTCCAATTAGTCCTGCTATAGAAGCTAAACAATTTTCTATATTAAATCTAAGCTTTCCATCATAGGCTATTGGTATATCATTTACATTAATAATATTAATTTGCTTATGAGCTACAGAGGCATATATTATTTCATTGCATAAATATACTCCTATACCTCCATCACGTATAGCTTTTTTCATAATTTCATTTTCTTTATTCATGGAAAAGACAACTAAATTACTTTTTATTCTATCAATTAATGTTACAGAAACAGTATCATCTCCATTTATCACCGCATATCCTTCTTCTTTTACCGCCTCAACAACTAATGATTTTACACTAGCTAAATCCTTAAGATTTTTTATTCCATCTAACCCTATATGATCGCCAGTAATATTAGTTATTATTCCAACATCCGCCAAATCGTAGGCTAAGCCTCTCCTTATAATCCCTCCACGTGCACATTCAAGCACTGCAGCATCTATATTTCTGTTTATAAGAATTCTTTTTGCACTATCAAAGCCTGTGGTATCTCCCTTTTCCACGCACTCATTATTAATATAAATTCCACCAGTTACCGTCATTCCTACATGATATCCAGCCAGAGACATGGTATGGGCGATCAGTCTTGTAGTCGTAGTCTTGCCATTGGTGCCTGTAACAGAAATGATAGGTATATTCCCATTAGTATATTTAAACATCATATTTACTATAGCTTCAGATACATTCCTAGGCTTTCCTTGAGAAGGATAATGATGCATACGTATTCCTGGAGAAGCATTTATCTCCAGCACCACCCCTTGCTCTAAAAGTGATTTCTTTATATCTTTGCAGCATAAATCTATGCCGCAGATGTTTAATCCTACAGCTTCTGCAGCTCTCACGCATAATTCTTTGTTTTCATCGCTTATAATATCTGTACAGTCAATAGCTATTCCGCCTGTAGAAATATTAGCATTACCCCTCAAATATATCTTTGTTCCTTTTTCTAATACCGAATGCAATTTATATCCACATGCTGCTATATGAGCTATAACTTCTTCATCTATCTTTATTCTGGTAAGAGGTTTTTCATGATCGCATCCTCTTCTAGGATCATGATTTAAGTTATCAATTAATCCTTTAATAGTGTTTAAACCATCTCCAACCACAAAAGGAGGAATTCTAAGTGCAGCAGCTTCCACTTTTCCATCCACTACGCACACCCTATAATCATTTCCATATATATGATTTTCCAATATTATATCTTTATACTCACTTTTAAGCTTATTATAAGCTTTAAGCAATTCCTCTTCCTTGAGTATGTTTGTAATGACACCTTTCCCATGATTACCAAACTGCGGTTTCAAAACCAAAGGATACCCTAAAGTTCTGCTATAATCTAAAAGTTCCATTTCATCATTTATTTTAAATCCCGAAGATACAGGAATTCCATTCATTCTTAAAATCTCTTTACTGGCCATCTTATCACAGGAAATATCCACAGCTACGGTGCCAGTATTCTCACATATAGTAGATTCTATAATCTTTCCGTACTTACCTAGCCCCAGCTGGACCAAACCTGTTTCTCCTAGCTTCATAACAGGAATTCCCCGCTTTTTAGCTTCATTGCATATAGCTTCTGTACTAGTTCCCATATTTTCATCTATCATACAGCGCTTTATGTTTTTTATTCTGTCATCAAAATTAATTAATTTATCATTCTTACCTATGAGCTTATTTACTATATCCATGGCTAGGTAAAAACATTTTAAAGCAGTTTCTCTATACCTGTATTCAAATATTATATAATACTTAGGTCCTTGTATTTCTCTTGCCTTTCCATAGCTCACATCTATACCTGCTATATTCTGAAGAGCTATGGTAATGTGCTCACATATATGAGCCAAATACGTACTTTCCATAAGCCTCTTTATAAATCCGGAATCTTCATCTATTCCGCATCTATGAGTTGAAAGTTCTGGAATCATTCTTATTAAGCATCTATTGAATTCATCTATATCCTTACTTGGAGTTTCTTCATATCCTTCTAAATCTACATCAGCTCTTATGCATTTCCTGTGTGAATAAATATTTCTTCCTTCAAAAATTCGTATATTTTCAAGCCTCATCTCAGCTTTTTCATCCTTTCTTATATCCACCTATTAATAAGGTATTCTGTTTTTCAAATCAAAAGTGTTACCAGCTTTTAATACATGTAATTTTATATTGAATATAGATAATATTTCATTAGGATATTGCTCCGAAACATTACTTTTTGATATGGTGCTTCCATCTATAATATACACAGCTCCAGAACCTATAACCTGAAACTCGCCGCTTCTATTTACTACTATGGCAGTATCTTCATCTATACCTATTCCTAAGCTTTGAGGATTTTCGGCCACTCCTACCATAAGTCTTCCGAGTCTTCCCCTCTGAGCAAAGTGCTGATCAATAAGCACCCCATTTATAACTCCTAACCCAGGAGCCATTTTAAGAGTACACTTTTTAGGAGAATCATCATCAGGTCCCTGTATAATCATAGTATCGCTCATTACAGAAGCACCTGCCGAAGTACCTACAATGATTCCCCCGTTAGCATGATTTTCTAATAACTTTTGATATAGAGGAGTACCGCCTAGCATGCTAGTTATTCTTAATTGATCTCCTCCTGTGAAAAATATTAAAGATGCATGTTCTATCATATTTACATTATCAATGGAATATCCATCTTGACGATTTTCAATATTTAAAATGCTTATATTCACCAATCCTAAATTCTGAAATAAATTTTTATAAATCTCTCCAACTTCTTTAGGCGATTCAGTTGCTACTGTAGCTATTACAAGTTTTCCTTTGCTTTCTACATTTTCAGCCACCTTCTTGAGTATTTCTTTATGACCATTTTTATCCTCTGCTCCCCCTATTATTATTAATGAGATATTATCGCTATCCTTCAAATAATCACCACCTCACAATATATGTTTTTTATTTTTTCCAAATGATTTAATTAATATACAAAAAAACCCTCAAAATAATTTCGAGGATTTTTCTGTAACTTACTTTCTAAAAATATATTTTTTACAATTATCTGCACTATCCTAAAACTTAATATTACACAACTGCTCTTCCTGGAATTAATAACTTTTCTCCTGGATATACCTTATCCGGATTTTCTACACCATTCATTCTCACTATTTCATCTATTGTTGTACAATATTTTTTAGCTATTTTCCACAGAGAATCTCCAGGCTGAACTATATATATTGTAATACTTGCCTTCTTAGCAGGAATTTCATCTTCTGACTCTACTATATCTACCAAGAAATCCTTATTTTCAATGTAGTGAGCTTTAGCATCTACGGTTACCAACGCCTTAACAGCTATGGTACCAGCCTCAATAGAAGCTTCTATGCTTTCCAAGTTTGCTTTAGCAAAGCTCTCCATATCAATTTTAACTCCTTCTATATCTGCGCTGCAGTTAAAAGGCAGTTCTTCAGTAACCTGCGCTACAGTTTTGTCTGACGCATTAGTTTTATACAGTACATTAACATTAACTATTCCATCAATAACAATTTTATTTTCCACCAATTTTTTATCTGTAATCACCACATCTCCATCGGTCATTATTACTTCTAAAGCTGGAGAATTTCTTGACGCATCAATATTATCTTTAACTATAACCTCTACCTTTGCTGCCCCTTTCATAACGTTAAGGTTATAGTTTTGTCTTACCATATTCATCATAATCCTAGGTGAATATGCATCCTCTATCATATCCACGCTTTCTTTGTACAAAACTTTTAGATTTGTATTAACAATAGATTCTATATCTACTATTTTATTTTCTCCAAAATCATCTTGCTTAATGCTGTATTCGCTCTTATCAACCTGAAAATCATATGATGCATACATAGAACTATCTATACCATAAATCTCCACCTCTTTGCTTATGAATACATCATCTGAAAGCAGCACCAATTCCTGACTTTCCTCTGCTCTATAAAGAACATTTACGAAAGCAAAAGCTGAAAGCTGTGCCCTACTCTCCATAATTCTCACATCTTTTTTGTGAAGCCTTATATCGCACTTAATTACATTTCCTATTTTAGGTTTGCTTTCTGGAACCAGAAGCTGGGTTTTCATTATAATCTCGTCAGTTGAGGATCCAAGAAGCTTATCTACTAATGCTTCATGCTTAAGAAGCTGTATTTCATCATCCCTGCCAATACCCTTTACAATTTCAAATTCATAATTTTTATATACCGCTGATTTAAGCTTTATTATTCCGCTTATTCCAACTTTTCTTTCATTTATTATGTTAGAGTCCATATGCTCTATATAACATTCGCTTTCACATAACATTTTATGCTCCGCACCTTTTATGTCCACATAATTTGAAAACTTATCCGTATAGGTAACATTATATACTCCCATTGTTTCTTCTTCTTTTGCAAGATAGATTACATTATAGAAAATTTGTCCTTCTACATATACCTTGTCCTGCATAGTTTCTCTTGTAACTATGTAGGGTTTAACCTCTACCATAAGTATTTCTGCCACATCTGGATGAGTATCAGGTATGAGATATTCCCCTTTTACCATGGTATCAGTAAAATTTTCTTCAAGCAATTGTTCATATTCTATACTTTCTTTTATTAAATCAAAAGCAGCCATACTATTATACCTCCCTATAATATCTACTGATAATATATATTCCATTTACTGAAAATATTACTTATTTTTTTATTTTTAGAATCTATTTTAAATTAATGTTGATTTTTATACTGATTTAAAGCTTCGATTTGTGATTTACAAATTATAAGTAATAAATTAAGAGTTAAGAGCTTATGTAGAAATCGCCTCTTAAAAGAGGCGATTTCAATCGTATAATCCTGCAATATTCATGCATAATATTGCTATAATTTTTAATTTTATATTGACAGACGACAAAGTTTGACGTATCATAGTATATGGTTATTGACCATATAACCTCTCATAAATTCTCAATACCCTTTTATACCATAGTTGAAAGATGGATACCCACCATCTTTCTTTTTTTATGTAATAATTTAAATTTACTATTAATGTTATGATTATATTATATATATCATTAAACTTCCTATATTACAAAATTCCTGGTATAAAAAATAATTATTTCAAAATATTGTATACTACAGGTAAAAAAATAAAGATCACCTTGTTATATATCAAGATGATCTTTTGGATATTTATGTACGTTATACATAAACTAATTGAACTGTCTTAGTAAGTACATCACTATAACTGTAAGTCACTGTCCTGTGGGTGTCATTATCCAATCTGATAACAAATATGCTAGGGTACGTTTTTTCAATAAAGCCCTTATTAATAAGAACTTTTCTTCTGCCACCATTTGCCTTCAATGTAACTGCTTCCCCAACATGATCTTCTATGTCCTTTTTTATGGAAGCAAGTTTATTTAATTTTTCCATAGAAACACCCTCTTTCCACAATTATATTATAGCTAACAACTTATAATTTGTCAAATAAATATACTATTTTATCACTTAACAAACATATTTGTCAATGTTAACTTTATGTAAACATTCTGTGTTTACTCTGTAAACAAGTATATTATTGCACGATTTTAAATAATTATTCGTTATTACGATTTTTTTGTTAATAATTTAGCATTTATATTTTTTTATATAATTCCATACATTTCATTATAATAAAAAATTTACATTAATTATTGGTAAATTTACTATATATGCAGTTTAAATTTGTAAAAAATACAATTTTTAATACAATTACTTTTAAAACGTACTCTTAATTAAAATTATATATATAATTATCAAGGCTATAAATGTATTAAGATATTTTAACAATTATTAATTTAATTGATGTTTTTTTTAATATTTTACTGCATTAGAATTTATTATTGAGCTTTATTTTTAGGAGGATGATGTTTTATGTCTATTAAAAAACACGGGATTGGTAAGATAGCTTTTAGCTTTTTAGTTATTTTATCTATCGAATTTTCTGGCTTTAGCTTACCCAAAATAGGAAAAACTGTAATTAGTACTAAAGCTGCAGCCAAAGCTTATACTTGGAACAACACTATTCCAGTAAAATCACCAAAGGCAGGTGCAAAAAATAATCACAAATTAGTTCTATTTGATAACACTCATGACAACACTGCGGGGCAAGCTGATTGGGTTATTGACGGAGGTTTCTCTGACTTCGCTGACGCCTTAGTAAATGAAGGCTATACCGTGGAAGAATATAGAGGTGTAGATAAAAATGGCGATGGCGCTATAAGATTTTATGATGATAGAAATTTACCTGCAGATGAAGAAGGTACTGCTGAAGATAAGAACGAAGCAATAATTACATATGATGCTATAAAGGATGCTGACGTATTTATAACTGCAGAATCAAACAGACCTATGAGAAAATCTGAATATGCCGCATTAAAAAAATTTGTTGATGCTGGAAAAGGAGTTTACTTCATAGGAGATCACTATAACGGTGATAGAGATTTAAACACTTGGGACTCCACAGAAGTATATGATGGATACAATAGATGTACCAATGGCAGCTACAATATGGGTGGCGTGTATGGTGACTTAAGAAACCCTGATGATGCATCTAAAGGATGGCTATCTGAGAACTTTGGAGTTCGTTTCAGATTTAACGCTGGCGATTCAAACCCACAAAATGGACAATCAGGTCCTACTGATATAAGACCTGCTAACGAAACTGAAGGCTTGACTGATGGCGTTGTTGGACAAAAAATACTAATGGCCGCTGGGTCAACTATTTCAATTACAGATTCCAGCAAAGCTAAAGGAATAGTATATTTCCATGACAGCGACAGCCTGGTGCCTTGGAGTTCCGGAGTAGAAAACTCTCATGGAGGAAAAAGCATATAT
The DNA here is from genome assembly GCF_032335695.1 of Clostridium sp. 19966. Lineage (NCBI taxonomy): Bacteria > Bacillati > Bacillota > Clostridia > Eubacteriales > Clostridiaceae > Clostridium > Clostridium sp. 19966. The sequence goes on from NZ_JACTOJ010000002.1 coordinate 230,528, forward strand.
TTCGGAGGGGAAAAAGAAGGAGCTTTTGTTGCTATATCCAAGCCAAGTAATGGCAGAGCTGCATTTTTAGGTGATTCTTCTCCCGTTGAAGATTCCACTTCTAAATATTTAAACGCAACTAACGGAAAATCTAAAACTGGCTATAATGGATGGACAGACCTTGGTAATGCTGCTAAACTTTCAATTAACATAGTTAATTGGCTTGCGGATTCTTCTCAAAGCTATGTTGGCTTCGGAAGCACTGGTCACCCTAAAGATATATACGGAAATACTCCCGTACCTATGGCAGATGTAGAAAAATCTGACCCTGACAATGGTAATCCTTGGTCTCAGCCTTCTGGCGGATATGATCCATGGAATACAGATACCTGGGCTGCTGGATCTTATGGAGCGCCATATGCAGCTACACAAAATACTGCTTACAAATTATCCATATATCCTAAATATGTGTATTTAAATGAACCTTTTGCTATAAATATCACTGGTACTGGCTCTAGTTTAAAATTAGGTGCCTATATCAATTCAGGTGCTCAAAATGGTACTCAAGTAGCTCAAATATATGATAAGACAAATGATACTTGGTCTCAAAAAGGATACACTGGAATTACGGGTTCTACTCCAACAACTGTGACAGCCAAGATTGCCCAGCTTCCTACTGATGCAACAGGTCAAAATATAAGCATAAGAATAAAGGACGGCTCCACAAACGGTGATACTCAAAAGGTAACTGGAATTTCCAGCGGATATGGATATATCTCAGGTTCTGTTGATGCAAATTCAGGTGACATTGCTGTAGCAACTCAGGGAAGCGATATAATAGGAACAGCTCAAGTTGATGATAGCAAAAATGTAAAAATAGCCTGCATAACAGGTTCCAATATAAATTTGAGTTTGTATAATTCTCAAGGCATAAAACAGTCAGATTTATCTGGTACATATTCAGTTTCAGATGGCCAAACTACAGCTATTTCAGTTCCTAAATCAAGCAATGCTAATTTAAAATCACTCTCTCTAGCATCTGGAGAAAATAATATTACTTTATCTCCTGCATTTAGCTCTGCAGTTACTGAATATACTGCTGAAATAGATAACAGCATAAACACTGCAAATATATCTATAGCTGCTGAAGATTCAAAAGCTACTGCAACTATAAATGGCAAAGCCGTAGTAGACGGAAAAGCATCGGTAGATAACATTGCTGTAGGCAATAATACTATTTCGATAGTAGTTACTGCTGAAGATGGCTCAACAAAAAATTATACAATCACTTTGACAAGAGATATTCTTCACGTATCCTCAGTTAAATTAGACGAAAATAGTATAGAAATGCTTTCAGGAGATTCTCATAAGCTTTCCTACAACATTTTTCCAGCTAATGCTGATAATAAGGATGTAAAATGGACATCTAGCAATACAGATGTGGCAACCGTAGATGCTGAAGGAAACGTAAAGGCTGTAGGCCTTGGTAATGCGGCAATAACTATTGAAACTCTAGATGGTGCTTTTAAAGATACTTGTACAGTAAAAGTTACTTACAATTCAGCTGTTGAGATAACTAATTCTCCTGGTGATATTCAAAGCGCCATAGCTAATTCAAATAGCGGTACAACTATAAATGTAAATTCTGAAAGTAATCCTATAGTAGATTCTTCAATATTTTCAGCAATAAGCGGTGAAGACAAAACCATAGTGTTTAAACAAAATAATGCTGAATGGTCCTTTAGTGGAAAAGATATTAGCGAAACCGCAAAAAATATTGATTTAACAACTTCTATAAGTAAAATTGATTCTTCTACATCTGAAGATGCCAAGGATATTTTAAATAAATTAGAAGATGATAATTCAATACTTATTAAATTTGCTGATAATGGAGTTCTTCCAGGAAAAGCTACAGTTAAATTACTTTTAGGAAGCGATTATGCTAACAAAAAAGGATTATACTTGTTCTATTACAATCCTTCAACAAAATCTTTAGAAAAGCTTAGCAATGCTATCAATGTTGACAGTGATGGATGGGCAGTAATTCAAATAGTACATTGCTCAGAATATGTATTATCAACCAATGATGTTAAAGCATCAACTTCAACAGATACTACAACAAATACCGGAAATAACAATAACACTCAAAATATAAGTGCACAAGCCTCAGCTTCAGGCAGCTCTTCACTACCTAAAACAGGAGCTATCATTGATGATAAAGTTTTAGGAGCTGCAGGAGTAATATTGATTATACTGGGCGGAATACTAATTTTTAGAAAGAAAAAAGGAAACTTAGAATAATTTAAAATAGTTTAAATGCCGAAGTTTAATTATATAATCAAACTTCGGCATTTTTTCATAGAATGTAATGTATAAATAACCTTATGATATAGAAAAGCGGTGAGGGTTAATGAAAAAACGTAAAAATATTTGCAATACTTATGAAAATGCTATTCTTCCTCCTTGTGCTAACTTTTTAAATAATGCCAATCCTTTAGTGAAAGATAACACTTATATATATAGAAATTATAATTCATTGTACTGCTTCATAGCCACTAACCCTTTAAATTCTACTCAAAATAGCAATTCTATTCAAGTTTATACCAATTTGCAAATCAGCCTTTATAACTATATAATAGGTTTATTTATAAACGAAATACAGCTTAAAAAAATTAAATATGATGAGCACCTAGAAATTCATTCAGATAAAAGTACTAATAAATTTATTCATGATACATTAAAAAGCAATCTTGAACTTAAAGCTAATTTTATTCCTTACTTATCACTAATAATTTCAAACAGCTACTCTATAGTGTCCCTTTATACAAAAAATATACCAATAACCCCTCTTAATTATTATATACTTTTTGTTTTAAATAGACTTGAGGGGCAGCCAGGATTATTTTTTGGCAATAATTCCTACACCACCCCTGATATTATTAATTTTAATTTGGCAGCTCTTAATATAAAATTTCCTTACATGAATCCAAAGAAAAAATAATCCTTAAGCTACCTTAGCCTTGCTATCTTTGTTTTTTTTACTACGATATAGCCTTACAGCAGTCATTGCAGCACCTATTATACAGCTTAAGCCTGCAAAGATATAAACATATCTCATACCATATACAAACACGTCATCTCTGCCCTTTACATAATCTACTACCCTATATCCTATTTTGTGACTCATTCTGTTATATAATATAAGAGTGGCAAGAGCAGTTCCCAAAACCATTCCTAAGTTTCTTATAAGAGCATTTACACTCCCTGCAATTCCTAATTTATCCTTAGATACTGTAGACATTACTAAAGAGTTATTAGGTGATTGGAACATACCATTTCCTATGGTCATAATAACTATATACATAACCAACATTTCTGCAGAAGAATTTTGATTAAGGCTGGATATTAAAAATAATCCCATGCTAGTAATCAATAATCCAAAGAAAGTCAATATTTCAGATCCAATTCTATCTGACATATATCCACTAAAAGGTGCTACAACAGATAACACTAGCGGTGATATCATCATAAATAAGCCTGTCTTAGAGGCTGAAAATTTTAGTACATCCTGAAAATAAAAGGGCAGTATTATATTTGATGCGCTTATAGCTATAAAAGATGTAAGTGCACATATTATGCTTATATTAAATAAACTGCTTTTAAATATGCTAAGCTGAAGCAGAGGAGTATCTATTTTACTTTCTGCTATAACAAAGATTACAAAAGCTGCAGCAGATATTATAAAGGCTGAAATTATCATAGCATTATTGTAGCCTGTATTTTGTCCTTGAACTAAAGCTCCAAACAAAAGCACAATGGCAATAGTAAACAAGATTGCACCCTTTCCATCCAGCTTTTCTTTGGCTTCAGTTTTAGCTCTAGGGAATACTTTTAAGGTAAGTATAAATACTGCTATTCCAACAGGAACATTTACCAGGAATATATATTCCCAGCCTACTGCTGAAACTATAAATCCACCAAGTGGAGGACCTGCCATAGCACCTAAAGCTACAAAGGTTCCTAAAACTCCAAGAGCTCTTCCTCTTTCATTGCTTGGAAACACCTGAGTAATTATACCTTGATTTGTACCCATAGTAGCAGCAGCACCAATAGCTTGTATGACTCTAGCTATTACAAGCACCACTAGAGAATGTGTAAGTCCGCACAAAAACGAACCAAGAGTAAATATGAGCACTCCAATTCTAAATATTTTTACCTTCCCTAATATATCACCTAGTCTTCCAAATATTAATATAGTAGCAGCTATAGTAATAAGAAAGCTAGTTACAACCCATTCAATAGATGCCATGCTTACCTTAAGGTTATTTGCCATGTTAGGCAAAGCTACATTTACAATACTTCCATCTAAAGTTGCCATAAATGTTGCAAGCACTATGGTTATAAGCATTATCCATCTATTTTTATATGCATTACTATCTGTTTTGTTCAACCTTTCTTCATCCTTTCACATTGTTTTTTCCTATAATTTTTACCATTTACTAAAACTCTCTCTAAAAATCCTATTATTATTTCTACCTCTTCATCACTATAGCCTTCCACTAAAATGTCTATCCATTCAAATATTATTTTTCTTATGTCTGGTATTATTATTTTTGCCTTTTCCGTGATATATAGCTTATAAGCTCTTACGTCTTCTTCATTTTCCTCTTTTATTATGTACCCAAGCTCTATAAGTTTTTTAATTGACCTTGCAGACATGGCTTTATCAATATTTAGTTCTCTGCTTATATCATTTTGACTAATGCCTGGCTCACGATTTAATACCATTAAGTATGGATAAGTTCCTATAGTCAGCTCATATTTAATAAGTTTCTGATCTAAATAGGCTTGAGTGCATCTGTAAATATTGCTGTTTAATTTTATAAGAGAGTCTCGCTTTTTGTTCATATGCAGTACCTTCCACATAGGTTATAATTATTATTTCTTAAATAGCTTATCATTATATAGTTGATTAGTCAACTATATTTTTGTTAAAAATGCTACATAAAAAAAAGTAATAAGCAACAGATAAGGGTGAATATTTAGGTTAAAATTCGCCTCCCTAGTGACCAATTTCCGCCTAAATTATTCTCCCTTAAATATTTACTCTTACTCCTTTAGTGATTTCAGCCTTCTATAGATTTTCATATTCTTCTCTAGTATAAAATTGTCTGCCTTTTAGATACTTTGGAATATCCTTTTCCTCATCATTTATGCTTATCTTAGCATACTTTTTCCCTATTTCTAAGGAATATACATTTGTATCATAGGAAAGCTTTCCTATACATCTTAACCTTAATTTTAGATTATCACTGAGATTAGGTATATCAAATAAGGTTAAAAATCTCTTGCAGCGCCCTTTAAAAGCCTTTTCAGGATCTAGGTTGTCCAATTCTTCATTATCGAAAATAAAATCTATGCAGAACACTTCATTTTCTACATATATGTCTGTCTTACAAAATTCAGCTACATACTGCCTGTTTTGATTTGCCCTAGATATTCTGGAGAATTCCTCAAGCTCGTCTATGAAGGTAAGAATAGCTGAATCATCTGCTAAATCATTTATTCTATAAGCAGAACTAGTGTGATTTGAAACTGTCATAAGTATTTCACGTTTTGTTCCATAGGAGGAATAATCCACATCATTTGATGAAATATCCGACTTATTACTATATTGCAACTTAGAATTAGCAAAAGACTTTACTGTTCTCATAAGCAGAAATGCACTCATAATTCCATGTTGATATTCTTCAAAATCTTTTGAATATCGAAAATAATAATTTGTATTTCTGCTAAGATATATCCTTGTAATCCAACTTTTTTTAACAATTTCTATTTCTTGTTCAGTTAATTTTTCTAAATTTTCTTTGTTTAATCCGTTATATACTCCATTTTCTGTAATAAATATCTTTCTTTCTATATTTTCAGCTTCCTCATCACCCTCTTCACTTCCAAATTGCATATTTAGCGCATTACTTAAAAATTGTAAAAAGCTATCAATATTATTCTTTTGGACCATGTCAAAGTTAAATTTAAATTCACTAAAATTATTTATAGAAAAATACGGAAGTATATTCCCTATAGACTTATTAATTTTGTTTATTTTTTTTAAAGGGTATCCTAAATCATGAGTAAGACATACTATACACCTTTTGGAATCTTCTAGTATAATAAGTCTATAAAACTCCTTAAGCCTGCTAATAAAATCTTTTAAAGAGTCCTCCAACCCTAATTTACAAAAAACATCTCCTAGTTCCTTCATAACTTCAAATTCTCTATATTGATTCTTAAACAAAAATCCATACTCTTTATTTTTAGTTATATATTCCCCCAAGAAATAAACCCAAAGGCAGTGTACCGTGTGATCTCTATAAAAAGAATCTGATGCAAATATCAATTCTTCAAAATTTACGAATTCATCAAAATAGCTAAAAAGTTCATCGTATCCCCTTTTATCAGGATCAATATAACTCATAGCCGACTCAAAGAGAAGTTTCCAAAGCTTTTTAGAAGCTTCTATCTTTTCATGCATATTTTCTGCTTCTTTTAAATTTAAAATATATCTTCTGATTTCTGTTTTAAACTTGGGTCTATTTTTCAAAAAGTTTATATTGTCCTTGTCCATTTCAGAAAGATAAAATTCCAATACATTATTTTCATTTACTAATGCCATTTATATGCCCCCTATTTACTCCATTTACAATACTTAAATTAATTATGTATATTATACAATATTTTCTTTGAATAGTACAAAAAGTATTTCTTGTTTAGTTTTGTTTTAAAATTTTTATATTATCTTAAGCCATAGCCTTTATTTAGAATTTTCCTCTTTAACTTCTTCTCTGCTCTTGCTTACAAGCACATATTGCATACCTTGTTTCAATTGTTTACCGTTGGTTCCTTTCATAGCTGGAAAATTAAAATCATCTAAACGATATAAAGTATTTTCAGCTGTAGCTTTTTTATGAAGCAAGGAAAGCGCTTTGTTAAATATATCAAAATTTATTCCCTTTCCACTGTAATCATAAATAATAGAAAGCACTTTGTTATTCAAGGGAGAATCCTTTTTATTATTTGGTTCTGTTTTAAATCAGTGTTGATTTTTACACTGATTTAAAACTTCCTTCAGTTCGGGAGGCTATGTTTTAAAATGTTGATATTATCGTTTGAGTTCTAGGAACTCTTAGGGATTGCGACTTATAATTGGCGTAATTTTGCCCAGGACGGGCAAAGCAATTTTAGCGCCACGGAGGGCGCATTAAAATTGGTAGTCAATTATAACAAAGTAGCCCTTAGAGTTCATCCCATGGGTTCTGAAAGAAACCATGCCATTACGAAAAATGCCTTTATCAACATTCTTTTAAAACATAGCCTATTATTTAAATTCTCAGCAAAATAGTTATTCACGGTGTTATTTTCTATATTAGATATTTCAGCAGAAAAACTATTGACAGCGCCGTAATATACACCTTTAGGGAGTTTACTATATAATAAATTTTTTTTAAAATGCAAATGTTTTACATAAAACATTAAATACACTAAAAAAAGTAGCCTACTGTAATAGTATGGCTACTCGGCAATTTATTTAGTATATTATTTTACTCTGTAGTTGATAACCTATTGTAATTCAAGCATGTATAATCTGGCTTCGTAAGGTTTTAACACATATTGGTTTTCTTCATTTATTTTATCATAATTCTTTAGTAACAGCTGTCCATGGGATAAATCATAGGGCACCTCTAAAATTTGCTCTTTCTTGGATAAATTGCAGGCAATTAAATATATTCCTTTTTCATCTTTTCTTTCATAGGCAAATATGCTCTCGCTATCCTCCATCAGCAATTTATATTTTCCATATATGAGGGTCTTATGATTTTTTCTTATGCCTATCATAGCCTTATAAAAACTTAAAATAGAATCCTTATCCTTTTTTTGCTGCTCTGCATTTATATATCTATAATTTTTATTAACCTTCATCCATGGAATTCCATTAGAAAATCCACCATTTGTATCATTATTCCACTGCATTGGAGTTCTTGAATTATCTCTGGTGGTGGCCTTCATGATATCCAAAGATTTCTTCTCGTCCATCCCTTGTGTTATTCTTTCCTCATAAACATATATAGAGGGCGCATCTTTAAATTCATATACGGAATCATAATCTGCATTTACCATGCCTATTTCCTGTCCTTGATAAATGAAAGGTATTCCCTTTTGCATAAAATACATAAGAGCTAAGCATTTAGCGCTTTCTTTCCAATACTTATCTGCATCCCCAAATTTATTTATGCTTCTTATTAGATCATGATTCTCTAAAAATAAGGCAATCCATCCATCTTCCTCTGTAGCGTACTGCCATTTAGACAATGCTTCTTTAAATTCAATAAAAGAATGCTTTTCTACATTATTCATATTCCAAAGATGCTGATGCTCAAACTGAAATATGCAAGAAAATTTACCTTTTTTAGTTGATATCCATTCTTCCATTTCATCCGAATGAACTCCGCTTGCTTCTGCAATTGAAAAAACATTATAGGGTTTAAAAGTTTTTTCACTAAGCTCCAATAAAAATTCCTGAATTCCCTTTTGATTCATGTGCTTGTCAAAGGATTGTACATACTCCAAATTATCTGGATTAGGCATATCGGAATAATCATTTTTCTTTATATGGCTTATGGCATCAACACGGAAACCGTCTATTCCCTTATCTAGCCACCAGCATATCATGTCATATAAATGATTTCTTGCATCTGCATTTTCCCAATTAATATCTGGCATCTTTTGGCTAAACACATGAAGATAGTACTGATTAGTTTTTTCATCATATTCCCAGGCCGAGCCTCCAAAAATGCTTGCCCAATTGTTTGGAGGCAGTCCATCCTTTCCATCTTTCCAAATATACCAGTCTCTCTTTGGATTATCCTTAGAGCTCCTTGATTCAATAAACCATTGATGCTCATCCGACGTATGATTTATAACTAAATCCATTATGATATTTATACCTCTAGCATGAGCTTTTTCTAATAGCTCATCAAAATCTTCCATGGTTCCAAATTCCTCTTGAATGCTTCTATAATCGCTTATATCGTATCCATTATCATCATTAGGAGATTTATATATAGGGCAAATCCATATTAGGTTTATGCCTAAATCTTTTAAATAATCTAATTTATCTATTATTCCTCTTATATCTCCGATTCCATCTCCATTGCTGTCATAAAAGCTTCTAGGGTATATTTGATAAGCTATACTTTCCCTCCACCACTGACCTTCTTTATTTACCATTTGTAAACCCCCTTTGTAAAATTTGAATAAACTAAAAAGTAAAGCTATGTTTTTTAATAAATCTAAAATTTATATTCATATACTCTTGCTTCGTAAGGTCTTAATTCTATTACTGATGATGCTTTTTCTTCCGGGTAATTTGATACTAAAAGTTTCCCATTGCTTTCTTGAAATTTTTTAGGTATTGTAAAACTTAATTTATTCTCAGAGAAATTGCATACAATCAATAAATTTTCATTATTCATGCTTCTTGTATAAGCATAAATGTATGGATCTTCTGGCAAAAGCAATTCATAATCCCCATACACTATTATTTCATTCTCTTTCCTTAAGGAGATTAACTTTTTATAGTAGTTATATACAGAATTTTCATCATTTATCTGAGCTTCCGCATTGATTTCACTATAGTTTTCATTTACCTTTATCCAAGGATCACCAGTGGTAAAGCCAGCATTAGGGGTTACATCCCAATGCATAGGAGTTCTAGCATTATCTCGGCCTACGTGATAGATATAGTCCATCATAACCTCAGGCTTTATGCCTCTTCCAGCAACATTTTCTTTATATGCATTTATAGTTTCGATATCTCTATAATCCTCTAGAGAATCGAATTTTACATTTGTCATGCCTAATTCTTCACCTTGATATATATAAGGAGTACCCTTTAGCATATGCAGGCATGTGCCTAGCATTTTAGCTGAAATTTCCCTATATTCTTTGGTATCGTTACCGAAACGTGAAACAGCTCTTGGCTGGTCATGATTGCTCCAAAACAAGCAATTCCACGCCTCTCCCTTCAATCCCTTCTGCCATTTATCAAAAACCTTTTTAAGCTCCACTAATGAAAATTTTTTATTGCTCCATTTTCCGTATTCTCCGTTAGTGAGATCCATATGTTCAAATTGAAATACCGTATTTAACTCTTTTGAAGCATATCCAGCGTATTTTTTTGCCTCTTCAATAGTAACTCCGCTGGCCTCTCCCACGGTCATTATATCATATCTGGATAGTACTCTTTCATTCATTTCCTTAAGATATTCATGAACATGTGGTCCATGTATACAGTAAGGTGATAAATCTCCATACAAACCTCCATGAGTTTCTCCATCAGGCAAATCTTTGACTTTAGATATGAGGCTTATTACATCCATTCGAAAACCATCGATACCCTTATCTAGCCACCAAGTCATCATTTTAAAAACTTCATCTCTTACCTTAGGATTGTCCCAATTCAAATCAGGCTGTTTTTTTGCAAAAATATGTAGATAATACATATTAGTTTCTTTATCATATTCCCAAGCCTTTCCTCCAAACCAGGAACCCCAATTATTAGGCTCTGCACCTTCTTTGCCTTCTCTCCAGATATAATAATTTCTGTAAGGGTTGTCCTTTGATTTTTTGCTTTCTATAAACCATTTATGTTCATCAGAAGTATGATTAACCACTAAATCCATAATGATTTTTATTCCTCTTCCATGAGCGGAAGCAAGCAATTCATCAAAGTCTTCCATTGTTCCAAAGTCATCCATTATATCTTGATAGTCACTAATATCATAACCATTATCTGCATTTGGAGATTTATATATAGGAGACAGCCAAACCATTGTAATGCCTAGATTTTTTAGATAGTCCAATTTTTCAATTATACCTCGTAAATCTCCCATTCCATCACCGTCACTATCCTTAAAGCTTCTTGGATAAATTTGATATACTACACTCTCTTTCCACCAAACCTTTTTTTTACACATATTTTACTCCTTTCAATTGTTTATTTCCCATAAGACATAAGTATACGATTACTTATAATGAAAGATTAGTAATGTATTTAATTATAATTAAATACTAAGTTAAGTAAAAAATATTTTCTCTTCCTTCATATACTACATCATACAATATTGCTTTTTCAATAGAAATAAAATATTTTACAAAACAAAAGCACATACAGAAATTAGAACTTAGTGATAAATCTGTACTTATGTTGTATACTATATAGAAATGACCGCAAAAGGAGTGCAATATAATTTATGCTTTATGAAATATTATCACCAGGGGAAAAAATAAAGAAGATTAGAAAAGACTTTAAAATAAAACAATATGAAATAACGGGTGGGGAAATTACTAGAGAACTCATAAGCATAATAGAAAATGGAAAAAGTAAACTTACTCCAAGCGTAGCTGAAATTATTGCAGAAAACGTAAACAATATATGCAGTGAGAGAAATATAGCTTTCTATTTAACTTCATCATATTTATTGGAAGATATAAATACCCAAGCAAATAAAGTAGCTGATATATACATTGAATGCTTAGGAACTATTGAATATACTACTTCAAAAGATTTCATCACTATCATTAAGCAAATAGAGGAATTTTTAATAGCTTATGATGTACCCGAGAAAAAATTAACAATTTACGAAAAGATCGCTGATATATTCAAAAAAGATAGAATTTACGATAAGAGCTACATTTATTATGTAAAGGCTTATGAAAATTACAATAAATTTTTTACTGATATTGTTTTATTTAATCTGCTGCAAAAAATGGGTACAGTTTGTATTTCTCTATCCAAGTATAGAGAAGCCTTAGATTTTAATAATAAGGCACTAGCGATTCCTAAAGCAATCATTCCTGAATCTTTATCCTACAAAGCTTGGTTTAATAATGCTTTGGCCTACAAAAAACTTAAGGAATATGATAATTGCATAAAAGAAATTCATAATATAGAAGCTAGATTTAAAAATTTAACTAAGCAAAATAAATTTAAGCTTAATGTATTAAAGGCTAATTGCTTTAATGGAAAAAAATCTTATAAAAGTGCATTAGAATTATACAAATTCTTATTAGATTCTGAAGAGAGTGAAGCCCACGAAAATATAGCTCTAGTTACAAACAATATAGTGAATATCTATACAAATTTAAACGATATAGAAAATACTAAAAACTATATGCACAAGCTAATTTATTTAATAGATGCTTTTAATGATTCCATTGACAGCGAGTATCTATGCAATATATACAACCAGATAGGTGAAACGTCCAAAATAATAGGAAATATAGATTTAGCTAAAAAATATTATAGACTATCAATAAATGCGTGTAAAAAATTCAATAACACTGGACTTATACTGGAGCCTATGGACGACTTTCTATCCATACTAATAAATGAAGATGATTTTTCAGAGATAAATAAAATTAAAAATGAAATTTTAGAATTAATAAAATCTGAGACAATCTCTTCCACTAATATGATAATACTCAAACTTATAAATTATTATAATGATGCTGGTAAGCCGGATATTATACAAGAATTGTTAAAGCCTTTGTTAAATGAAAAGTAATTAATAAACTTTTTAAGTTAACTGCTTCTTTTTAGTTTATATTTTTTAAGACATGAAAACATTTTAGCTTTCATGTCTCGCTGGTGAACTACCACGGTTTATAGAAGATGTGATAATTTCTCGCTTTCAGTCAAAACATATCCTTTTATAAAAACGGAGATTTCGGATATCCCTCTCTATACTTTCCTCTAGTCTGCATACCCCCGATGCCTTTAAGTCCAGTAATAGTATTATCCAGCACTTCTTGTATTGGCACTATATTTTCTATATTAGTATAGGCTACTTTTTCACACACAAACACAGGATCTAAACAATGTATTAAAACGCGGCTTGGGGAACTGGCAAAGTTTGCCCCTGCATCTAATATTTTTTCATAACAGGATTGGCACGCTCCTGCAAATATAACCAATTCATCATAGCTTCCCTGCAATTCTCTGAGCACCTTCACTGCCTCAACAAAAAATTGAGAATTTCTATAGTTATTAAGATCACCATAGTCCTTTGCATCCTTTAATATGCTGTCATGTCCAGTGAGCACTACTATATCTGGTTTAACCTCTTTAACTATATCCAATATTTTTTTAGGTTGGTCGTATTCTGGAATAACTTTACCAACAGCCTCTATAGATAATTGCTTATACGCATTTAAGCAATTTTGTAAATACTCCGAATCTCCATCTATATGAAGAACCTTTCCAGGTCTTCCAAACATTAATTCTTTAGATGTAGTACTATGTTTACTAGCTTTTGTTTTTACATTTCTATATCCATCATGCCTGGAACTTAATATTTTTTTTATTGCAATATTAACTTTCTTATTTAAAGCTTCGTCATTTCTATTATGATAATTTTCCTTAACAGGCTCCAAATCTTCTGGTGGAGAGTCTGCTATAAGTCGCAAATTTAAACCTTTTATAACAAACTGCTTACCCTTTCTTGTGTCCTTAATATCGATTATTCTAAAGGTAATGTCCTTTCCATAGGATTTTCTTACCACTGTATCTCCTATATCCAACCTCTCATCTCCACAAATATTGCTTGAATTAAAGAAATTTCCTCATTACATAATATGTATCTTCCATACTTATGTGCAATAAATAATAGGGACGGCTCACAAAATTGATAAGACTATCAATTTTTGTGAACCGTCCCCTATTACTCAAGATATGTCTTTCTAAATTCATCTATAAAATTCAAATATATCTCCTGTTCTTCCGTTAATTCATCAATTTTTTTGGTAAATGTGTTTTGTCCCCAATTAACTTCATTGTAATAAAACCTATTGGAAAGTCTCCAAAACCTTTGAGGAAAAAGCAAAAAAGCGTATAATACCTTATATTCCTCTTCTTTTATAGGATATATCTTATCATAGGCATCCAAAAGGAGCCTGCAGGTTTTTATATCCCATTTACAGCGTTTAAGTACCTTTATCATGAAATTAGATATATCATAAGTTCTTATTTCTCTTTTGCAATAATCAAAATCAATTATGTTCACTCTGTTTTCTTGATCAATAATTATATTATGATAGGTATAGTCATGATGACAAAAATTTTTCTCCTGCTCCGATATTTCACAAAGTTCCATATACTTTGAATCTTCAAGAGCCCCAAGAGCTTTTTTTCCCATATCCTTATAAAATTGAATTTCTTTAATATATTTCAAATCAAAAGTAGTTTTTGACGTTTTTTTTCGCGCCATCTCCCTCATTTTATCAAAGGATTTAATTCTCTTCTCCATAAGATGCGGCCATCGTCCCAAATCAGTTTTTAATTTACTGTTTTCAGGAGGCTCATATCCTTTGGATGCCAAGTGAAGCAAGGCTAAGTTTTCCGAAGCTGCCACCAAATCTTCTTCTTTTTGAAAATCACATTCTCTTCCGTCTATCCATGTGGATAAAGTATATATATCTTCATTTACCAAAGCATAAGGCAATCCTTCCGTATTAAGATAATATTTATCCACATTGGTATATCCATTTTTGATGAGATGTTCTTTAGCTCCATAAACAAACAGCAGCTTTTGAACTCCATAATTTATTTTCTTAAGGCACCTTAGCCCGCTATCCGTCTTTAAATAATACACTCCCTTATTAGGTCTGATACTTTCGATTTTAATATTAAATTGTCTTTCTATTTCAAATTCTCTCATCATACCACCAATCACCTCCCATATAATTTATATGTTAAATAATTAATATTTAATACAAATTCTATATAACACTTTTGCTTTACTGTTAATATAATGGATTATGACTATTACGAAAGGATTAACCAGTATGAAAATCGGCATTGATGGAAGAGCAGCCAAATGGTATAGAGGTACAGGTATAGGAAACTATACTTATCAAATAATAAATTCGATAAACAATTTGGATAACTCTGATGATTTTCTTATGTTTATGCCAGAAAATTGTGATACAGATATAAAATTTAATAAAAACTTTTCTGTAAGAAATATAAGTGAAAGACCAAGTACAAATTTCTGGAATGAAATAAATATACCCAATATTCTTCAAGATAATGAAGTAGAAATATATCACGTTCCTCAAAACGGAATAGGTCTCCCCTTGGAGAAAACTTGTAAGATGATAATCACCCTGCATGATATCATACCATACAAAATGCCAGAAACAGTTGGTCCAAACTATTTAAAAATTTTTACTGAGCAGCTTCCTTATCTGATTCCAAAATGTGATGGAATTATAACTGTTTCAAATTATTCTAAGGATGACATCGTAAAATATTTTAACTTTCCAAAGGAAAAAATATACGTCACTCATTTAGCACCTGAAAAGATATATAATCCTAGAAACAAAATAGAAAGTAAAAAAATTCTTGAGAAATACTATGGTATATTAGGAGATTATATATTATATGTAGGCGGATTTAGCCCAAGAAAAAATATAATAGGTCTCATAGAAGCATTTTCAAAATTAAATGCTATCTATGATAATCGATTAAAACTCGTCATAGCCGGTAGAAAAGGAATATCCTATGATATATATAAGAAAAAAGCTGAAGAACTTAATCTTGATAATTTAGTTATATTTCCGGGCTTTATCCCTATAGAGCATATGCCATACTTGTACTGTGGCTCCGAATTATTTGTTTATCCCTCATTTTACGAAGGTTTTGGTCTTCCGCCTGTGGAAGCAATGGCCTGCAAGGTTCCTGTGATAGCTTCCAATACCACATCTCTGCCTGAAATATTAATGGACAGTGCACTGCTTATAGATCCTTATAATCCTTACGAACTTTATCAAGCCATGTTAAAAGTTCTTGAGGATAGCAAACTTAGACATAATCTTATATCAAAAGGTTTTTTACGAGCTTCTCAATTATCCTGGAATGAAACTTCTGCAAAAACCTTAGAAGCTTATAAGCAGGTAGTAAATAATTAATCTATATTTTTTATTTGCTCTTTTTTAACTCAGTGTTGATTTTTGCACTGAGTTAAAACTTATATGATAAATTCTATTCACAGGCGAACTTACGTTTGCTATAATATATCTATACCAAAAAGAAATTTAAGGAAGTGATATTTTGGAAGTTTTAGATAAACTGCGCATTCTTGCTGATAGTGCAAAATATGATGTATCCTGCAGCTCCAGCGGAAGCAATAGAAAAAACACAGCCGGTGGACTTGGTAATGCAGCTGAAGCAGGCATATGTCACAGTTTTTCTGCAGACGGAAGATGTATTTCACTGCTTAAAATATTGCTAACTAATTACTGCATTTATAACTGTGCATACTGCATAAACAGAGCTACAAATGATATCCCCAGAGCAGCTTTTACTCCTGAGGAAGTAATCAATCTTACTATGAATTTTTACAGAAGAAATTACATAGAAGGACTTTTTTTAAGTTCTGCAGTGTTTAAAACTCCTGATTATACCATGGAACTTTTGATAAGAGTAATCAAAGAATTAAGAACCATACATAAATTCAACGGATATATACATGTAAAAGCTATTCCGGGAGCAGATGAAAAATTAATAAAGCTTGCAGGTATGTATGCGGATAGAATGAGCGTAAATATAGAACTTCCTTCCTCTGCAGGCTTAAAAATTCTCGCTCCTCAAAAGAATAAGGAAAGCATTCTAAAGCCAATGCAGCTTATTCACGGAGGCATAGTTGAAAATCAATATGAAAAAAGCTTTGGAAAACCTTCAAATTTATTTGTACCAGGAGGGCAAAGCACTCAGCTTATAGTAGGTGCTACAGGAGACAGCGACAGAAAGATCTTATCCCTTTCTCAAGGCCTGTATGATAAATTTAAGCTTAAAAGAGTCTACTATTCAGCTTATGTTCCCGTAGCAAAAGGCCCAAATCTTCCAGCTCTAGCCCATCCACCGCTATTAAGGGAACACAGGCTATATCAGGCAGATTGGCTCCTAAGATTTTATGGTTTTAATGCTTCAGAGCTGTTAACAGATAAAAATCCTAATTTGGACACTAAGTTTGATCCTAAGACCTTTTGGGCTCTTACTAACATAGACAAATTTCCTGTAGAGATAAATAAAGCTCCTTATAATACTCTTCTTAGAGTGCCTGGAATAGGTGTGCGTTCCGCTCAAAGAATTATTTCCATAAGAAAAGTTCATAGACTAAGCTTTTCAGACCTAAAAAAAATAGGAGTGGTGCTAAAAAGAGCACAATATTTTATCCTGTGCAGCGGACGATATTATGGTGATGTTAGCTTTGATGACTCTTTAATTAAAAATAGACTTTTAGATAAATCCAAAGAATTCAAAACAATAAGCCAGCAGGAAAGCTTTGAACAACTGTCATTTTTTCCTTCTCTTCCTGCAATTGTAGGGAAAAATGATTTTTTCACTCGTATTCATGGTGAATTTTGAGGTGATGGCATTGAATTTTGTTTATTTATATGACGGAAGCTTTGATGGTTTTTTAACCTGTGTATATGAAAGTTATTATGGTGATAAAAAGCCTATAAAAATAACCTTAAAAACTTCCTTTATCCCTAATTTAATCGAAACTGTTATAGATGTTGAAACCTGCATTGAAAAAGCTTCTAAGGTATTTAATGCTATAGAAACAAAGATTGGCAGGGCTGCTTTAAAAAATATTTTCACAGTATATTTATCCGAGGCAGAAAACTTTGAAATGCTTCTTTTAAATTACATAAGACTTGGCTTTAGGCTTGGCTTTGAAATACATAATCATCTGCATAATGATATAGTGCTTCAGGTTGTTAAACTTTGCAGAAAAGTTAATAATGAAGCTCATCTTATGTGCGGATTTGTAAGATTTAAAGAGTTGCAAAACTCCATATATTATTCTGTTATAGAGCCTGATCATAATATTCTTACTCTCATTGCGCCTCATTTTTCTGAAAGATTAGCCAATGAAAAGTGGATTATTCATGATGTAAAAAGGGAATCAGCTGTACTATATGACACTAAGGAATGGATACTTACCCCTTTTTCAAAGGATGCTGCAAAAGAATTTTTTTCTGAGAGGGATGAATTCGAAGTGCTTTGGAGAACTTATTACAAGACCGTGGTCATAAAGGAAAGAACAAATCCTAGGCTTCAAAAGAGAATGATGCCGGCTAGATACTGGAAATATATAATCGAAACTTTGTAATTAGCCCCATATATGTAACTTAACTTATACATATGAAACATCATAATGTATAAGTTAATTTTCATATTTATTTCTCATTTATGATGCATTCCTGAAAACCCTTTAAAAAATCTTCCCTATCTTCCTTATATTCTAATTTTTTCTCAAACCTATCCAAAAACGTATCTTCATCCCATTCTTTTCTTCTGGAATAATAGTCTTTAGATATACTATAAAAATCTTCTGGGAATGCTAGCAGAGCCTTTAAAATGGCTAACTCCCTTATATCTAAGGAATTAGCACTTCTATATGCATTTATAATATCCTTGGTTTTGTCCATGTCAAAAGCAAAATTCTTAATAGCTTTGGTTATAAAATTGCACAAATCATGAACCTTTATATCTACTACTGCATAATCAAAATCAATAAAATATGCTAAATTATCTTTTATTAATATATTGTGATGTGCTAAATCATGATGACATATGGCTATCTTATCTTCTTCGCTGGAAATTTTAAAGTAAGGGGCTTCTTTTAATAGTTCTATGCTTTTTTCTACTTCATTTAAGTAGTAGCCTAGATTAGAGAGATACAATTTATCAAAATCATTTTTATATTCATGTAAGTTAGCTAAGTTTTTAAAAAATATTAATTCTTCATATTTACGTTTAAAATTATCTATGGTCTTACCAACCATATATCTTTCTGATATATGAGTTTTAAATCCTTCTGATGCTCTATGCATCTCTGCCATACCCTTTGCTGCAATGGCTACGTCAATAGGATTGGTGAATTCACATTCCCTAGCTTCTACTAAATCCAGCACACAATATAGTTCTCCATTCCAAACTGTAAAAATTTCACCTTCTTTTGTCCTCGTAAAACTCATAACTCTGTCAAAGCTTTTCCTGATATATTCTACTGCATCGTATATAAATTCTAATTTATCTCTAGAATACTCAACTTTTTTCAATATCTTTTTTCCTTTATCACTGAATATAAGGAATACGTTTCTCAGCGGCACAACATCGTTCACTTTTAAATCAAATCTATTGAAAAGATCAATATATAAATCATATCTGGACAAAAACTTTTTATCACTATACCTTATACTGTCAACTATTTTTGACACCACCTTTCTTTAAATAACGCTGATGCCATCTTTTTCTAAAGCTCTGTATATCTGAGCTTCATAATTTCTACCCTCCAGATTATTTTTATCCCTTCTGTACCTTTCAAAGCACCTCATAGTTTCTGAAGGAAATGATATCATCGCTAATATAAATTTCTCACTTTTACTATTTAGCTGTTCTAAATCGCAAAAATATCTAACAGATTCTTTTATATCGATATCATAGCCCCTTTTCTCAAGCTTTGATAAAAGATAAATTCCGTCAAATTCAACCATATTGAAGCAGCTTCTCTTTAGAGTTCTAACCCAAAGAGTATCTGTTTTAGTTAAATTATCGAACCAAGTATTTCCTAAGCATATCTCTATTCTTCTCATACTTCTGTCTATGATTTCGTAATAGGAGTTTTCATATATGGATTTAATACACTCTTCACCTTTGTCTAGGATTTTTTGGTAACTGCTAAGCAAAACTTTCTCAAAATTATTATTAGCTCCATTCTGAGATATTTTTTTTATATCCTTTTTCAGTTTCTTAATATATACCTTGTATTGTTCAACTTTTTTGCCTGTACAATTTTCCAATTTAAATGCAAAATATTCATCATACCCCATAGTTGCCTTATGAAATTCATTAATCACTCTAAGCTGGCTACATATGTCTTCAGCCGTATATACTTTTTCTTTATTTACCTCTTCATTCGTTTTAAGTACCATTATATTTAAGCTTCTTAAATATTCTTCATAATCCTTAAGAGGCATAATTTTCAATTAAAAATCACCTTCTCTACTTATATTTGAAGTGCATAAATTCTTCAATAAATTCTTGTTTATCATCACTGTCTTCTACTATTCTCAGTAACTTTTTTTCAAAAAAGTCTTCTTCCCACGGCTGTTTTTCCCAATAGTATTGTATGCCTACCTGCCAAAAATCCTGAGGGAATTCCATAAAAGACGCCATTATGGGTATCTCTTCTTCTGAAATTTCATGTACAAGTGAGTAAGCATCCAATATAAATTTAGCACCATCAATATCCCATTTTCCATTCTTCATTCTTCTTAGAAGCAAACTGGATAGATCATGAAGGTGAGAATCTAATATAACATAATCAAAATCAATTACATTTGCCTTACCTTCTATATCAATAAGTACATTATGATGAGCAAAATCATGGTGGCAAAAGCCTCTAAGATTAACTTCCTGCATCATTTTATTGTAGTATTGGCTATTTTCAATATGCTTTATGGCGCATTCCGCCCTAAACATTTCATTCTCTGCATTTTCCAAGTAAAGCTTGTCAAAATCTGTAAGCTCACTCTTTCTTTCTATTCTCCACTTAAAATCCAGTATTTCTTTTCTCCTCACATTAAAGGTTTCAGCCCACTTGAACCACCCTATTCTAGGCTTCATTTCCCTTTCTAACTGAAATCCTCTGCTTTTTACATGCAGCTCTGCTAAAATCTTCGCACTTCTTTCTATATCCACTGGATTATCGTAATTGCTCTCCCTTGCATTAATCCATGGAGTAAGGTATGCATAATAGTTTTCTAAACTTATATACTGCTGTCCATCCAAAGTTTCTATAATTGAAGGCACATTATTAAACCCATTTAAAATAAGATGATTTATAGCCTGCAATATAAACAAGAAATGTCCAAGTTCATATTTAATAACCTTCAGACAGTATTTATGTTCTTTATCACATATCTTATACACGTTCTTAATTTTTTTTATGGAATCTATGTGGATATCATACCTTTTTTCAACCTGGTATTTTAAAAAAGCTGTATCCAAAAGTCATACCTCCAAACTTTTATTCCTTTTTTATTATATGAATGAACTTTATCTTGTGAACCTAATAAATATAAATATAATTTTTTATTATATAGCACATTTTGTGTTCATTAATAATATGTATATTAGCATGAGGTATCAGCATTATAAGGAGAGAGAGGGTTATATGAGAATTGCTATAGATGCAAGAGGTATCAATTGGTATAGAGGTACTGGAATTGGAACCTATACTCAAAACCTGTTAAGTAATATGCTTAAATTATCTTACGATAATTATTTTCACATATATTGGTCCGGTGACAGCTATGATCCATTTTTTTCAGAGAATTCGAAAATAATAATGACCTCTAAAAGACATCACCGTTTTTTTCAGCAAAGTTATATTCCAAATAATTTATTAAAAGAAAATATAGATCTTTATCACGTGCCCCAAAACGGTATAGGGCTCTCAGACAGCATTAATTGTAAAAAAGTAATAACTGTACATGATCTTATCCCTTATATAATGCCTGAAACCGTTGGTAAAGGTTATCTTATGCAGTTTCTCAAAGAGGTTCCGCAGGTAATACAAAACTGTGATGCCATTATTACTGTATCAGAATGGTCAAAAAAGGATATTCTTAAATTTTTCCCTATAAATCCGGATAAAATATTTGTTACTCCTCTTGCCACAGATATGAAATATAAGAGCATGGATAAGAACTGGTGTAAATATATATTAGAAACTAAATTTAATATAACAACTCCCTACATTCTATATGTAGGAGGTTTTTCTCCAAGGAAAAATGTAAAATCACTGATAATGGCTTTTTCTAAAATTTATAATAATTTAGATAAAGAGCACTCTTTAGTAATAATAGGTTCCCTTAGAGATGAAGGTATTGTCTTAAAGGAACTAACGGAAAGCCTTGGTATTAGCTCTAAGGTAATTTTTACGGAGTTTGTAGAGGAAGATTATCTCCCTGTTCTTTACAATGCCGCTGAGGTTTTTGTATATCCTTCCCTGTATGAAGGATTTGGACTTCCTCTTTTAGAAGCTATGAGCTGCGGAGCTCCAGTTATTACATCCGATATTTCTTCCATCCCAGAAGTGGTTAATGATGCTGGAATTCTTATAAATCCATATGATAATTCTAATCTCATAGATGCACTGGGAAATGTATTATCCAATGAAACTCTAAGAAATGAGATGAGTGAGAAAGGATTAAAAAGAGCTTCTCAGTATTCCTGGAAGCTCACTGCTGATAAAACTCTTGAGAGCTACTCAAAAATTTTACAGGGTGATATCAATTAACATCACCCTGTTCATTAATTTTCTTATTTAAATCCTGAAGACTTGATTCCATATCTGCATTCTGATAAATAATTTTACTTTTTGCATCAAAAAGCATGGAACTGAAATATTCATAATCACCAAAGTACTTTATAGAGGTTTGTTCAGATGCCTCCTGCATCAAAAATCTCCACAGCTTTTTTTGTCCAAAATTATTGCTGGAAGAATTAAATGCCGGAAGATATCTGAAGTCATTTACTGAAGAAAGGTTGCCGGTTGTAGATAAAGCATTAATATTCACAGTGCTGTCGCTTACTATAAATTTTGCAAATTCTAAAGCCGCTGAATTTTCCGTATCACCCTGACTTAACATAAATGAACTCTCATCGCCCTCTACGCTATTTTTCCCGCCTGCTTCTAAGGCTGGAAGCCTTTCTATATCCCAACTGAAACTAGCATCATCAAATATAGTCTTAAGTAGTCTGCTATCTGCCAGCATACTCAAAGCTTTTCCCTGCTTTAAATCCTCTAATTCATTTTTTGAATCACTCTCATCATATATAAGATTACTAGCTTTAAGACTTTTAATTATGCTAATTGCTTTTGCGCTATCGCTAATATCCACACCAGTATCGCTATCTACAAGCCCTTGAGAAGACTCCCTTAATATATATTTAAGCAAATTGTCGCTATTTTCTTTACTTAACGCTATCATTTTTAAAGATGGATTTTTTCTTGATATATCCTCTCCAGCTGCTTTAAAATCTTCCCAGGTTTTAAAATCAAAAGGATCCATGTTATATTGATCACATAATTTTTTATTGTAAAGCATGACTATAGGATTTACTGTCCATGGAATGGCATATATTTTACTATCAAAGGTTAGTTCATCTAACCTCCAGCTAAAAATAGAACTTTTTAGGCTGCTGATAATATTTTTTAAATCTTTAAACTTGTCTGGGTATTTATTAATAAAATATGAAACATTTTCTGTTTTAGTTTCAATAATATCTGGTATATCTTTACCGGAATTTAAATTTTTTTCGTAATTGTTTTTTATTTCTTCTTCAGTTAAAGGAATTAAGTTTATATTCACTTCTGGATACTTTTTTTTGAAGCTTTCTGCGGCATTTTTTATAATATCCTCAGAGGTTTGGTAACACCAAATTGTCACATCACCTTTTAATTGAACTGCAGGTTTAGTAGTATTAATGATATTGGAAGTTTTAGTAGTGCTATAACCGCAGCTAACTAATATAGCTACCAAAAGTACTGCTATAACCAAAATATGTACAGTCTTTCTTTTATATTTAAACATATTCTCACATCCGATATATAATATAATTAAGTCATCCTAAGTTATTGTCGGCTTTTAATATTATACAATAAATATCATCTATATACCACCTATATTATTTTTCCAATGCGAGTAATCTTATATGCTCAAATATAAAAGGGCAGAAAAGTATGCGATACTTCCTCTGCCCTTTCTATATTTATAACTCTAGATTTCTACAGAACCATTACCTATTCCACTCATATAGAAGGAAGGCCTATAGCCTATTTTGGATTTATAATTTTCTCCTACAGAACTCTTAAATTCTTCAGTCTTGTTTTTCTTCACAACAGCTATAGCACATCCGCCAAAACCAGCTCCAGTCATTCTCGCACCTATGCAGCCTTCTGCCTTTAATGCTTCCTCTACGATGGTATCTAATTCCTTGCCTGTAACCTCATAAAGATCTCTTAGGGAATTATGAGAAGCTGTAAGAAGCTTTCCAAACTCCTCTAATTTACCTTCATTAAGGCATTTAAAGGCTTCCTTTACTCTTTCATTCTCATAAATTGCATGAGCTGCTCGATTTCTTACATTTTCTTTGTCTAAAACCCCTGCTATCTCTTCAAATTCTTTTGATGAAAGATTGCAAAGCTCCTTCACTGGTTTTACCTCATTAAGCTTGGCTAAAGCTTCATCGCATTCGGCTCTTCTCTCATTGTATTTTGATTCATTCAAGGCTCTTCTCTTGTTGGTATTCATTATAACTAAACAATAATCCTTTAAATCTACATTAGCATATTCATAATCTAAGGTGTCACAATTTAATAGAATAGCTTTCCCCTTCTTGCCCATTCCTACTGCAAATTGATCCATTATTCCGCAGTTTACTCCTACAAAAACATTTTCAGCCTTTTGTCCTATTTTAACCAAATCAACTTGCTCAATCTTTCCAGCATTAAATAAATTATTTACTATAACTCCTATTAAAAGTTCAAGGGATGCTGATGAGGATAAGCCTGCTCCATTAGGTATGTTTCCGCTTATTACAATATCCATACCTCCCACCTTATAGCCCATCTCCTTCATTATTTTTATCACGCCCTTAGGATAATTTGCCCAATCATCCTCTTCTTTAAAAACAATGTTTTCTACATCTACAGAAACCTGCAAATCAAAATTAGTGCTTGCTAAATTTACTTTGTTATCTTCTCTTTTTCTTACACACGCATAGGTACCAAACTCTAAAGCACAGGGGAATACATAGCCTCCATTATAATCTATGTGCTCTCCAATAAGATTAACTCTTCCAGGGGAATGAAAACTTCTAACCTGCCCCTCTCCATATAGCTCTACAAATTTTTCTTTTAATTCTTTTAGTTCCATAATTAATTCCTCCTATATCATTAACTCTATTTTTCTAAATCAAATCCAACACTCTTCATAAAGTTTGTAAATGCCTCAAGTCCTTTTTCATTTTTCTTATAAACACCAGCATCTAAAAGTACTTGTAAGAATTTATTTCCTACTTCCTGCTTCAATATATTTTCGACTTCCATTTTATCAATTTTATTTCCATACTTATTTATAAGCTCTTCCATCCAGGTTTTATGCTTAAATAAATCTGATTCTTCGGACACACTATCCAAGTTCTCATCACCTGTGATTATGTCAGCTATGCTAGCTAATTCCTGTTGAAGTCTTGCTGGTAATACAGCAAGTCCCATAACTTCTATAAGTCCTATATTTTCTTTCTTTATATGATGAAGTTCCTTATGAGGATGAAAAATTCCATCTGGATAAGCTTCACTAGTCCTGTTATTTCTGAGCACTAAGTCCATTTCGTATTCACCCTGTGCATTGATTCTTGCAATAGGAGTTATGGTATTATGAGGTACAGCTTTTTCTTCTTCATAGGTATATGCAAAAATATCTGCTGTTTTATCGCTGTATTCTCTCCAGGCACTAAGTATTTCATTGCTTAAGGATATAATTTCCTTTTTATTATTGCTGTTAAGCCTTATTACAGAAAGAGGCCATTTAACTATAGCTGCTTTTACAGTTTCATACTTTCTATTAGTGAATTTCACTTCCTCTTTTGCTACCTCCATAGGAAATATGTGCTTACCTCCCTGAAAATGCTCATGGGTAAGTATAGAACCTCCTACTATTGGCAAATCTGCATTTGAACCAATAAAATAATGCGGAAATTTTTCTACAAATTCAGTAAGTCTATTAAAGGTATTTTCTGATATCTTCATAGGCTCATGTTCCTTTTTGAAAACTATACAATGCTCATTGTAATAAACATAAGGGGAATACTGAAAATACCACTGTTCTCCTTTTAATTCCACAGGTATAACCCTATGGTTCTGTCTTGCAGGATGATTTACTCTTCCGGCATAGCCAACGTTTTCTATACAAAGCAAGCATTTAGGATATTGAGATTGAGGAAGAAGCTTAGCAGCTGCAATATCCTTAGGATCCTTTTCTGGCTTTGATAAGTTAACTGTTATTTCTATATCTCCATACTCTGTATCCGCAAGCCAGTATAAATTCTTTTTAATTCTGTCCATTCTTATATAATTTGAAGCTTGGGACAAAGCATAAAACTTATCTGTAGCTTTTTCAATTCCTTCCTTTTTGGCTAATTCATAAAACTTATTAACCACTTCAGATTCTCTTGGCATAAATAATCCCATTATTTTAGCATCTAGCAAATCTCTATAATTAACTGTGTCAATTTCTAGAATTCCTGTTTCTGCGCAGTAATCTAATATGCTGTTAAGAATTTCTGTAGGTACATCAAATTTTTCACTAGCTAATTTTCCTTCATAAGGCTCCGATATTTTAAGAAGATCCATCAAAGCATTTCTTGTTGGAATAACATCTAGCTCTTCTATCATTTCATGCTGCAGTGCAAAAGCCAATAATCTTTCAATATCCATAGCACATTGTATTTGCCCCATATTAACATCTCCCTCGATTAAGCTATTTATAAAACTATTTTAATTTTACAGCGAAAATAGAAAAGGTTTTCTATTTTCCTTTAGAAAAAAACGTGATATTCACGTTTTCTAATTTCATTATATACTAAAATCTATACCTTTTCAATAGCTTTAATTATTTACTCTAGAACAACTTTCTCTGACTATAAGCTTAGTTTTTATGGTTATATTCTTTCCTTGTGCAGAATTGTTATCTATTATCTTAAGCATTTCTTCTGCTGCCCTTTTTCCTATACCATTCATATCTAAATCTACTGAGCAAAGCCTAGGATTGCTTATATTAGCTATCATTGTGTTGTCACAGCCTATAATAGATACATCTTGGGGTACTTTTATATCTAAATTGCTGCAGGCATTCATAGCTCCCACTGCCATTAAGTCATTGCAGGCAAATATAGCTGTAGGTATCTCTCCTTTTCTGAGCATTTCTTCTACAAGCTTTTGGGTGCTTTCAACAACCTCTATACTATTTCCCATTCCTACATCCAGTATTTTTTTGTAGTTTAAATTATTGTTATCTAGTGTCTCCAAATATACTTTTTCTTTTATATCATAGGAATAGCTCTTATGCCCTCGTACAAACGCAATTTTTTTATGCCCTAATGAAATAAGATATTCAAAAGCTTCTCTTGAGCCTATTTCTTCATCATAACATACAAAACTGCATTTCTCTCCATGGGGATATCCATTAATAACAACCACAGGCAGATTCTCTGCAATATCTTCATAATATCCACTTTCAATATTTTCTCTTCTAGGATCTATCACGATGATGCCATCTACTTGTCTGGCAATTATATTTTCAATTATGTCCTTTTCTGCAAATGCATCTCCAGTGGTATTAGATAAGGATATGTTATATCCCATATGTTTTATATTTTTTTCTATAGCCTCAACTATGGTTGGGAAAAATATATTTGTTATTCCTGGGACTACTACACCTATCATAGATGTTTTTTTAGTTATAAGGCTTCTCGCCATCACATTGGGCTTATAATTTAACTTTTCTATAGCATTTTCTATCTTTAATCGAGTTTCTTTTTTAACTGGATAATTATTATTTAGCACTCTTGAAACAGTAGTGATTGATACTCCTGCTTCCTTAGCTACATCATTAATAGTAACTGACATATTAACACTCTCCGAAAACCTTTTTTAACTTAGAAATTATGTACTTATTATACTTATTCATTTAAGTGTTTGCAATATTGTATGCTTACTATATTATAAAAAATATTCATATGATATGCGGTTATGTTGAAAAGCCTGTTATTTGCTGATAAAATCTTATTATTGAACTTATAAAGAAGGGCTATGTTTTAAAAAGGATTTAAAACTTTCTTCCATTTTTGAAAGGAGCAAAATAATGAAAAAGGTTCGACAAGAGATAATACAGGAAGTCAATGATGTAAAAGAGTTTGTTAAAAATAAAAAAGTTACTGTAGGTTTGGATGGATTTATAGATAAAATAGTTCAGCCTGTTGAAATGAAGGATTCGGAGGGAAATATCGATTTTTTTGATTATATATCTAGTTTCGGAAATCATATTGTATCCAAAAGCGGTAAAAGCTGCGGAATAGAGCTTCGAGAAAGCTTTACAAAGCTTGGAGGTAATGGTCCTATAATGGCTCACGCTTTCGGTAAGCTTGGTGTGGCTACTGACTGCATAGGAAATCTAGGCTATCCTGATGTAGATCCTGTTTTCAATAAAATATCTTCAAACTGTAAGCTTCATACCATAGGAACTCCCTGTCTAACTACAGCTTTAGAATTTACAGATGGAAAAATAATGTTTTCCCAAAGAGAATTTTTCGATAAAATGGACTGGGATTGGATTAAATCGAAATTAAGCATTGAGGATCTAAAAAATTATTTTTTGAATACTGACCTAGTATGCCTAATAAATTGGACATGCATAATATACCTAAATAATATTTTTAAAGGTATTTTAGATGATATATTTTGTGGAACTGCTAAAAATAAATCAAGAATATACTTCTTTGACTTGGCAGATTTTTCAAACAGAAGTTATAGTGATATAGTGGAAGTCATAAAATTAATTAATGAATTCAATGATTACAATAGAGTTGTTTTAAGTCTTAATGAAAATGAAGCTATGCTTATGTACGAAACACTTTTCAAAGCATCACCTTCCTCTCCAATAAAAGAAATAGGTGAACTCATATATAAGGAATTGAAGATAGACTCCTTAGTTATACATACTTTGAACAACGCTTTAGCTTGGGATGAAAAAAGCTTTAGTGAAAGTCCTAGTCTTTTTATAAAAAAGCCTAAGCTTTCAACTGGGGGAGGAGATAATTTCAATACTGGATTATGCTTCGGACTTTTAATGGGTTTAGACCTTGCCTCTGCAGCTTATTTTGGAAATGCTACCTCTGGATATTATGTTAGAAATGCAGAAAGTCCAACCATAGCTGAAGTTTTAACTACCTTAAAGGATTGGGATAATCTAATAGAAACCCCGTAAATAAGGAATGTTATAAATTAATATAAAAATCTCCACTGATTTAAAACAGGCCCAAATATTTTGATACATTACATTTATTTTATAGAAAGGAGCTTTTATGGAAGTAATAAAATTTTTACAATCATTCCACAACAGCATTCTTGATTACTTTTTTGAAGGAATAACTATGCTGGGTGAAGCACCTACATTAATATTTTTTGTGGTAGTTATATATTGGTGCTTTAATAAGAAAAAAGGCTTCAGAATTGCTTTTGCACTTATTTTCAGCAATGTGTTAAACGGTTCAATAAAGAACTTGGTTAATGAAGTGAGACCTATTGGAAAAGAAGGAATATTTTCTTTAAGAACTGAAACTGCTACAGGAAGTTCTTTTCCCAGTGGACATACTCAAAATACCACAGCTTTTTGGACATCATTGATGATTATTTATAAAAATAAAATACTATATCTGGTTGGAGCTATCTTTATAATTTTAGTGGGTATTTCAAGACTATATCTTGGAGTTCATTGGCCTCATGATGTAATCTTCGGAGCTATTTTGGGAATAATTAGTGTTGCTTTATCCATAATAATAGTGAATAAGATAGAAGAAAAAAGAAATTTGAATTACTGCTTAATTCTTGTGATTCCAGCTTTGCTTGGATTGTTTTTTTTCAAAAGCGAAGATTATTTAAAAGCTGCTGCCCTTTCACTTGGATTTTATCTAGGGTCATTAGCAGAAAGCAGATATATTAATTTCAATCCTAAAGCTGAAGGCTATAAACAAGCAATGAAGTTATTAATAGGTATAGTTGGAGTAGTTTTAATAGAAATAATTTTTAAAAATATACATTTAAAGCACCACATATCTACATTTATTATATATTCTCTTTGGGGATTCTGGTTTATAGCAGGAGCACCTTATACCTTTGTAAAGCTAGGATTAAGCAAAAAATAATATTAATTGCAGAACCTTTATATTAAATGTATAATTTTAGTATAAACTGTAGTTTTAATTTAATGAACAGGAGATGATATTATGTTATCTAGAAGATTGCTTGATGCATTAAATGATCAAGTTAATTATGAACTTTATTCAGAATATGTTTATTTAGCTATGGCTTCTTATTGCCAATCTGAGGATTTAAATGGACTTGCTAATTTCTTTAAAGTTCAAGTTCAAGAAGAAAGATTTCATGCTATGAAATTCTTTGACTACATAAATCAAATGGGCGGAAGAGTATTCTTGGAAGGAATACATCAGCCTTCAAATGAGTTTGAAAATATACTTGATGTTTTTGAAAAAGCTTTAGAGCATGAAAAAACTGTAACAAAAAGAATCTATAATCTTTCAGATATAGCCTTGGAAGAAAAAGAACATGCTACTATGAGCCTTTTAAAATGGTTTATTGATGAGCAGGTTGAGGAAGAGGATACTTTCAACAACATTATAAAAAAACTTAGAAGAGTAAAGGATAATCCTGCAGGATTGTATATGCTGGATGATGAATTAGCTACTAGAGTTTTTACACCACCTGCTAATGCATAATAATTAAAAATTGCCTTTTCAAAATAAAACTGATTTTTGTGTTTTGCAAAAATCAGCTTTATTTTTTTATCTCTTGTTCTTCGCTAAATCAACTATAAATTTTTCAGCTGACAAGGCCGCTATGGTTCCGTCTGAAACAGCTGTTGTTATCTGTCTAAATTGCTTTTCTCTAACATCACCAGCTGCATAGACTCCTTTAACATTAGTCTGCATATTTTCATCCGTAGGTATATATCCTGAATCTGTTAGCTTTATACTTTCTTTAAACAGCTGGGTTTTAGGTTCAGTGCCGATATAACCAAATACTGCATCCAGCTGTATTTCTTTCACTTCACCATTTAATGTATTTTTTATTTTAGCCTTATCTACAAACTTATCTCCGTCTACATCTTCTAAATCCCAATTATACATAACCTCTATCTTAGGATTTTTAAGTACCTCTTCTAAAGTGGATTTCTCCCCTTTAAAATAGTCATACCTTCTAATCATTATTACTTTGGAAGCAAATCTAGTTAAGAATAGTGCTTCCTCAAGAGCTGAGTTTCCTCCTCCTACTACTCCCAAAACTGATCCTTCATAAACTGCACCATCGCATACTGCACAGTAATGAACTCCTCTTCCTGAAAATTTTTCTTCACCAGGAATAGGCAGCTTTCTTGGTGTAGCACCTGTGGATATAATTAATGCTTTTGGCTTATAAATATATTTTTCTGTTTCAATAAGCTTTTCTTCGTCACTAAGTTTCACGCTTATCAAACTATCAGAATCATCTATTACAGCTCCCAGTTCTTTAGCCTGATCTGCCATTATATCGGCCAAGGCTCCTCCTTCTATTGTCTTAAATCCTGGATAATTTTCTATGGTGTAACTATTTCTTACCTGGCCTCCAACTAACGCATCCTCTACCATCACCATGTTTAATTTAGCTCTGGAGGCATACATGGCCGCTGTAAGTCCAGCTGGTCCTCCTCCTACTATAAGCAAATCTATTTCTTTTATCTCTTTACTCATGCTCTAATCACCTCACGCATAAATACATATTTTTTAGGCTATGTCCTAATGAGATTCATTAAAACATAGCCTATATAATTAAGGGGTTATAGTTAATTACTTAGATATATATTCGTCAATAGCTGCCTTATCAAATCCAACAACGATATTTCCATCAATATCAAGAACAGGAACTCCTCTTTGTCCTGATTTATTTATCATTTCCATTGCTGCCTGTCTGTCCTGTGAGACATTAACTTCTTTGTATTCAACACCCTTTTCCTTTAAATATGCTTTTGCCTTTACACACCATGGACATGTATTTGTAGTATATACTGTAACGCTCATTTTAATTCCTCCTATTATTTTAATTTTATTTCATGGCACTGACACCATCTTTTGCATTCTTTTTCAGTGCTGCAGCACATAACCATCTGACTCCCACACTTGGGACAATTTGATATATCAAATTCTGTACTCGGCTGGTATGTTTCTCCGCAAACCTTACATAAATAAATGCATTGCTTGGGTAGATAGTTACCACCTCTTATATTTATTATCTTGCCTTCTGTAAGAGCTATAGCCACCTTTTTCCTAGCACTATCTATTATATTCTGAAAAGTTTGTCTGGATACATCCATTTTTTCTGCACACTGCTCTTGAGAAAATTCAGCTATGTCTTTTAATCTCATGGCTTCTAATTCCTCAATTTTTAGTTCTATTTCCTCTAAACCTTCTTTTTCCTTTTCATATGGACC
The DNA here is from genome assembly GCF_032335695.1 of Clostridium sp. 19966. Lineage (NCBI taxonomy): Bacteria > Bacillati > Bacillota > Clostridia > Eubacteriales > Clostridiaceae > Clostridium > Clostridium sp. 19966. The sequence continues at coordinate 262,967 of NZ_JACTOJ010000002.1, forward strand.
AAAACAGGCTTCGCAAGGAAAACATTCAACTTTTCTGTATTTTGTTGGTCTAGGCATCTTTATCACCCTATCCAAGGTAAAGATTACTTATTGTTTAATAATCATTATCTTCTGATATTTTTATTATAGCACTATTTTAGTTTTTGTCAAATGCCAATTTAAATTTTTTTATATTATAAGCCTTCCATACTTAAAAAAAAATATTCTATAAAAAACAGGAAGACTTAAATAAGTTCCTGCTTTTATAGAATATTTTGGCTCTGTTTTAACTAAGTGCTGATTTTTATCCTTATTTAAAACTTCCTTCAGCGGGAAAGGCTATGCTTTAAATTGCATTTCATTAAGAATTAGGCACATATATTCTTATTATATCTTTTATATATTGAGCCTTTCCAGAATAAAGATAGATGTTAGAAAACATATCATTCACTGATTTACTTATTATATCCTTCCCTAGAAGTTTATAATTTTTATATAATGCTACTCTGTAATATTTGGGATCTGTTCCCCTTTGTTCAATGATTTCAGTATTGCCGCATTCAAAAGCATCCAACTGTCTTATGTATTCATTTATATTGACCAAATAGTACTCTTTTTGCACTCCATCGATATCAACTACATTTTTTTTAACATACAGCTTACTGTTTGAATCAATAACATATATATTCTTCTGCTCTTTTACTACTTCATCATCTACCATCCCTTTATGCCCAAAAATCCATATTGAATATGGTATGATGATCACAGTTAAAATCATTATTATTGCCATAACAAACATATCTTTTATAAATAATATCTGTAAAGCTTTATCCGCTTTTCTATTGTTTTTTTTTAATTTCTTCGTCTGCATAGTCAGTACTGCACTAATAAAAAGTACAGATATGGCGATTCCAATTATTAAAAACAATACCAAAGCTATCCCTCCATAAATTCCCTATTCCTTTTTAACTTTTCTATAATTTATGAAGTAAACAGCAACTATTGATAAAATCATTCCTAATATACTAACCATTTGAGCTGCTCTTAGTCCAAAGAACATCAAGCTATCCGTTCTCATTCCTTCTATAAAAAATCTGGCTAATGAATATAATCCTACATATAAAAAGAATATTGTCCCATCTTTCTTATTCTTTCTAATCATAAACATTAAAAATATAAACACTAAAAGGTTCCAGGAAGATTCATATAAAAAGGTTGGATTATAATAACTTCCGTCTATTAACATGCCATTTTGTATGAAACTAGGAAAATGGCTTATAAAAGCCTTTGAAACTTCTCCTCCATGAGCTTCCTGATTAAAGAAGTTTCCCCATCTTCCCATAGCCTGTGCAAAAATAATAGATGGTGCAGCCACATCCGCCAAAGCTAAAAAGTTCAGCTTTTTCCTTCTTGCCATCAGGTATCCTGCAAGTACACCAAATATTATTCCTCCATGTATTGCAAGTCCACCTTGCCTAATATTAAACATGTCAATAAGATTACCTTTGTACTCATTAAATTGAAATATAACATAATAAAGTCTGGCACCAATTATTCCAATAGGTATAGCTACTATAATAACATCTGTAAGAAAATCAAAATTTACATTTCTATACTTACAGTTGTACTCAGCTATTAATATTCCTAATACCATTCCTATTGATATTAATATACCGTACCATCTAATATCTAGTCCAAATACAGTAAATGCTACTGGATTCATTAATTTCACTTCCTTTGTAATTACATATTTTGTAAAATAATTATAACTTTTCTTCTCTATTATAGCAACTACTTATTTATAATTAAATACATTAGTTAAATTTTATTTAATATGTTAATTAGATTTAACTAATTAATTAATTATGGTAAAATAAATAAGATATGAATTAATTTTTTCATTATATGGAGGTTAATCAAATGAAAAAAAAGATTGCAGATATGACTATTAATTCAATTAAATTCAAACTAATAGCAATTGTGGTGATAGTTCAAATACTGAGCTCCTATATAGGACGAGCTGTTAGTTTTGGAATTGAAAAAAGCAGACAAACTCTTAATACTTTAGGCGGACCTAATCCTATGATAAGCAGAAACCTAGGTGTTTATATCTCTTCTGGAATAAGTATAATAATCACAGTAATTATTATTGTATTGTTCTATGATATTCTAGTACTTAAAAGATTAAATGCCATTACTAAATTCACAAAAAAATTAGGTGAAGGTGATTTTTCAGGTCAGCTGAAGACAGTTGGAAATGATGATCTTTCAAAGCTTGCTAAATCCATAAATTCAGCAGTATCAAATATTAAAACTTTACTTAGCGATATATCTACTAGTTCAAATGATATAAAAGAGTCCAGCGTTAAATTATTTTCTAGCTCCAACGCTTCAGTTTCTAAGGTGGAAAATATAAATGCTTCTTCTCTCCACTTATCTGAAGGAGCTGAAAAATTAAGTTCCAGCATAGAGGAAATCAACTCTTCTATAGAAGAGATTACTTCTATAGTAACTACTCTTAATGAAAAAGTAGCAAATACTAGCAGCTCCTCTGAGGAAATGAAAGTTAGAGCTACTAATATGAAAACCAAGGTTGAAGCTTCAATTCATGCTGCTACCTCAAAATATGAGGAAAAACAAGCTCACATTATTAAAGCCATAGAAGATGGTAAGATTGTTGATAATATTGAAATAATGGCTGATACAATAAAATCCATAGCTGAACAAACTAATTTACTTGCCTTAAATGCTGCCATAGAAGCATCCAGAGCTGGTGAACAGGGAAGAGGTTTCGTAGTTGTAGCTGAAGAGGTTAAGCAATTAGCAGAGCAATCTGCTCAAGCCATCTCTAACATAGAAAATCTAGTATCTAAGGTTAGGGATGTATTCAATAATTTATCTTCTAGCTCACAGGAAATACTGGACTTTGTAAATATAAATGTAAAAGGTGATTATTCTCTTCTTTTAACTACGGGAGTTCAATATGAAAAAGATGCTTCATTCATTGCTGACGTATCCAATGAATTATCTTCTTCAATAAATTCGGTTAACCAAGCTATGGAAGACATCAGCGGTGCGATTGAAGGTGTAGCAGAAATGTCTGAAAGAACTGTTTCTTCTACAGAAACTATAAATGATAGCCTTACTGAAATTTCATTAGCACTAGAAGAAGCTGCAAGTACGGTTGAAAAACAAGAGGTTTTATCTCAAAAGCTAAATAAGTCTGTAGGAAGCTTTACATTATAAAATAACGAAGCTTTAAATCGGTGTAAAAGACTTTACTACTAAGATAGAAAAAGAGCTTTAATTAAAGGATAAAGAAATTATGAAACTAAAAAGACGAAATGAATAAATTGGATGTCCAAATATGTATTTTTAAAATATTCTTGCACTGTCACAATTTTGTGGCAGTAGCAAGAATGTATATGCATAAATTCTAATTGCTGATGAAAAAAGGCGATTTAAATTACAAATATTTCATCTATTAATAAACTTTTCTACTATTCTGGTAGATACAAATTTAGTTATATTGTTCTTCCATATTAAATCAGGATGAATTTCTCCATGATTGTGAGCATTTAGAACTGAGAATCCACTTTCATTGAATGAATCAATAAAATATACACTACAAAATTGACAAACCCTTTCAATAATATCTCTTTTAAGTTTTCCATTATTGAATTGCATCCATGTTTGTGTTGTATCAGCTTGCAAAGGTGAAGCAACAAATATTTGAACATTTGGATAAGCAGATTGTAAGGTCTCGATTGCCCATCTTAATGCAGAAGCTATGCTATTTCTTGTAAGTTCTGAGTAAGCTTGTCCAAATACGCTGCCTGTATCATCATTAATAGGTACATTATCATTTTTTCCATCATTAGTACCAATAGCTATATAAATTATCTCTGGAATATCTGTAGTATGACCTAGACCTGTTCCTATAGATGTATCAATTGAAAATGCTCCATCAATAGGATGATTCCAAATTATTTGTGCCCCATTCGCTGTAGTATGTTGTAATATTCTTCTGATTTGATTGGAAAGCACATTATCATCAGTGTTAGTGTTTTGCGGAGTAACTAATGTAATTGTAGTTATATTTGTATCCCCTGAATGCCAATCTGAACAGCAAGCATATCCACACGCAAAATTACCAACAAGGGAAGTTGATAATTGTTCATTAACTGCTGTTCCTATTCCTGTCACCTGATCACTTGTTATACTATCTCCAAAACAAGCATATTTTTTATTTGCAATTAGGTAAAGTGCTGATATTTCATTTTCAAGTTTATTTTTAATTGCAGTAAATTCATTAGCAGATTCTACAACATCATCAATATTTACATTTTCTAGCACATTTATGGCATCTTCGATTTCAGAACTATTATATATTATTGTATCATCTGGTTTTATAGCTACAAATTTAATATCAGAATTCATAAATACGTATGGAACGCTATTATTTAAATCTATAGTTATCCTTCTGGTTATTGCCAAGTTTATCATCTCCTTGCTTAAATCCTAATATAAATCTATATCTGGTAGAACTAAATTTTTTATATGTATTTTATCTCCAAAAATATTTTTATTATTATCATAACTACCAGCTATACATAAAATAGCCTACATAGATTTGATTTACACAAATCTATGCAGGCCCTTGCCCTTTATTTTTTATGCTTAATATAGCTGATATTTCGTCTTTTAATCTATCTGTTATTTTCATAAGCTTGTCGCTGCTTTTTCCAAGAATTCTTACCACCATGATAAATTCGTATGGAATGCTTATACCATATTCTATACTATCATACTCTTTTAATATGTTCTGGAGATTCTTTTTAATTTCGTAGCTTAATCTTTTATTAGCTATAAATACATTAGCAGCATGAGTAAATCCTTCATATATTCCCATATCCTGTAGCTGCTGCAGCTTTGGTTCAAGATGTGTATTATCAAAGAATATCAGCTTTTCATCCATATAGATACTTACTTTAGAAGAAAACTCCTTAAAATCAAACTTTTCTCCCATGGCATATCTGCCGCAGGACATTATCTCCCTATATAATAGATCACTTTCTCCATGCAAAGCAAATTTTGCAGTTCCCCTAAAGGCAGAATCCTTATATGGTATAGTTGGATAAAGATAATATTCAAGGCTTGCTCCATCTTTAATTGTTACTTCTATATCCTGCTTTGCACAATCCTGTTTCATAGAAAACACCTTATTATAGGACTGAGAAAATATATGCAGTCTGCTGCCAGCATTAAGTACATACTTGATTTTATATCTATCTCCCTCTAGCATCCCTGGCGAAACACTCATTATGCAAAGCTTCATTCTATTATCTTCTTCATTATAAAATGGGCTAGTTATCTTAAAAGGAGCAGTAAAATAACTATCCTTAAGTATGGTCCTGCCATCTTTTACGCAGGTTTCTATGAATAGATTGCTTTCTTTTATGTAACTATTAGGCACTATTTTTCTCCTTTTTATGCTCTAGCAATTTTCTAGCAGCACATTATCCTTTATCCACTGAATAACATTTTTTAGTCCTGTTCCATCATTAAGATTAGTAAATATAAAAGGTTTTTGTCCTCTCATCTTTTTTGAATCTCTATCCATAATTTCTAAACTGGCACCCACATATGGAGCTAAATCTATTTTATTTATGATCATCAAATCTGATCTTGTTATGCCAGGGCCGCCTTTTCTTGGTATTTTATCCCCTTCAGATACATCGATCACATATATGGTTGAATCTGCAAGCTCAGGACTAAAGGTAGCGGATAGATTATCTCCTCCGCTCTCTATAAATACTAATTCTATATCAGGAAATTTATCTATTAATGCATCTATAGCTTCCAGATTCATGGATGCATCTTCTCTTATTGCCGTATGAGGGCATCCTCCAGTTTCTACGCCTATTATTCTTTCCTTAGGCAGAACACTATTTTTAACCAAAAATTCCGCATCCTCCTGGGTGTATATATCATTAGTTACAACGCCTATGCTGTAATCTTTGCTCATTTCTCTAGTAAGTCTCTCTATGAGAGCTGTTTTTCCAGAACCTACAGGTCCCGCTATTCCTATCTTCACGTAACTCATTTTTACTCCCCCTACGACATATATAACCTCGAATATAACTCTTCATGCTGCATAGCTCTTATTTCAAAGGCCGGACAGCACCTTCCAAGTTCTTCTTCACTAAGTCCTATTATGTCTTTCTTAACTTCTTCCATAGTGCTTTGCATATTAAAAAGTATGCTTTGCCCATCCATTTGTCCTATTGGTATGAGTTTAGCACAATTATTTATTATGCTGGAGCATTGATTATATATATAGGCTGATAAGGCCATATCCAATGAAATATTCGACTCAGCAGCAAATATTCCAAAAGCTATGCTATATACTCCATAGCACTTTCCATTTTTGATCAGTTCTGAATATTTCAATACAGCTTCCTTTTCATCAAATTTATTTATGAGCTTTAGGAACCTTAAACAAAGCTTTAAACTTCCTTCTCGAATTTCTTTAGCTCCCTTTGAAGTATGTAAAATATTATCTATTCTCTGAAGATATTCTATGTCTTTGCCTAGAGCAGCTTCATAAGCCAGCTTCATGCCTAATCCATCACCATACTTTATATTGTAGCAAAGCATATTATATAAATATTTTTTAGCAGAAGCAGAATCCTTGACTATATTTTTCTGAACATAAGTTTCCAATCCATTTGATTGAGTGTAAGAGCCTATTGGAAATATGGAGTCGCTTATCTGAAGCAAAGTAAATAAAGCTGCATTACTCATGGTGATGATGACTCTCCAATCCATTTATGAGTTTTGTTGTGACTTTCTTAGGTTCAAAACCCTTTTGTTCCAGAAGCTTCATAAGAGGTTCATCATAGGCTACTTCAACCCTGCTGCCATGGATGAAGACAGGCACATGCTTGTTGCCTATTTCAAAGCACAGCTTTCCCATTTCTTCCATGGTTTTAGGCTCAACAGCTATAGCTTTGCTTTCTTTTATATTTACTAAAAGAGCTTCTTTCTCATCCAAATATAATATATCTCCCTGAGTAAGATGCTTGTGCTCAGAAAATCTTATTCCAACCTCTTTTCCATTTCTGCTTTGTGTTTTAAATATTTTCTTATTTACTTCATACCACTCTATGTCAATAAAATCTATTTCTTTTCCCTTTAAATCATATTCCTTTTCATTGCCAATCTTTTCTTCAATAATCATATAAGTTCACTCCCAAATGGTAATTTTACCAAAAATGCAACATACTAAAACAAGAAATATCTTTGAGCCAAAGGAACTTCCTTTATTGGTTCACAGGTTATTCTGTCTCCATCAACAGTAACTTCATAGGTATCTGGATTCACTTCTATTTTAGGAGTCTTATCGTTAAGCTTCATATTTTTCTTACTTATATTTCTGCATTTTTCCACAGGTAGTATTATCTTTTCCAATCCAAGCTTTTTGATATTTCCATTGCTTATGGAAGCTTTAGATACGAAAGTGATGCAGGTAGAATATTTAGCCTTTCCAAAAGCTCCAAACATATTTCTATATATAACTGGCTGAGGAGTTGGTATTGACGCATTAGGATCTCCCATTTTGCTGGCAATTATAACTCCGCCTTTTATTATCATTTCAGGTTTCACTCCAAACATATCCGGTCTCCAAAGCACCAAATCAGCAAACTTTCCTTTTTCTACAGAGCCTACATATTTAGAAATACCATGAGTAATAGCAGGATTTATAGTGTACTTAGCAACATATCTTCTCACTCTAAAATTATCATTTTCAGCAGTGTCTTCTGGAAGAGCGCCTCTCTGCTTTTTCATTTTATCAGCGGTTTGCCAAGTTCTTATAATAACCTCTCCAACTCTTCCCATAGCTTGAGAATCTGAACTAAGCATGCTGAATACTCCCATATCGTGAAGAATATCTTCCGCTGCTATGGTTTCAGGCCTTATTCTAGAATCTGCAAAAGCCACATCTTCTGGCACATTTTTATCCAGATGATGACATACCATAAGCATATCTAAATGCTCATCTATGGTATTTACTGTATATGGTCTTGTAGGATTTGTGGAGGAAGGTAATACATTTTTAAAGGAAGCTGCCTTAATTATATCTGGTGCATGCCCACCGCCTGCTCCTTCTGTATGATAGGTATGAATAGTTCTTCCTGCAATAGCATTCATTGTATCCTCTACAAATCCAGCTTCATTTAATGTATCAGTATGTATGGCTACCTGTACATCATATTTATCTGCCACCTTAAGACATGTATCTATAGCCTTTGGTGTGCTGCCCCAATCCTCATGAAGTTTAAGTCCTATGACTCCTGCTTCCACCTGTTCCTCTAAGGCCTTCTCGCTGGAGGAATTTCCTTTGCCTAGGAAACCAAGGTTCATTGGAAATGCATCCGCTGCTTGAAGCATTTTTTCTATGTAAAAAGCTCCCGGAGTACAGGTGGTAGCATTAGTTCCATCTGCAGGACCTGTTCCTCCTCCTATCATAGTGGTTATTCCGCTATAAAGAGCTGTTTCTATCTGCTGCGGAGATATGAAATGTATATGAGAATCTATACCGCCTGCAGTAACTATAAGCCCTTCCCCAGCTAAAGCTTCAGTAGATGCTCCTACTATCATATTTTCATCAACGCCATCCATCACATCTGGATTTCCCGCCTTGCCTATACCTGCTATTTCTCCATCCTTTATGCCTATATCTGCTTTATATATGCCGGTATAATCTATTATTACAGCATTTGTTATTACCAGATCTAGCACACCTTCTTTTCTTAAAGCTCTAGCAGATTGACCCATACCATCTCTGAGAGTTTTACCGCCTCCAAATTTACATTCATCTCCGTATACTGTATAATCCTTTTCAATTTCTACTATAAGCTCGGTATCTGCTAGCCTTATTCTATCGCCTACAGTGGGACCATACATATTTGCATACTCTTTACCTGATATCTTATAGCTCATTTATTTCACTCCCTTAAATCCAAGACTTTTTGCTGTTTCTAATGCTTCCAGTTTATTTTCATCACAGGCTTTCTTCTCAGTGAGTCCATTAAGTCCAGAAACATACTTATTTCCACCAAGCTCCACTAATTGAACCTCTTTTTCCTCTCCAGGTTCAAATCTAACTGCTGTTCCAGAGGGTATATCAAGGTGCATGCCGTAAGCTTTTTCTCTATCAAATTGGAGTGCTTTGTTAGTTTCAAAAAAATGAAAATGTGAACCTACTTGAATGGGTCTATCTCCAGTATTTACTACTGTTATAATTTCTGTTCTGCGTCCATCATTTAATATGATATATTCATTTTTAATAAATATCTCTCCAGGAATCATAATTTTCCTCCTTACCTATCTTATAGGATTGTGAACAGTAACTAATTTAGTTCCATCAGGAAAAGTTGCTTCTATCTGCACCTCACTTACCATGCTGTCCACTCCATCCATAACATCCTCTTTTTTTAATATTGTAGCCCCATATTGCATCAGCTCAGTAACGCTTTTTCCATCTCTTGCTGCCTCCATTAGTTCTGAGCATATTAATGAAACCGCTTCCGGATAGTTAAGCTTAAGTCCTCTACCCTTTCTCTGCTTTGCTAATTCCCCTGCATAGTGAAGCATCAATTTATCTATATCTTTTGAATTCAAATACATTATCTCACCTCATTTTATACTACATATATAATATATTATAATAATATCTTTATATGAATTTCCATTTTTAAATAAAACATTTCCCAATTATTAAAATATCAATATTCCTGCTAATATATTGTTTATATAGCTTTAGTAAACATTTACAAGCATAGGGTTAGTTACATATGCCTAAGTTCATGCTTTGCTTAGACATATGCTCTATTATTTTAATTAGCTTTTAACCCTTAAACTAATCTCTAGTAAAATATCTAATTATTTTATCTTTATTTACCATAAGCAAAATGAAAATCAGGAAAAGTATGATAGCAGAAACTAAAAGCGAAGAATATTTTCTATTATATATATTAGCTCCCATGTATGCTGAAATAAATACCCCTGGGATTCTTCCAAGCGTAGAAATGATTATAAAAGGTTTAAATCCTAATTTTGTAATGCCAGCAACATAGCCAAGGATGTCTTTAGGAATGCCTGGAATTACATATAATATAAATAACACTAATTTATTTTTAGGTCTATTTATAACGCTATTTACACTATTATAATGCCTGCTAGGTATTATCTTTCTCAGTAAATCTTCTCCGAATTTTCTTCCTATGCCAAAGGTTATAGCAGACCCCAAAAGTATTCCCACAATAGACAGTACTGTTCCCCAAAATGCATTGTATATGTATCCTCCAGCTAGCTGAACTACTTCTCCAGGTATAGCAAATATAACTACTTGAATTATTTGAAGCAGTATGAATATAACTATTCCAAATTGTCCGAAAGAATTTATCCAATCTCTTATGGTTATCGGATCCCAAAGATTCTTTAATCTCATGATTTCATCTTTTTCCAATATAAAAAGAAGAATGGCAGCTAGCATTATAGGCAAGTACGTGTATATTTTTTTATTTATTTTTATCTTACGGTTTATTTTCACATCGACCTACTCCCTATCATAAATAATAATAGAAAATCCCCTTCTCTATATAGTACCTATAGAAAGGGGATTTGTCAAAAACACCATTATTTTAATCCTATGGATTCATCTAGTCCAAGCATTATATTCATATTCTGTACAGCAGCACCAGAGGCTCCTTTACCTAAATTGTCTAATTTGCTTATCAATACTATTCTTTCTTCATTTCCGAACACAGATATCTCCACATTATTAGTATCATTGCAAGCTGTTATGTTATACGCTCCATCTATCAATGTGCTATCATCACCATATTGAGTAATATTTACAAATTGTTCTCCTTCGTAGTATTGCGAAAGGAACTCAGCTATTTCCTTAGGGCTTTTGCTCTTATTCAACATATTAGTGTAAAGAGGTATACTAACTGCAAGACCCTTGTAATAGTTACTTACTACTGGTATAAATATAGGATAGTTATTAAGTCCTGAATGCTTTTTTATCTCTGGAAGATGCTTATGATTAAGTGTAAGCGCATATGGTCTTGGAGATTTCAGGTATTCTTCCTCACTGGTTTCGTAAGTTTCTATCATCTGCTTACCGCCACCGCTGTATCCAGTTATAGAAAATATATTCAAGGGATAGTCAGCTGAAATTATTCCGGCCTTTACCAATGGTGCTATAGCCATTATTGTTGCAGATGCATGGCACCCTGGAACGCTTACCCTCTTAGATATCCTTATTTTTTCTCTCTGCTCTTTGCTTAACTCAGGTATTCCATATGCCCAATCCTCATTAGTTCTGTGAGCCGTACTTGCATCTATCACCTTGGTATTTTCATTTTCTATAAGAGCCACCGCCTCTTTAGAAGCCGCATCCGGCAAACATAGGAAAACCACATCCGCCTCATTCAAACATTTTTTTCTAGCGCTAATATCCTTACGCTTTTCAAAGTCCAAATTTATAAGCTCCACTTGAGAGTGTTTTTGCATATATTCATTTATCCTCAAACCAGTAGTTCCATACTGACCATCAACAAAAATCTTAAACATAAACCTTACCTCCTAGTTTAAAAAAGCTATAATCATTCATACAGATTTTATAATTATACTTCTTATTTTTATGATGGTCAATTATTCAACTACAAACATTGACATTGTAGCATCTAATTTCTTTACCATAGAATCTAATTTCTGAGCTGCCTCTGCTAAAGTTTCCATATCTGAAATCTGCTCTTGAGCAGTGGCCGTAACTTCTTCAGTTATAGCTGCAGTTTCTTCGGATACAGCACTTATATCTTCAATATAAGCTGAAGTTTTTTCTTTTAACTCACTTATACTAGCTATGTCATCAACTATAGTATTTACCCTTGAATCTACCTCACTCATCGCACTTATAATATTTTCTATATCGATGCTGGTTTCATCTATCGCTTCTTCCTGATTTTTTATTATCTTGCTTGTATTAGATGCTTTTTCAACTATTCTATCTACCTTTTCCTTAAGCTCAGCTATTATATTGCTTATTTTTACAGAGGAACTTCTAGACTGATCCGCAAGCTTTCTTACCTCTTCTGATACAACTGTAAAGCCTTTTCCAGCTTCACCAGCTCTTGCTGCTTCAATAGCAGCATTTAGTGATAATAGGTTAGTATGATCCGATAACTCCACCATAACCTTAGTTATTTTTTCAATTTCCTTCATGCTGCTGCTAAGTTCCTTAACATTTCTAGATATTCCCTCAGTAACAGTTTTCGTATCCTGTGATTTTCCTTTTAAAATAGCTATGGAGTTTTTAGTTTCTTCACTCATAACATTAGTTTGATGAATGAACTTTGCAGAGTCTTCTATTCCTTCTTCCATATGGTTTATTCCTTCTGAAAGCTCTCCTATATAATTAATACATTTAGTCATTCCGTCTGCTTGATCTGAAGATCCTTTTGCTACTTCATTCATGGTAGAGGCTATTTCCTCTGACACCTTAAAAGATTTTTGTGAAACCGCTGAAATCTTATTGGTGCTTTGCAAAACATTATCTGCTTTTTCTTTTGTATTTTTTATTATAGAATTCATTTTATTCATCATTTCGTTGAAGCTTCTGTTAACTAGTCCTATTTCATCTAAACTGTCATCATGGCTGTCAACAACAAAATTTCCATCTTTAGCCTTTTCAATAGACTTCATAAGTTTATTTAACGGTGCAGATATGCTATAAGATATAGCAAAGGACATCAGCAACGCTATGATAAATATAATTACAGCTATGATTATGATTGCACGTATGACTTGTAAGGATTCATTGTTTACATAACTGGTTGGAACCAAGCTTACAACATGCCAATCCGTACTATCTATGTTGGAATATGATATGTAATAAGAAGCAGAACCTATTTTAATCTTTCCCGTGCCATCATCTTTTATAGCAGTATTTATAAGGTTATTATCAGAGTATTTATTTCCTATTTCAGCTTTGTTCTTGCTGGAAATAACCATTCCCTTAGAATTTATTATAAATAGGCTGCTGTCACTACTTTTGATGTTATCCTTATATATATCGTAGAGAGAATTTTCATCAAGATTCAAATACAAATATCCTATATTAGATAAAGTTGAATTAGATATAATACCTCTAAAAAAGTTAATATAATATTTTCCGTCACTGCCTTTTAATAAATTCATAGTGATCTGTCCTGATTTGGCGTCAGAACTTGCTAAGACAGAGGAATCATAATTTTTGCCTATTACTTGTTGCTTATCTGCTGTAAGCATAGCATAGGATACTACGTTTTTATTTTTATCATATCTGTCAGTTACTTTGCTTTTAAGACTTGCTAAAAAGTCGCTTTTATCTTGGTCATTTAGGCTGTTAAATTTAGCAAGACTATCTTGTATTTGCTTGTTTGTAGTGATCTCTAAAACACCGGATTTATATTCATCCAGCTGACTTCCTATATTTTTGCTTATCTGCTTTATCTCCTGAGATGAAAAATTAGTTATTTTGCTCCCCATAATTCCTTTAGAATACAAGGAGGAAAAAACAGATATAGCAAGTATAGGTATAACAAGTATTATAACAAAGGAAATCACCAATCTCTTTCTAATATTGGTTCTTCTCATTCTCTTAGAAATATCAACTGATTTATTAGTAAAATTTTTTACAAAATTAACACTCTTCTTACCCTTTGAAGAACTACTTTTATGTTTTTTGCTTTTGCTTGTTTTATCCTTAAAAAGTCTTAAATTTGGAATTTTTAATTTTTTCATATTATCACCCCTATTGAAGACATATTTATAATTTTATATCTTAAATTTCTCTGTTGAGCTGCTAAGTTCTTTCGCCATATCTGTAAGAATATCTATTAATTTACTAAGCTCCTTTATGTCTCCAATCTGATTTTCTGTATTTTCAGATACACTTTCTGTAATAGATACTGTCTCTTCTGATATAGCTGATATTTGTTCCATCATTTCCATGGTGCTTTCTTTAACATTCTTTATATTTTCTACGGATTCATTCATTGTTATAATTTTTGAGTTCACAGCTTCCATAGAAGCTTGCATATTTTTAAATGTATTAGTTGTTTCTTCCACAGACTGCATTTGAACTTTAATTATATCTGTAGCATCATTTGCTTCCTTTGTTGTAGCTTCAGTTTTTTCCTTTATTTCTTCGATTATAGAAACTATTTTTATAGAAGCCTCCTTGGACTGATCTGCTAGTCTTCTTACTTCATCTGCAACTACAGAGAACCCTCTTCCTGCTTCCCCTGCTCTTGCAGCTTCAATCGCAGCATTAAGTGATAATAGATTTGTTTGCTCAGAAACAGACATAATAATATCTGTTATCTCTTTTATTTCCTTCATATTATCATTTAAATTATTTATTTCATGAACTATCTCTTGAGAAAAGCTATCCGTCTGCTTTGCTTTGTCATTTAAATCGCTTACTGCTCTAATAGAATCACTTATGTTGGCTTTTGTTGCTTCAACCACATTTGAAACCTTTGAAATATTTTCAGCTATTTTATTAATATCCCCAGACAACTCCTCCATAGATTTTACTCCTTTAAGTACTCCTTGAGCTTGTCCCTGAGATCCTTTTGCCATTTCCTCCATAGTTGAAGCTACTGCTGAAGATCCTGAACTAGAATGTTTAGCTAATTCTTCTATCTTTTCTGTGTTTTCATAAACATTATTTGATAATTCCCTCATGTCACTTACCAAAAGAAAGATTTTTTCTGTCATTTCATTAAAATTTCTGCTTATTATACCTATTTCATCCTTAGCTGAATCTTCTGTTTTATACGTTAAATCCCCGCTTCCTACCGTATTTATTGCATTAACAAATTTTTTTAGCGGTATAGTTATGCTATTGGACAGTATGGATAAAATTATTATACTTGCTGCAAAACAAACAATTCCAACAATTAAAATATAAGCTAACATGAAGTCTATAGAACTGGAATAACTAGCTTTAGGTATTATAGCCGAAGTATAAATGCTCGTATTAGCTACATTAGAAGTCAATACTATATCGCTGCCTCCATCAAAAGATTTTACTCCCTTTCCTAAATCCTTTGATAAAAACTTTGTAGAAAAGTTTTTTCCCTTATATAGCGAATCCAAGGTTTTACCATTTTGAACATTTAATATAGTTCCATCATTAGTTGAAGTAAATAAGTATGTATTTGAGCCTAAATCTATATTGTCATATATATCTCCTATATCAGAAGTCTTATAGCTTGTAATAGAAAAACCAATATTATTATTTCCATCATCTTTAATGGTCTTAAGCATGATTAAGTAATCTGACGTCTGTTGAGAATTAGCATCGCTATGAAACCATACAGCTTTACCATTTGAATTGTTTAATTTATTTAAGTATCCTTCTATTATTTTGTCTTTATTTAAGTATCCTTCTATTATTTTGTCTTTATCACTAACACTTAAAAAACTTGGAAAGGTTCCGTATATATTTTTATTTTTATCAACTATGCAAATGTTATTAATTTCTTTATTTGAGCTGCCTAATGCACTAATTTCAGTGTTGATACTTGAGATTGCATTATACTTCTCGAAGGAATCATCTGTATTTAAAATCTTTTGCATGTTTGATACTATCTCACTTTCGCTTACCTTATCAGCGCTGTTTTCAATAGATGTAAATTTCTTTTCCACATTTATTGTCACTTGATTAAGTATACTTTCAGAGTAGGATATAGATTTATTTTTTATTGAATTAATTGATGTTTTATATACCAATACGCTTATAGCAGCGATTGATAGAGCAAGTAATATTATTAATGAAAACGTAAGTCTGCTTTGAATCTTTATATTTCTTATGGATTTATATTTTTTGATGGCTCTTTTTTCCAAATCATTTTTTGTCTTAATTTTCTTAAATCCCACATTGAACTTTGACATGGTAATCTCCCCCCTAGCCTTCTAGTCTAAATACTTGATAATATTTCTAGTGAACGTTTTCAATCATGTAACAATTTTATCATTTATGACAATAAATTTCAATATTTTAATTCTATTAAAACATTTATTAAAACGGCTCTATATCTAGGTTCATACGTTTTTAGTACAATATTTTGTAACTTCTCACAAAAATATAATAAGTTTTTAAACGCTATTTTAATGGCATATTCAGGTATATTTTCTCATAGCAACCTTTTTATTGTAATTTTTAAATAAAAAGCTAAAAGTATTGTCGAATATATTAATTCGTATAATATATTTGCTAAAAATTTTATATCGATATGGTACACAGACTGCTCTCCTAGTGAATTAAGCTCACTATTGAGTATATCCACTGGAGGTAGTATCCATCTTAGAAAGCTAAAATACGGCATGCTAGAAATTATACCAGTCTTTGCTGCTGTTAACACTATTAAAGAAAATAATATCATTATGCAATAGCTTTTATCTTTAATTATTCCTGATAGAACTATTGAAGTTACGCTTATTGCAATCAAGCTGGACAATAAATGCAAAGCTAAAGCTGCCACTAGCTCACCTATTGTTATCCTTCTATCAAATAACTTTGAAATCACAGGAAGAAGAACTACAATAACATCTAAGGGAATAAGAAAAATTAAATTTGCTGCAATCTTACTCATATAAAACCTAATTTCACTTTTACTGTGAAGAATAGCCAGATACTGCTGAGTTTTATCTTCAAATTCAAAGAATCCATAACTTATCCATATAGAAAATATAAATACTACTAAACATGTAAAGCTATAATTATTCCACACACCCATTGGATATTGAGAATAATTTATTCTTAAAAATATCAGGAATAAAATAATCGGCGCTACATATCTATATTTTTTAATATAATATTTTAATATATAATTCACTATATCTTTCATACTCTTTTCTCCTTTTGCAGTTGTTCTTCTTTGTAATACTTGTCCACATATTCTATAGAAAAATTCATATTTAAAAGTTTTTTCAATATTTCATCAGATTTACTTTTCTTCACTATAATTGAACAGCTGCCTTTATCAAAGTTTATTTTTTCGATTTCTCTAAAATTCATTACTTCCTTTTTTTCTATGCTGCCTTTAAAACAAATTTTCATTTTCTCCTGCTTAGCTTCTTCAGCAAGTTTCTTATCTATTACTATTTTCCCATTAGCTATAGATATTTCTTTATACTTCAACTCATTAGCTGTATTTTCTTCATGACATGTAAAAATTACAGTTGATCCTCTTTCATTCAAGTCCTTAAGTAAATATATCAGCTTATTAATTGATATATCATCTAATCCAGAAAAGGGTTCATCTAAAATAATGATTTTGGGAATGCTTAAAACCGCTTGGATAATGGATACTTTTTGAATAGTTCCTTTTGAAAGATTTCTAACTTGTTCATTCCTCATTTCTTCATTAATATTAAAATAATCTAATAAATTCTGTATTCTATTTTCTAAATACTCTTTCTGCAGCCCTTCAATTTTTCCCATCATATATAAATACTCCTTTGTTGCTATAGGTAGCTTAGGAAATATATCTGGAACATATGCAACATTCAAATCAGCTTCAGCCCTTCTATTTCCATTTGTTAAATTTATCATCCCCGCTAGTATTTTAACCAATGTACTCTTGCCACATCCATTTTCTCCTGATATCTTCACCATTTCTCCCTGAAATATTTCGATATTAATATCAGTGAATATGTTCTTTTCTCCATAATATTTGCTTGCTTTTTCTAGTGCTAATATTCTATTCATATTATTACCTCTCAATATTTTATTCCACTATTAGCCATTATACTTCATATATACCTCGATTGACAGTAAATTGATTTTAATATTGCTCACAGTAAGGGTTTGCTTACATATAAAAAAGATTGCTTACTACTAATACAATTAGTGCAAGCAATCTTCTTAACTAAAAAATTGTTTTAAACCAGTGTAAAAATCAACACTGGTTTAAAACAAAACTAAAAATTTAATTTAGCAATCTCGGAACAAGCTAACAGAAATACTCCTACGCCGAAATTTGAAGTAGATGTCTTATCAACAATTATGTCAGGAGATGGATTTTCTCCAATAGGCTGTACATATCCCACTTTTCCGTCTTCCTGAAGTGCTTTGCCAGATAAATATGACCATGCCTTAAGTAGTGTATCTTTATATTCTTCCACGCCTATGATATGATTATTAATTCCCCAAGCTAAACCATAAGTAAATAAGGCTGTACCACTAGTTTCTGGTCCAGGTCCTTGTTCAGGATCCATTATACTTCTTGTCCAATATCCCTCTGCCTGCTGAGCTCTTTTAATGCTTTTAGCCATCTTTTTAAATACTTCTATAAATTCATTCCTATAAGGATTATCAATTTTTATATCCTTTAGGACTTTAGCTAGAGCTGCAAAAACCCATCCTGAACCGCGTGACCAAAATTCTTTTTTACCATTTGGCGACTTATGTTTAGGATATATGTATTTAATATCTCTATACCAGAACCCATCTTCTTCATCGAAAAACCCATCTTTTGCATACTTATAATAACTGTATAATTTATCAATATATTTTTCTTCACCTGTAATATTATAAACTTTAATCAGTACTGGCATCACCATATAAAGTCCGTCTATCCACCACAGATAATCCTCTCTCTCCGTTGAGGTTTCATAGTCCATAACTTCTAAAGCTCTGGCAATTTTCTTTTCATCCTTCTTTTCATCAAGATTATATAAATCTATATAAGTTTGAAAGCAAACCTGCCAATCTCCAAAGAGAACAAATTCGTCAGTTTCTCCATAGGTATATTTCCAATTGTATTTATCACCGCTTTTAGCGCCCTTCCACTGATTTAGCTCAGCCCATTTATTGACATAGTCAAGATATCTTTTATCCTCAGTTACATAATATGCCTCCATATTACCAGTAAAATAAACTGCTTCATCCCAAAATGCCCGACCTGGCTTTGGATTATTAGCAATCCAATAATCATTGGCTTTCTTCATAATTTCAAGAGCTCTTTCTTTCATTATATTTACTCCTCTCCATACAATAGATTATAATGTAAACATTTTTATATATTTTAGTATACAATAAATGACAAGTAAAAAGGCACATAATTTCAATGTACCTTTTCAAATAAAGCTTTATATCGTCAGTTCTTTAAAAACAAATCTTATTCTTTTAGCGCACCAATCATTACACCTTTTACAAAATATTTCTGTAAAAATGGATATATGCATAATACCGGTACTGTAGAAACAACTATTAAAGCATACTTTATTGTTTGACTGATTGATTCTTGATCTATAAGCGTATTATTTACATCAGCATTTGTGTTTTGCAGAAGAATCTCTCTAAGTATTAATTGCAAAGGAAATAGCTCTCTATTTCTTAAGAAAATACTAGCATTAAACCAAGAATTCCAATACCCTACTCCATAATATAAAACCATAACGGCTATAGTAGGTCCTGACAAAGGAAGTATAATTTTTAACAGAATAGTAAAATGACTTGCTCCATCTAACTTTGCAGATTCTTCTAAGCTATCAGGAATTGCCATAAATGCTGTTCTCATAATTATCAAATTATAAGTGCTTACTAGATTAGGAATAATTAATGCCCAAAGACTGTTATCAAGATGTAATTCCTTTACTGTCAAATAGAATGGTATTAACCCTCCACTGAAATACATAGTAAAAACTATTCCGAACATTATAACCTTTTTCCACATTACATTTTTTCTTGATAAGAAATATGCTCCTATTGCTGTCATTACTATATTAAGAAAGGTACCTACTGTAACTATAAAAATTGTATTTAAGTACCCTTTGCCTAGCATAGCATTCTGGAAGGTTACTTTATAGGCATCAAAGCTGAAACCTATAGACTTAAAGAGCAGCCCTGTATGCTGCATTAATTTCGAACCATCGCTAAAGGAAGCCATTACTACGTACCAAAATGGGTAAAGAGTAATTACAACAATTATAAGCATAAAAATAATATTGAACACATTAAAAACCTTTTCTCCAACACTCTGTTTTATTCGCATATATATCACTCCTTACCACAGACTAGTATCATTGACTTTTCTGCTTATTTTATTTGTAGCATAAATCAATATAAAATTAATTATTGAATTGAACAAACCCACGGCAGTACTATATCCAAAATTATTTTCCAGAAGTCCTCGCCTATATACAAAAGTGGATATTACATCAGAGGTGGAATAAATCATAGGATTATATAGAAGAATAATTTTTTCATAACCTACATTTAATAAACCTCCCATGGCAAGAATAAACATTATTATAATCATAGGGGCAATTCCAGGTAAAGTAACATGAAGCAGCTGCTTCCATTTATTCGCGCCATCAATCTGAGCAGCCTCATACAGCTGTTGATCTATTCCCATGAGCGCAGCTATATATATAATTGAAGAAAATCCAATTTCTTTCCATATATTGGTACTTACATAAAGCGGCACAAAGTAACTTGGAACGGAAAGAAGATTTACCTGCTTACCTATAAAAAATTCTACTATAGAACTGAGCACTCCTCCGATTTGTGAAAAATCTACTATCATTCCGCAAACAACTATGAGAGATACAAAGTGGGGAATGTAGGTTATGGTCTGCACAATTCTAGAAAACCATTTAACTCTTAGTTCATTAATCAATAGTGCCAGTAGGATAGGAGCTGGAAAACCTAAAATCAAGGAAGTTACACTGATTATTAAAGTGTTTTTCATCAATCTTACAAAATAATAACTGCTAAAAAAGTCAGTAAAATATTTAAACCCTATCCAGTTACTTCCTAGAATCCCCTTTGAAGGATTAAAATCCTTAAATGCTATTATTACTCCATACATAGGCTTGTAACAAAATACTAAATAAAATAAAACCACAGGCAATACTAAAAGATATAATTCTTTATTCTTCTTAAAGTCTTTTTTAACCCTAGTGCCAAAGCTGTCAATTCTTACTTTCTTGTTAACTTGCAACATGTAATATCACTCCTCCCCATGAGAAACACTCACATACAAAGTATTAGAAATTTGCATACCCAAAGTTTAGATAATTTCCATAAGAGGGTATGCAAACACAGTTTATGATTTTAATTTAAGGATTAACGTTTATTATATCTGTTTAAAGCATCCTGATTATATTTTAGATACTTCTGAAGTCCTAGCTTATTAAGCTGATCAACATATTTATCAAAATTTGATAAAGGCTCAGTTCCCATAATAAATTTAAAGGACATTTCGTTCACATAGGTATTTATTCCATTTATTATAGAAGCAGCATCTGAGCTTTCATCGGATTTTAAAGATATCTGTGGCAGATTATATTTTGAAGCATCTGTTTTCCAAGTTTCTGTGGCTGCTTTTTGAAGAGGCGTTGCTAACTGCTGAGTTAAAACCTGCTGTATAGTAGGAGATCCCGCATAACGAGTATAGTTAGCCATTACACTGCTTCTAGCTATTTTATCTGGATTATTTAATACAGTGTCGGTATAAGTAGGATTTCCGTCTTTCATAGTATAAGATTTTCCCTCTATTCCAAGGTTATAAAGCTTAGCACCTTTTTCACTATATCCAAAGTCAAGGAGCCTTGCAGCTATTTCTGGGTATTTACATTTTGTAGTTATAGCGGCTGCATTATATGTGGTATATCTGCTATCCTGCTGTCCGAATTTAGGTGTTTCTCCTTTTTCAAGCACTGGATATTTAGCTCCTTCATACTTAAATCCATTTCCAGTCTTATCAGCATTAGTCTGCCATGCTGCCATATTTCCACCCCCAAGTCCAATGCTTACGCCAGAATTGCCACTGGTCATAGCCGTAGCTTTTTGATCTCCTGTCAAAGTTGCGAAATTTTTGTCCAAGAGACCGCTGATGTACCATTTTTTCATTAATGTTAAGAAATCCTTATAACCTTCCTCCGCTTGTCCAAATTTAACTTTTCCATTTTCAACATATAATCCAGGTTTAACGCCATAAGCCCCAACAAAAGCTGAGCTCCATCCTATAGCTCCCCAATCAAAAGTTAAAGGTGACTTTATTCCGGATTCTTTAAACTTAGTGAGTACGTTTTCATATTCATCAATAGTAGTTGGTGATTCTAACCCTAATTTGTCCAATAGATCTCTTCTGACAATTGGTCCTAAATAGGTGGTTAATTTATCATCATCTCTTAAGAATGGATAGCAATAGTAAGTTCCTGAGTCAGTTTTAACAGCTTTATCTAAATTAGGATTCTTCTTCAGATAGGCTTTTAGATTAGGAGAGTATTTATCTATTAAATCATTTAATTTTAATGTAGTTCCATTATTAATAGGCGCCTCTGGGCCTCCAGCAAAGGAATACCAATCATTTTCAATGATGTCTGGCAAATCGCCTGAGGCAATTAATAAATTTAGTGCTCCTGAGGTGTCATTACCAGATGGATGAACATACTTAACCTTTATTCCTGTTTCTTTCAAAAGTTCTTTTGCAAATTCTGTATCATTTTCAGTTTTAATATTTCCATAGCCTTGTATTTGGCTAAACCCAACCCACCAAGTTAAGGTAACGTCAGTTTTTAATGGATAGCTGCTGCTTGAAGCTGCAGAATCATTTGCAGCAGAACTATTGTCTGATTTCTTACATCCCATCATTAAAGATGAAGTCAGCATTACTACTGTCAATAAGGAGATAAATAATTTTTTTCTTTTTAACATCCATATTCCCCCGTTCACATTTTTAATTTTGTGAGGCCTCTTACAATGTGATACTAACACCACACATCAATTTTTTAAACGATTACTTTTTAATCTCATAGGTCATTTTTTAATACTTAAATATTGACCTGCTGCATGAGGCATAAACCAAATTGTATTAAGAATATTAATATGCTATATTTAGCATATGTCTTGAAAATGTTTACATTACCTATAAAAGGAGATTATTATGAGGATTAGTTTATCAGTAAAAAACAAAGCGTTATAATCACATGGTTGCTATCTTATGTTGTATTTCTAGTGCTTTTCATAATTGTAAGTGGGCTCATTTATTTATGGACTGACAAAAATATTAAGTCTGAAATAAATAATTCAAATACTTTTATGTTAAGTTCCATACGCACAAATATGGATAACTCTCTTGAAAATATAAAAAAGGTATGTCTAGAACTTAGCTATAATTCGAATATACAAGATATTCTTTCAACAAATGGAAATTTAACTGATGCGGATTACTTTAATGTATATAAGATTGCATCTTCGCTAAAATCTTACGCTTCCTTAAATAACAGCATAAACGGTGCTTATATAATGCTAAAAAATTATAATAAAATAATAACTGCTGATGGCATATTTGATTTAGAAGATTTTTTCAAAAACACTTACTCCTCAAATAATAATGATTTTGTAAAATGGCTTAAGGAATTTGATGAAAGAACTCCCGAAAAATACTTTACTACAATTATGGACAAAGATCATTCAAACAATAATAAACTTAATTATGTAAGAGCACTTTCTCAAATTAATTATCTAGATCTTTCTGTAAGCTCTGGAATAGTATTAAATGAGACAAACCTATTGCAGCAATTATCCGGAATTAATACCATGACTAAAGGTGTATCCTTCATATTGGATAGTAAAAATAACATTATTGCCTCTTCTGTTTCGGTAAATTTGTCTAACGAGCTTAATTTTAAAAATCTGCAGGGTAAGAGCGGTGTGCTGTATAAATATATAAATTCAAAAAAAGTGGTTATTTCCTATATCTCTTCTAAAGAAACTGATTGGAAATATGTAACTATGATTCCTAACAGTGTATTTTTCCAAAAGCTAAACTATATAAAATATTTCACCTTACTGGGCCTTCTTCTAAGCATGGTTTTTTACTCAATTTTCGCTTATTACTCACTGAAAAAAAATTATAATCCTATCACAAAGTTATTAGGTATTTTAAAAGATAGCACTAGTATTGAGGAAAGTAATTTAAATGAATATACTCTGATAGAAAAAGCCATACAGAAAACTTTAGCTGATAATGATTTGATTAGCAACAAGTTGTCTAAGCAAAATTTAATATTAAAAAATAACTTTCTTCAAAAACTTTTGAAGGGCGGCATTGATGAAAGCATTCCTTTAGATGAAGGACTTTCTTCTTTTGATATAACTTTTGAGTCAAATTATTTTGCAGTAATATCATTGTTTATAAATGACTCAGATGAGGATATAGAATCATTGAATTGTTATTGGGGAAATAGGCTCAGCACTTTAAATTTCATTCTTTCTAATATAATAATAGATTTAGTTAATAAAAAAAATAAAGCCTTTGTAGTAGAAGCGGATAACAATCTAGTTTGTCTAATCAACTTCAAGCAAGATAACATATTCTTTGCTAAATCTGATACCTTAAATACTATGAACGAAACGGAAGAATTCATAAATAAAAACTTTAAAACAAATATTTCTTTTTCTATGAGCGGAATACATGAAAATATTGAAAATATTGCTATAGCCTATAACGAATCTCTATATGCTATGAACTATAAAAATATCATGGGAATAAAACAAAATATTTCTTATGATGATATTAACAGTGCCTTTAAGGATACTTATTGCTATCCTTTAAATCAGGAACATCAGCTTTTGAATCATATAAAATCCGGAAATTATGCTATGGCTAGCAAAATCGTCAATGAAATTTTTTCAAAAAACCTCAATTCAGGAATGAATATAGAGCTAGCTCAATGCCTAATGCTTAACATGGTCAGCACTATGATAAGAGCAGTAAATGATGTGTCTGACCTTGACAAAGATAAATTTCTTCAGGAATTAAATCCGATTAAACAGCTCTTGCGCTGTAAAACCTTAAATCAGATGAAAAATCAATTAGATAATTTTCTTAAGGCTTTTTGTGCGCATGTTAATAAAAATATAGAAAAGAGCTCCAGTTGGGTAATAAGCAGTGTTATCCCCTATTTAGAAAAAAATTATAATGACCCCAATATTGGATTAGAACAGCTTAGTGAGCAATTCGGCGTTCATCCTGTATATCTTTCCAAAATATTTAAGGACCATGTAGGAGAAGGTTTGCTGGATTATATTTCAAAGCTCAGGATAGAGCAAGCAAAGGTTTTGCTTAAAGCTAATAAGAATTCCACTATTGAAAAAATAGCTGAGCTTGTGGGCTACTATAATGTTCGTACCTTCTCAAGAGTATTTAAAAAATATACAAACATCTCCCCAGGAAAATACAAAGACGAAGTTTCTTAAATTGTTTATATATACAATATTTTATTGACTTTTACACCATTATAATTTAGAATTTATATAAAGTTTAAGTAAATAATATTCTTATCTAGAGAGGTGGAGGGACTGGCCCTTTGAAGCCCAACAACCTATATTCTTTAAATAGAATAAAAGGTGTTAATTCCAGCAGAAATAATATTTCTGGCAGATAAGAAGAATAGTGTAATATCCGCTATTTTTCTTTTGAAAAATAGCGTTTTTATTTTTATAAATAATTTTTTAACAATTATAAGGGGGCAAATAATTTGAGATATGATATATTTAAACATTTAAATAAAAGGATACTTGTACTAGATGGAGCTATGGGAACCAGTATCCAAAAGCATAATTTAGATGAAATAACCTTTAGAGGAAGCTGTCACTGCCACTCCAATCAAAAAGGCAATAATGATCTCCTTAACATAACAAAACCTGAAATAATAAAGCAAATTCATATTAAATATCTAGAAGCAGGTGCAGATATAATTGAAACTAATACCTTTAATTCCACTAGAATATCTCAAGCAGATTATAATATGGAGGATAAAGTTTACGAGTTAAACTTTCAAGGTGGAAAATTAGCTAGAGAAGCTGCAGATGAGTTTACCCTAAAAACTCCTGATAAACCACGCTTTGTAGCAGGTTCTATTGGTCCTACTAACAAAACTGCTTCTATGTCACCAGACGTAGAAAATCCAGGCTTCAGAAATGTAAGTTTTAATGATCTGGTTGTTAGCTATGAAGAACAGATTAACGGACTTATTGACGGCGGAGTAGATCTTTTACTTATTGAAACCATATTTGATTCTCTTAATGCAAGAGCTGCTATATTTGCGGCAGACACTATTCTTACTGATAGAAATCTAGATATTCCTGTTATGATTTCCGGAACTATTGCTGATAAAAGCGGAAGAATTTTATCTGGTCAAACCTTAGAGGCTTTTGCAGAAAGCATGAAGAATCATAGAGTTGTAAGTATCGGATTGAATTGTTCCTTTGGTGCTGAAGATTTGATTCCATTCATCAAAACTCTTTCTAAAACACAAAACCTCTATATAAGCTTTCATCCTAACGCAGGACTCCCAAATTCCTTAGGTGAATATGATGAACTTCCGGAAATAACGGCTGGTATAGTAAAAAATTTGGCTCATGAGGGTGACTTAAATATTGTTGGAGGATGCTGCGGTACCACTCCAGATCACATAAAAGCTATAGCTGCTGCAGTTTCAAAGGTACAACCCAGAAAGCTTCCAGAAATAGAAAGAGAAAGTGTTTTCTGCGGACTTGAAGTAACTAGAATAAATAAAAGTTCTAATTTTGTGAATGTTGGAGAGAGAACAAACGTAGCAGGTTCAGCTAAATTTGCCAGACTTATAAGAGAAAAAAAATACGAAGAAGCCTTATCAATCGCTAAAGACCAGGTAGAAAATGGTGCTCAAATCATAGATGTAAATTTTGATGACGCCCTTCTGGATGCAAAAGTTGAAATGGACACATTCCTAAAATTGCTGGCCAGTGAGCCCGAAATTTCAAAAGTTCCAGTGATGATTGATTCTTCTAAATTTGAAGTTCTAGAAACAGGTCTTAAAGCAATTCAAGGCAAAGCTATAGTAAATTCAATATCCTTAAAAAATGGAGAAGAAGAATTCATAAGAGAAGCAAAGTTAATAAATAAATATGGAGCAGGTATAATAGTTATGGCCTTTGACGAAAAAGGTCAGGCGGACAATTTTCAAAGAAAAATTCACATATGTAAAAGAGCTTATGACATTCTAGTTAATGAGGTTAAATTCTCACCAGAGAATATAATTTTTGATCCTAACATATTGGCTATAGCCACAGGCATGGAAGAACATAATAACTATGCTGTAGATTTTATAAATGCAACAAAGTGGATAAAGGAAAACCTCCCCTATGCAAAGGTAAGCGGAGGAGTAAGCAACCTTTCCTTCTCCTTTAGAGGGAATAATGCCATAAGAGAAGCTATGCACTCTGCTTTTCTATATCATGCAATCTCTGCTGGAATGGACATGGGAATAGTTAATCCGGGAATGATTCAAATATATGATGAAATTGATAAGGTCTTGCTTGAAAAAGTGGAAGCAGTAATTTTAAATAAGAATGAAAATGCAGCTGAAGAACTAATTGAATTAGCTGAAAAATACAAAAATAAAGAAAATGCTCATGAAGAAAATAAATTAGCCTGGAGGAACACCTCTGCTGAGGAAAGATTGAAATATGCTTTGGTAAAAGGTGTTACTGATTACATTGAAGAGGATGTTGAGGAAGTTAGAAAAAATGTAAGCAGAGCTTTAGAAGTTATAGAAGGGCCTCTAATGTCTGGAATGAATGTGGTTGGCGAACTTTTTAGTGAAGGAAAAATGTTTCTTCCTCAAGTAGTAAAAAGTGCAAGAGTCATGAAAAAGGCAGTAAGCTTCCTTCTTCCATATATTGAGGCTGAAAAGTCTGGAGAAGGTAGAAGCAGTGCTGGTAAAGTGGTTTTTGCTACCGTGAAAGGCGACGTTCATGATATTGGTAAAAATATTGTCTCAGTGGTATTATCCTGTAATAATTTTGAAGTAATAGATTTAGGAGTCATGGTACCCTGTGAAACTATATTAGAGGCGGCAAAACGAGAAAATGCAGATATAATTGCTTTGAGTGGTCTCATCACTCCTTCTTTGGAAGAAATGTGCTATGTAGCTGAAGAGATGGAGAGACAAGGCTTTAATATTCCTTTGATGGTTGGAGGAGCTACCACTTCTAAAACTCATACTGCATTAAAAATAGCTCCGAAATATTCAAGAGGTGTGGTGCATACTACAGATGCTTCCAAGGCAGTAGAAGCTGCTAAAAAACTAGCTAATAAAGATTTAAGAGATATTTATCTTAAAGGAATAAATGAAGAATATGCTAAGGTTAGAGAAAACTATTCTAAGATAGAAAGAAAGTTTCTCCCTTTGAATGAAGCTAGAGCAAAATCTTTTAAAATAGATTGGGAGAAGGTAAAAATAGTAAAACCAAACTTCCTAGGCATAAAAGAATTTGATAGTTATCCTATCAGTGAGCTTAGAAAATATATAGACTGGACTTTCTTCTTTATTGCCTGGGATATGAAAGGCACTTATCCAAAGATAATGGATGATCCAAAATATGGAGAAGAAGCTAAAAAGATTTATGAAGATGCAAACAAAATGCTGGATTTCATTGAGAAAAATAATATACTTACAGCAAAAGGATTGCTTGGAATCTTCCCTGCAAATTCTTCTGGAGATGACATAAAAGTATATGATGCAGATAAAAAAGAACTGCTCACTACCTTCAATCTTTTAAGGCAGCAAGAGATTAATAAGCTCGGTGAATACAGATGCTTAAGTGATTATATTGCTCCAGAAGCTTCTGCTGTAAATGATTATATAGGTGCTTTCATAGTTACCGGAGGCATAGGTGCAAATGAATACAGCCTAAAATTAAAGGAAGCTGGAGATGATTATGGAGCTATAATGGTAAAAATATTAGCTGATAGGTTGGCTGAGGCTTTCTCTGAACTGCTTCATCTTAAATTAAGAAAAGAGTATTGGGCATATGCTGCGGAGGAAGACATTTCTATGCAGGACTTATTAAAGGGTGCTTATAGAAGCATACGTCCAGCTTTTGGTTATCCTTCCTTGAGAGATCACAGCGAAAAGGAAAAACTTTTCAAGCTTATGAATGGAAACAAAATAGGTGTGAATCTCACCGAAAGCTTTATGATGGAGCCTACTGCCAGCGTATGTGGTTTATATTTCGCTTCAGAACATGCAAAATACTTCGATATATACAAAATTGATAATGATCAATTGTCAGATTATACAAATAGATGTAAAAAAAACAATGAAACTGTTAAGAGAAATTTGAAAAACATTTTAATATAGCCATATATAAGGATAATAAGATTTTAAACTTATTATCCTTTTGTTCATACTTTATTAACACCACCTTATATTGCTATTATTGATTATTTAGGCAAAATAAGTTAGAATAGTACTGTAAACATAATTCTATATTATTGGAGGCTTTTATATGTCAAAAGGCAATTTTTTCGACAGTCCGTTGTATACGATAACAAACTATATCTATTATTTTCTTATGACAAATTTAATATTTGTTTTTACAAACATATTGTTTTTTATATTACTTTTATTCGGTACTCCAGGCTTTCTTACATACCTTTTATTATTTATAACTGCAATTCCTTTAGGACCTTCTTTTGCAGCTATATTGTCTGTAATGCATAAGCTTTTAAGACAAAAGGAATTGTCTGTAGCGAAAGACTATTTTTCTGCTTTTAAGCAAAATTTTAAACAAGCTATAAAAATATGGTTATTCCAGTTAGTTGCAGTCACCGTACTTCTTGTAGATTTAAATTCTACCCATCAGAATGCAGGATTTGCTATACTTTATCCTTTCTTTTTGGTAGCTTTTGCATTAGTGGTTCTATTAGGACTTCATGCCTTCCCTATACTTACTAGATTTTACATGAAGACCACAGATATTATAAAAACTTCTTTTTATTTTACTATAAGAAAGTTTAATATCACTATCTTAAATTTGTCCATAATAGTAGTGGTTTTCTTTCTAATAAAGTACTTAAAGATGATAGGCATATTATTCTTTGCCAGCGTAATAGCTTATTTAATAATGTTCTATGAAAAAGATATATTAGCACAGCTAGAAGAGAAAATTAATTCCAATTCTGATAATACTAAATAACATATATGAATTAGGGTGATGGAAATGGGTATGATATTTCCTTTAATTACTGACTTTGAACAAAAGTTGCCGCTTTTTCTTGCGGGAGTTGGATGTAAACATTCTCAAGAAAATGTTTATAGACCCAACGGCTACCCTTATCTGCAATGGATTCAGTGTAGAAAAGGTACAGGTAAATTGATTGTAGACGGCTATACCTACAATGTAAATGAAAATCAAGGTTTCCTACTATTTCCCAATATAGCTCATGAATACTACAGCACATCAGAGCATTGGGAGGTAGATTGGCTTACTATTGGCGGTTACTTATCCTCAGAAATGTTTAAAAAGGCGGGCATGGATAAATCTCAAGTGTTTTATGTTTCTGAACCAGAACTTATTCTTCTCAGAACTGAGAAAATGTTGGACATTTGTACATCCTATAATACATTAAAGAGTCTTGATTGTTCAAAAATACTTTACAGCTTAATAATAGATATCATAGCTTATGCTTCTAAAGATAAATCAGACTTCATAGTTGGGCACTATTCTAAGCTTAAAAATATTTTTGACTATATAGATTCTCATTTTAATAAAGTGATAACTTTAGAGGAGCTTTCTTCTATAGCTGATATAACTCCTCAATATCTCTGTGCCCTCTTCAAAAAGACTACTGGTATGAGAATATTTGAATATATAAACAGCATCAGAATAAAAAACAGTAAAGAAATGATATTAAAGCAGAGGGATATGTCCATAAAAAATATATCTTTGAATTGCGGCTATGACGATGTAAGTTATTTCTGCTCTATATTCAAAAGACTGGAAAAGGTTACTCCTGGTGAATTCAAAAAACTTCATGGAGTTTAATCAATAAAAAAGTGGCTCAAGCCACTTTTTTAATTTTCAGGTATCAACTTGTATTCTTGTCCTATTTCTGTCTCAAATTCTATTATATTTTTCTGATTTGAACGCTTTATAAATATAACTTCATCACCTTTAAGAACAGTTAATTTATCTTCACTGTATAATCTGAAAAGTTTTCCCGCCTTTGATCTTATAGCAGCTTCAGCCAGCTTATTTGAAGCCCAATTTATATCTACCTCGAAGCCTCCTTTTGCACAAAGGCCCGTAACGCTGCCATTTTCCCAA
Organism: Clostridium sp. 19966; assembly: GCF_032335695.1. Taxonomy (NCBI): domain Bacteria; kingdom Bacillati; phylum Bacillota; class Clostridia; order Eubacteriales; family Clostridiaceae; genus Clostridium; species Clostridium sp. 19966. The sequence goes on from NZ_JACTOJ010000002.1 coordinate 294,183, forward strand.
AGCTTAGGAAGTGCTGGCAGAAGATGAATATAGCCTGTATGGCTTTGAAGAAGAATTTCTGCAATTCCTGCTGTACCTCCAAAGTTTCCATCTATCTGAAATGGAGGATGAGTGTCAAACATATTAGGCAATGTAGATTTTCCAAGTAAAGCTATTATGTTATCATAAGCAAGCTCGCTCTCTTCTAGTCTTGCCCACATATTTATTATCCACGCCCTGCTCCAGCCTGTATGACCTCCTCCATAGGATAGTCTTCTTTTTAGAGTATTTTTAGCAGCTTCTGCAAGTTCAGGTGTTTCTCTCACAGTTATTTGATTGGATGGGTGAAGAGCAAATAATTGAGAGATATGTCTGTGACCTGGCTCTACCTCATCATAATCCTCTGCCCATTCCTGAATCTGACCATATTTCCCTATTTGAGGTTTAGGTAGAAGTTCTCTCATAGCAGTTATTTTTTCTTTAAATTCTTTCTCTATGTTAAGTATAGCCGCACCATCAATGCAGGCGGAAAAAAGAGCATATATTATCTGACTATCCATGGATGGTCCCATACAAAGTGAACCTTTTTCCCCATTTGGCAGCATATATGTATTCTCTGGAGAAACAGATGGACATGTAACTAACTGTCCTTTATCATTTTTTATAAGAAAATCCACAAAAAATTCTGCTGCTTCCTTCATAGTATCATAGTATTTTGCTAAAAAGGCTCTGTCCTGAGTAAATTCATAATGCTCCCATAAGTGAAGACATAGCCATGCAGCTCCCATAGGCCATTGAGTGCCAGGCCTCCAAAGATCCTGAGGCGCAGTATCCCCCCATATATCTGTATTATGATGACACATAAATCCATTGCAATCATACATTTTTTTTGCGGTTATCCTTCCTGGCGCCCTCATTCTCTGCAAATGATCAAACAAAGGTTCATGACACTCTGAAAGATTGCAAACCTCTGCTGGCCAGTAATTCATTTCAGTGTTTATATTTATAGTGAACTTTCCTCCCCAAGGCGCCACCATTTCCTCATTCCATATACCCTGTAAATTAGCAGGAAGAGTACCTGGTCTGCTGCAGCTTATAAGAAGATATCTTCCAAATTGAAAGTATAGCTGTACAATTCCCAAATCCTTCTCACCATTACGTATTTTCTCTAATCGTACATCAGTAGGTATATTTTCTTTATAATCCTCATCTATTAAATTTAATTTTACTCTATCAAATAATTTTTTATAATCGGCTATATGCTCTGCTTTTATATCTTCATATTCCAGCTTAAATGCTGAATCTAAATTTTCTCTGCACCACTGCTCAGGATTTTCCTTCCAATAATCTGTTCTAGCAGTAAACAGCAAAGTTACTTCAGTAGCCTTCTCTACTACTAGCTTATTGCCAATAGTATACATGCTGCCATCCTTTACCTTACCCTTTAGAAGTGCGCAAAACTCTATTCCGTATTTGCTGCTGCTTTTTCCATTAAGAATAAGAGTATCTTCTCCCTCTGCTTCCTGCCTATCATAATATCTTTCTCTGGACAATCTCATAATAAAAGATATTTTATTTTTTTCACTGGCAGTTAATTTCATTACCATAACATTTCTGGGATTGCTAGTAAATATTTCTCTGCGGTAATTAATGTCACCTATGGAATATTTAATTCTTACCAAGGCTTTGTCCAAATCTAGTTCTCTTTCATAATTTATGGCTTCTTCTTGATGATTGAAGTCTATGTATATATCACCTAGGGTCTGGTAATGTCTTTGATCTTCAGAGGTGCCAGACATAGCTAGTTCTGTTAATCTTTCTGCCTCACTAATATTACCTTTTGCAAGAAGTTCCCTTATTATAGGTAAGTATTTAAGAGCATCCTTATTGTTTCTATCCCTAGGTCCTCCATCCCAAACAGTATCTTCATTTAGCTGAATATGCTCATTTTTAACTCCACCATAAACCATTCCTCCTATTCTTCCATTGCCTATAGGAAGAGCCTCATTCCAGTCATCTGCCTTAGCCGCCTTATCATACCATAGCCTCATAGTCACATCTCCTTTATTATATTTGATTATAATACCTTATCAATTTTTTTATATTCTTTTGGACTCACACCTACGTACTTCTTAAATTTTTCGTAAAAATAATCTATATTTTTATATCCTACTTTTTCTGACACTTGATAAACTTTTATGTCACTCTCCATTAATAAATGCTTAGCATTTTCAATTCTTATTTTGTCTAGGTATGAGTTAAAATTTTCTCCTGTATGACTTTTAAATAATTTTCCCAAATAAGCGCTGTTATAATTGAAAAGCTCCGCTAGACTTTCAAGTCTTAGTGGCTTATAATAATTTTTCTGTATATATGCTATCATTCTCTTTATTATATTATCCGTAGTGGTATCGCATATATTTTTAGATATATTAATAAGCTCCTGTTTTAAATATTCCATGAGTTTTGAAAGGTTTTCCTTACCATATATATCTTTTATAATATCTTCATAATCACAAATAACGTACTTATCAGTATAATTGGCAGCTATTTTTTTAATTATTCCTATATGAATATTGGAACATATTGTTTTAACCATGGCTTCAGTATCTATATATTCTAACAAATACAGCCTTAAAATCTCTATATTTTCATTTATTTTCTCTTCTTCATACACTTCTATATAGGTATATACTTCTTCTATAAAATCAGATATAATCAATTGACTATTATCATTTATCAAAAGCTCTTTCTCTAAATATTCGCCGCTTATTATATTTTTATCCTCAAAGAAAAATTTTCTTTTTGCAAGGTCTAACGCATTTTTATAGGATTCACTTATTTCTTCCACTGTACATACTTCCATACCCTTTGTTATAAGAACATTTTTAAATAATTTTGCAAAAAGTCTTTCATAAAGCTTTTCTAATATATCCATAGTATCCTCATAATCCAAGCCTTCAAATAAAATAACCATCTTATCAGCAATATAGGCTACTTCTACATCTGATTTATTAGGAATAAAATCATATATTCTTTCTATAAAGCCATCACTTATGTCCACTATTTCTTGCTGATAAAATTCTATGGTTGCTACAGAATACTTGGATACGGATTTACTAAAGCCTAATGCAGCTTTATCCATACTTAAGCCTATGGAGTCTCCTGTACCAGTAATTATATTTTTTAACGCTTTTTCCTTTACATATTTATTGCTTTTTTCAAGCTGTCTATTTATTTCTTCTTCCTTTTCAAATTCATTGTGTATTTTATCTACTATTTCTTCCAGTTCCGTATCATCAATTGGCTTAAGAATATAGGAGCTTACCCCTAAGGAAATAGAACTTTTAGCATATTCAAAATCAGAATATCCTGTAAGAATTATATATTTCCCACTATACCCCATAGAATTTGCATTTTTTATTACATCTAGTCCAGTTATTCCTGGCATTTTAATATCCATTAATACTAGATTAGGATTTAAATTAATTATTTTATTAAGAGCATCCTTACCATCTGATGCTTCACCGCAAACCTGAAAGCCATATTTTCCCCAATCGATAATGCTTTTAAGTCCTTCTCTTACCAATGGCTCATCATCAACAATAAGTACCTTTAATATCATAAAAACCCTCCTCACTTACTGGGATACTGATCCTAACTTTTGTTCCCTGCTTAACTTTACTTACTATGCTCACTCCATAGCTTTCTCCATAATATATCTTTATTCTTTGATTAACATTTCTTATTCCTATACTTTCACCATCATCACTGCCGGAATCACTTAACTTTTCCTTTATATCCTTCAATTTCTCTTCCGAAATTCCAATGCCGTTATCGATTACATCTATATTAAGTATACCATTTTCATTTTCTATTACAATATCTATAGTTCCTCTATCTTCTTTGTTCTCAAGTCCATGTATAAAAGCATTTTCAACAATTGGCTGAAGAAGCAGTGGCAATATCTTATATTCTTCCACAGAACACAATATTTCTATATTGTAATTCACTTTATCTCCAAATCTCAATTTTTGAATAGCTAAATAGCTTTTAGTAAGTTCAATTTCTGATTCTAAAGAAACCAATTTATTTTTTACTTCCAAATTTCTTCTCATTATTTTACCAAGCATCTTAACTATATCCGCAATCTCCTTCTGACCATTACAAAAGGCTTTCATTCTTATAGTCTCAAGAGTATTATATAAAAAATGTGGATTTATCTGACTGGAAAGCATTTTAAACTGAGCTTCCTTTTGTTTATTTACCAGCTGCTCTTTTTGTATTCTTACTACATAGACCTCTTGTATAAGCTGTTCTATGCTTCTCATCATAGCATATAAATCATCATATAGCTCCTTTATTTCATCATTCCCGCCTATATCGGCACTGATATTAAAGTCTCCAGATACTACTTTATGCATTTCTTTTCTAAGAAGCTCTACTCTTCTTGTAAAAATATGAGAAAACACTAATATTAAGATTATAGATAGAATCAAACTTATTCCAGTAATTGCAAAGCCTTTATTTTGTATCTGCACTGATTTTTGAGTTATGTCATCAATAGACATTACTGTGCTTATTTCAAATGTATTATTCAATGCCTTATCGGGCTGAAATTCTTTTAAAATCACATTGGATTTTTCTCCTTTGTAATATATTTTCTTAATGTAATTTTCTTTTTCACCTAAGTATTTCTCATCCTCAAAATTTATTTTTATTAATTCTGCATCGCTTTTATTGCTCATCACCATATTGCTTTTGTCTAAGCTTATAATGGTAGTATAAGGTTCATTATTGATTATTGATCTAATGCTGTCTTGGTTAATATTTATTACCAATACTCCTAAATTAACATTATTAGAATCTTTTACCAGCCTTATTAAGCTTAAATAATTATCATTAGCTATATCATCATGCTTATACATCCAAATTATAGCTCCATTGTTACTATAAGCCTTCTTATACCAAGGCGAGTTTTTAATATTTTCTGTAGCTCTTATAAATGTAGAATTATCAAGCATGGTATCATTATCTACATAAAATCTTATGCTCTTTATTTCGTTGTAAAAATTTAAATATTGATCAAATAAATCTATGGAATCATAGGTTTCAACAATTTGAGATGTACTCTTATATTTTGTTAAAACAATATTGCTAAGAGTACTATTAAAATATAATCTATCAGAAACATAGTTTGCTATCTTAACTATATCGTTAAATCTATCTGATATTCTATCAGTATTTACAGAAGCTTCCTTCACGGCATTTTCAACAACAATATTCTTCATTCCGTTTGTAAGATAAATTCCAACTATTAAAACAGGAAGCACAGCTATTATATATATTCCTATGAGCTTTTTTCTAATCTTCATATTATTGATGATACAATTTGCTTTTTTTAACAGCTTCATATTGTTACCTTCTCACACAAATATTGCTATCTTAGTAAAAATGCTTGACTAAAAAGCATTTGCTTTCAGTCAAGCATTTATTCTTTTATTACTTACTATTCCAAAGTGATATTCTGTCTTTAGTTAACTGTGTCATAGCATCATCAGCCTTCTGAATTCCCATTGACTTTAAGTCACTCTGAATCTTATTCCAAGCAGAATCAAAATCAGCTGGTTTTCCAAGTATAGTCTGTGTTATAGCTTTTTGTACGTAGTCATCAGCTTTTTTCTGTATGATTGAAAGATCACTAGAGCTGTCTATGCTGAATTCCCAAGCTTGTCCATGCTTAGACTGTCCGCCAAGATCTTTTGCTGTTGGGAACAAATCAGTCCAAAGCTTTGCATTATATGCTTTTAAAGTTTCTTTTTCAGCAGTATTGTAGCTTGCTGCAATGTTTTCTTCACTGTTAGTTGTGTAGTAGTTTCCTGTTGAATCCTTAGCTCCATCTCCTTGTTCTGGGAATGGATAAGGGTAAAGACCAACGCCTGTTTTCTTGCTGTAATCTTTGTCTGAGTTCTTCTTAGCAAGTTCATCTGCTGGTATAACTCTCTTGCCATTTTCAACCTTATAGTTAGTTCCTTCAATTCCCCAGTTAGTAAGTACCTGTGCTTCATCAGATGCCATCCAATCTAAGAATTGGAATGCTCTCTCTTTGTTTTTAGAGTTCTTAGCAATTGCAACTCCCCAACCACCGCTGTAACCATAATCCTTAAGACTTGGATCTTTTTTGCTATCATCTACAGTTACTGCTAGAGGAGCATAAGTTCTTTCTGCTTTGTTAGCTGCTATAAGAGCTTTAGTTGCATCACCATAATCCCAGTTAGCATCAGATATTCCCAAAACTCTTCCAGAGGAAAGCTTTGAAATATAAGTATCATACTTTTGTGTAAATGCTTCTGGATCTAATATTCCATCTGCATTCATCTGATTCATCCATTTAAAATAAGTCTTTACTTCTGGAAGCTCAAACTTATAAGTAGCTTTTTGAGTTGAATCATCTATATACCACTGACCATCATCTGGCAATCCTGCTGCATATCCTGCTGGATTACCTACTGTTATAAGCCATCTGAAGGATTCACTTCCAACAAGAGACATACCAATGGTTTTCTGACCATCAATAGTAGGGTTTTTTGCAAGATAGCTCTTGAGAGCGTTTTCATAATCAGCAATAGTTTTTATCTTAGGATAATTCAAATCCTTTAGAACAGCATTTTGAAGCTGCAGTGTACCACTTGTGCTCCAAGTAGCTGTATGAACACCATTTGTTCCTACTGTATATATGGATTTGTCATTCAAGCTATATCTCAGTTTCTTTAACTGATCGCCATATAGCTTCTTTATGTTGTCTCCATCTTTGTTAATGTAATCATCTAATTTTTCAAGAGCTCCAGCATCCACAAGTTTACTTGTATCTCCCTTTGCATAAATCATGTCTGGATAGGTTCCACTGGCAATCATAAGTGGAATTGCTTGAGTATCTCCACCAACTGGATGAGTATACTTTAAGGTTACTCCAGTTTTTTCTGTAATCTTTTTTGCTACTGGATCGGTAAAATCAATGTCTGTAGATAAGTCGGCATCAAAAATTGTCAAAGTAACCGGACTCTTGTCTTTAGATCCCTTAGTGTCTGTGTCTTTGGACTTACTTGAACATCCAACCATTGCAGTTGAAATAAGTGCCACTGAAATCAATAAACTAATAATTTTGACTTTTTTCATGATTTTCCCCCTATAATTTATTTTTATATAAAATAGGATATAAAAATTTATATCCTAAATTATCAACTTTTAACTGCTCCTAAAGTCATACCAGAAACAAAGTATTTCTGCAGGAACGGATATACTATAAGAATTGGAACCGTAGCCACTATTGTAATAGCCATCTTAATAGACTCTGGGTTTGTATTCATCTTATTCGTAGGAGAATTTGGATCCACTTTGTTAAGAGTATTCGCATTATCCAAAATCTTCATAAGTTCATATTGAAGTGTGCTAAGTGAACTCTCCTGTCTGGCATATAAATAAGTATCAAACCAAGCATTCCACTGTCCAACTGCAACGAATAAAGCTACTGTAGCAATAACTGGTAAGCAAAGAGGCAATATTATTTTATAAAATATTACAAAATCATTTGCTCCATCAATCATAGCAGATTCTTGAAGAGCTTCTGGTAAAGCATCCATGAAAGATCTTATTATGATTACATTAAATATGCTTATAAGACCTGGAATTATATAGACCCAAAAGCTATTTATGAGCCCTACATTTTTTATAAGCATGAACTCTGGTATAAGTCCGCCGCTTATATACATGGTGAATACAAATATAGCTGCTACAAATTTATTAAATACATAATCTTGTCTACTTAATGTGAAGGCAAGCATACAGCTGCAAAATACTCCTAATACAGTACCTACCACTGTTCTTAATACTGACATAAAAAATGCATGTGGCAAATTACTGCTTCCAGAAAATATTTGAGAATAATTTGCTGTAGTAAGTTTTCTTGGAAGTATTCCTATTCCTCCTCTTACAGTATCTAAAGAATCATTAAAAGATACTGCGAGTATATGGAGAAACGGATATACAGTGATAATCATAATAAATGTCATAATCAAGTATAAAATAATATCAAAGCCTGTTATTTTCTTAAAAATTTTAGACACTAAAACCCCTCCTTTATATGATTCTTCCTTCTCCGCTTCTCTTAGCTACTTGGTTAGCAAAGATAAGTAATACGATACTAACTACTGATTTAAAAATACCTATAGCTGTACCGAAAGAATATCTAAACATTCCAATACCGTAATCTAATGCGTATTTATCAAGGACCAATGATTTATCAGCTACTATGTTATTACCTAAAAGCCACTGTTTTTCAAATCCTATATTTATAAGATTTCCTATGCTCATTATAAGTAAAACAATTACTGTTGGTCTTATTCCAGGAAGAGTAATATGAATTATCTGCCTAAACCTATTTGCTCCATCAACTTTAGCTGCATCATACTGTTCTGTATCGATTCCAGTCATAGCGGCCAAATATATTATGGCGTTCCAACCAGTTTCTTTCCAAACATCTGAGCCAGTAACAATTCCCCAAAACCAATTAGGCTTGGTCATAAAATCTACAGGTTTAGAAAATAAATGTAGGTGCACTAATATTTCATTTACAGGACCTGTAGTTGACAGCATAGTAGTTACTATATTGGCTACTATTACCCAAGAAACAAAGTGTGGAAGATATGATACTGTTTGTACAAGTCTTTTAAACTTTACTCCTCTAAGTTCATTCAGAAATAATGCAAAAACTATAGGTATTAAAAAACCAAATATAATTCCTAAAATACTCATGGCCAAGGTATTTATCATTACCTTAGGAAACATATCATCTGAAAATAATTGTTTAAAATATTTAAGTCCTACCCATGTTTGATCAAACATAGATTGTCCAGGTTTATAATCTTGAAATGCCATGCTCCATCCTGCTAATGGCAAATATTTAAATACAATTACCCATATTACAAAAGGTATCGACATAAGCATAAGATAACGCTGATCTTTTAATTTCTTTAGGGTTATCTTTTTTTTCTTGCTAGTATTGACTGCTTGGATTTCTGTAGAAACGTTCATATTATACCTCCATTTATATATTGTATAAAGCAATCGATTTCAATCTCTAAGTAGATAATATTACATCCTGGAGAAAACCTATACCCACAAAACTGTATATGTTTTCATAGAAAAATAGAGATGTTTGTCTTTTTTTATTTTTTTATGCCATATACTATATCTTTCTTAGTACATATATCTAATTTCTAATGTATTTCATGTAAATTTTTTGGGGTATTTAACAATAAAATTTAACCATATAAAAAAAGAAAAGCCCCTTATAGAGCTCTTCTTACATAAATTATTAATTTTCAATTATTATTTAAAACTATGCAGTTACCACTTGGCTAAGCACTTCTTCTTTTGAATATCCTGCTTTCTCTAAAGGAGCTATAACATCTTTCTCTAAATTAGGAACGCAAGACTTTACAAGCTCTAATTTTCCGCTTATTTCATATTCCCCTAAAGCTGCAGGTATAAGAATTGATTGACCTCTCTTTATAGTTTCTTTTCCACCATTAAAACTTATTTCTCCTTCGCCATCAAAACAAGTATAAGTGAAAAATCTTTCTCCATCTGCATTTTCTTTAATAGTTCCATCTATAGAATACTTTTCTACTGAAAAATATTTATTTGCAACTAGGTACTTCTTACTGCTCTTATCATCTAGCTTAATTTCTAAAGGCTTCAATTTTCCTTTCACATTGCAGTTTTCAAAGTTTATTACATCTAAAGCCTTTTCTATATGAAGTGGTCTCTTATTTCCATTCTTATCTGTTCTATTATAGTCAAACACTCTATAGGTAGTATTTGAATTCTGCTGGATCTCAGCAATAAGTATTCCAGCTCCTATAGCATGAACAAGGCCTGCTGGTATATTAACTGCATCTCCAGTCTTTACTTCTATGTAGTTAAGGCAATCTTCTATTCTGTCTTCTTTTACAGCTTTAGCAAAGCTTTCTCTAGTTGTACCAGGTTTAACTCCATAAACTATCTTAGCGCCTTCTTTAGCTTCAACTATGTACCACATTTCATTTTTGCCGTATTCTCCATTTTCATGGACTTGAGCATATTCATCTTCAGGATGAACTTGCACGGATAATCTATCATTAGCGTCAATTAGTTTTATAAGAAGAGGAAATTTTTCTACATCTTTCTCTTCCAACTTATACCCTACTAAATCTCTTCCTAATTTTTTTATTAAAGCTGTTAAGGATATTCCCTTATATTCTCCATTAGCAACAATTCCTTCTCCGTCTGGATGGCCTGATATTTCCCAGCTTTCTGCAACTATGCCTTCTGGTAAATCTTTCCCAAACTTTGCAAGCTCTCTGCCGCCCCAAATATAATCTTTATATACCGGTTCAAATTTTAATGGATATAACATTTAAATTACCTCCCACAAGATGTATTTACACGGTTATTATATCACTACACATGAAATTTTCATAATTAAAAAGTTTATTCCCTACTTAGAAAAACATTGATGTAAAACTTCATTTATCAATATTCTTTTAAACCGCAGCCTTCTTTAAATATATCTTGCTTTGTTCGCTCCATGTCTCTCCAGGAGAAAGCATTCTGAAACCAGTTTCTTCTGCTGGCAAATTAATATTAGGAGCATTTATTGCCCAAGTTTGTGGCTCTGGGCACAAAAAATCAACAGTTTTTTCCCAGTTCCATACTGTCCAATCCTTATATTCATCTCCCACTTCATAGAATAGACTTATATTCTTATGTATGTCTGAAAGTATTGCTCCATGATACTCTTTTCCTGAAATATTCAATTTATTTACAGTATAGGGGGTATCTAGTGATATAGCAAAAGGCATCATTCCTTCTTCTCTATATTTCTTTTCCTCCTCACTTAAAGGAAGGTATTTCCCAGTAGGAAGCATCCTAGAGTTTACCTCCCACTTCTTATCAACTGATAATTTAAGCTTGTATTCCTCTTTTGAGCTTCCTTGGCAAAATGGGGTATTAAAAGCAGTATGGAAACCTAATCCAAAGGGCATTGCTTCTTTACTTTTATTTATGAAGCTTACCTTGTGGGTCAGGCCTTCTGAGCTTAATCTATAATTCAATTTACATTGAAATTCATGTTTAAAATAGCTATATATTGCATCATTAAATCTATTACTTTCAAAAACAGCTTCTATTTCCACAGCCTCTTCTTTTTCCAATATCTCCGCCTTTGTTACTGCAAATTGCTGCCTTATCAAAATCCCATGTATGTGGTTATTATTATTCACCTCATTTATTGGAAATTTATATTCCTTTCCTTCAGCAGAAAATTTTCCATCTTCAATTCTGTTTGGTGGAAATAAAATAGGTATTCCATAGGCTTGAGGCATATCTGCTAAATCTTCATAACTTTTAGGAGTTCTAAATATATCAACTCCAAGCTTTTTATTTTTAAGCTCAACTATATTAGCTCCCCAGCTTGGAAGCATAAGTGCCTCATATCCTCCAGCCTCGAAATATAATGCATCGTTTCCTAAAAATTTTCTTTTTTCTATATTCATTTTCTTCCTCCTTCAATGGTTTAAAAAATATCCTAATTTAAAAATCATTCTTTCCAAGCGCTCTTATAACATAAACTGCCGCAATCATATAAATGTAAAAATAGTAATACATGCTTATGTTTATAAAAGGAAATAAAGATATTATACCTATTACTGCAATAGGCAGTGTCAAAGAATAAACAGATATTCTATAGGTCTCCTTAAATTTTAGTTTTGAGGGTCTCATTTTTTTAAATATTAATCCTATTGCTCCAAACAATAATGAATAAATAAAGCTAAGACAAATAAAAATCACTAAAATTATTGCTGATAAAAGCAAAATAAAATATGGTATTGATCCTACTACATTTCTTGCAGCTTGCTTATCTGTGTCACTGTTAAACATATCCCTATAAGGTATATTCATAATACTATTACCAGAGGTTTTTATTATCATACCATCCTCAGTCATAGCAAAAGCTTGTTTATATTTTTTAACTAAACTGTCACTTGATTTAACAGATGAATCAACTATTACTCCAACCCCATTTACCTCAGTAACTAATTTTTCATTATTGTTAGTGCTAAGCTCACCATTTTGAATTTTAAATTCTGGCATTTTAGAATCATATACCTTAGGAATAGCTGAGAGCACTGTCATATATTTTTTCTGAAATGACAGGGAAACAAATAATCCAAAAACCACTGTAAGCAATAATAGATATCCTATTACCCTAGTCATTCTATATTTAACAACTTCCTTATAATGCTTAATATTCGTTATGCTGCCAATAAAATCATTTATCATTATATTCTCCTTCCAAAAATCAGTAATAATTAATTGTACTATTGTTGTTAACCAATGCAATCATAAAATAAAATCCTTTACAAGCTATTATACATTATCTAAAATTTGTTTTCCATATCAAGCTGCAAGCTTACTGGATAATTTCATTTTTATATACAAAAATGAATTAAAAATTTGTTATTTGTTATAATAGACATGAATTGTGCGATTCTATTCACTTCCTTTAAATCATTTCGCCTGCATATGAATATTGTAAAATTAAATTGCATTCAACTTTTTTTCATTAAACTATTTACTTTAAGTAAAATTATATATTATAATATATTTGATAATAATTATTAAATAATAATTGGAGGAAATAAAATGAATGATACAATTAGATTGATACAAAATCATAGATCAATAAGAAATTATTTAGATAAAGATATTCCTGAAGAGGTATTAGATGAAATATTAAAAGCTTCTCAATCTATGCCGAATTCCATAAATGGTCAGCAGATCTCAGTTATAGTAGTTAAGGACAAAAAAAGGAAGAGCGAAATATCCGCTGCTTCTGGAAGTAACCCTTGGATTGATCAGGCTCCAGTATTTTTAATTTTTGTAGCAGACTTTTATAAAACTAATATAGCTGCATTAAAATCAGGTAAGAAACAAGTTATACAAGAAAGCGTTGAAGGTACTCTAGCTGCTACTTTTGATGCTGGTCTTGCTATGGGAGGAGCTATAGTAGCCGCTGAATCTTTAGGGCTTGGTATTGTTCCTATAGGCGGCGTGAGAACTAATCCTGAAGAAATCATACGTCTCTTAGAACTTCCTGAGTATACTTTTCCTTTAGCTGGTCTAGTAATAGGCTATCCAGCTGATAACTCTGCTCTTAAGCCAAGACTTCCTCTAGAAAGCTTTGCTCACGAAGAAACTTACAATAAAGAAAAAGTTAAAGAAGCTATAGATACTTATGATAAGGCTATGGAAGAATATTATACTAAGCGTGGAGACAAATCAACTAATTGGAGCAATCAAGTTTCCAGCATATATCAATTTGTTTACTTTCCAAAAGTATACCCAACTATGAAAAAACAAGGTTTTTTGAATGACAAATAGTAACATTGACAAGCTATTGCTCTTTATAGTACATTAGCCTTATAAAATAGAAAAAGGTGATGCTATGATTAAACTTATTGCTTCAGATATGGATGGAACTCTATTAGATGAAAATGGTAATCTTCCAAAAGATTTTTTTCACATCTTTAATATGCTGAAATCTAATGACATAATTTTTGCTGTAGCAAGCGGAAGGCAGTATGCTACATTAAAAAAGACTATGGATTCCATCAAAGATGACGTACTATTTATAGCAGAAAACGGCAGTTTAGTAGTTTACAAAAATAAAGAATTGTACTCTTGTTATATTGATAAAGAAAATGTTAATAAAATTATAGATGTATCTAGAAGCTTAGATTCAGTTGAAGCTGTACTTTGCGGAAAGTATTGTGCATATACAGAGGCTAAAGATGAAAAGTTTATTAAAGAAATGAAAAAATATTATGCTAGTCTTGAAATTGTAGATAATCTAAAGCAGGTTAAGGCTGACATAATAAAAATAGCTGTTTGTGATATGAATGATCCTTATTCCAACTCTTATCCTGCATATTTTAATAATTTAAAGGACCAATTAAGTGTTGTAATTTCAGGTGCTATATGGGTGGACATAATGAATCCTAAAGCTAATAAAGGTGAAGCTATTAAATATATACTAGATAAATTCAATATATCTTCAGAGGAGACTATGGCCTTCGGAGATTACTTTAATGATGTTGAAATGCTAAAAATAGCTGGACATAGTTATGCCATGGAGAATGCTCCAGAAGGAGTAAAAAAGCATGCAAAATATATAGCTAAAAGCAATATTGAAAATGGCGTGCTGTCTGCTATAAAAGATAAGATATTAGCTTAATAAATTTAGTTAAGAGGAGAATTAAAAGCTCCTCTTCTTAAATTTAATGGTGAAACATTATATTTTCTTTTAAACATATGATAAAAATGGCTTAAGTTCTCAAAGCCTGATTCCAAGGCTATATAGGTGACATCCATATTGGTGGTAAGCAATAAATGCTTTGCGTGTTTTAGCTTTAAATCATTAATATATTCCACTGGAGTACAAGCAAGCACTTTTCTAAAAACTCTATTTACATGTCCTATACTTTTACCTGATAATTCATATAGCCTTGTAATTCCTAATATAAAATTCTCAGATTTCTGCATATTAATAAGCAATGTCTCCATCCATTCAGGCATTTCTTTTTTATTCTTATCTCTATATTGCCAAAAAAACTTAAGAAGTATATCTACAAGAAGGCCTCTTCTTTGAATATCCAACAACTCTTTATCATTTAATGCTAAAGCATTAATTTTATCAAGTCTTCCTACAATTTCATCAATTTCTAAAGAGGATAATATGGTTATTAAAGGCAGTCTTGCTTCTAGGAATCTTTCTGGCTTAAATGCACTTCCTATAAATTTAAAGGTTTCTGAAATGCACTCTCTTGTGTAACATATATTTATAAATTTACAATCATATTCCTCATAATTTTCATAGCAATGTACATCTTCAGGCCTCATAAATACTAAACTTCCTTCAGATAGATATTGCCTTTCTCCATTTACCTTATGTATTGCCTTTCCTTCCGTGATAAAAAAGATCTCAAAATAATCATGAGTATGCATTGGAGATGCATACTTTAAGGAGCTCACAGTAAAATGATGAGATTGTATTCCTATTCCTATATTATTTTCTGCCATATACTTAGTTAATTCCATAACCAACACCTCATTAAAAATTATTCTTTATATAAAGGTAGTTTTAAATCAGTATAAAAACCAGCACTGATTTAAAACAGCACAAAATGTTAAAATAGCACATTAACAATGTTAATTAAAGACAAGTATTAAATAATTGTATTGCTATAATTATATGGTAATGATATTTAAAATTCAATAGAATTAAAAGTTTAAATACTACAATACAAGGAGGATATTTCTATGAAAATACTTGATCTTAACGGCAGTTGGAGAATGAAAAGAACTGATGAAGCTGAATGGCTTTCAGCTTCCGTACCTGGTTCAGTTTATAGTGATTTATTAGCTCTAAATAAAATTGAGGATCCTTTTTATAGAGATAATGAAGAAACAGTAATGAAACTATCTGAATATGATTTTGAATATGAAAGAACTTTTGAGGTAACTGAAAATTTCTTTGAATATGAAAAATTATTTTTGCTCTGCGAGGGCTTAGACACTTTAGCTAATATCTTTGTTAACAATATTTCTATAGCGAAAACGGATAACATGTTTAGAAGTTATGAATTTGATATAAAAAGCTGTGTTAGAAAAGGTACTAATACAATAAAAATAGTATTTAGCTCCCCACTTAAATATGCCACAGAAAAATATAAAGAAGTCCCTACTTTCTCTGCTAATGGAGTTCCAGGCTTTCAGCATATAAGAAAAGCTCACTACATGTTCGGTTGGGACTGGGGTCCTAATTTACCTGATATAGGCATTTGGAAAAATATATCCATTGTTGCTTTTAATTTTTCCAGAATCGATGAAGTTTATGTAACTCAGCACCATGAGGATTCTAAAGTTTCTTTAGATATTAAAGTGCTGAAAAAAGAATATTTAAAGGCTCCAATAGATATTAAAATAACTTTAATATCACCAAAAGGTGAAAAAGCAGAAAAAATTGTGAAGAATTCTAAACTCGAAGAGCATATAAATGTGAGCATTGAAAATCCTGAAATTTGGTGGCCAAACGGATTTGGAGAACATCCATTATACACCTTAGAAACCGAACTATTATACGAAAATAATGTAATAGATTCTAATAAGCTTAGAATAGGTCTAAGAGCTATAACAGTCACTCAAAAGGAGGATGAGTGGGGCCGCTCCTTCGCTTTTAATGTTAACGGAGTTGATATATTTGCCATGGGTGCAGATTATATTCCTGAAGATAATATTATAGCAAGATGTAATAAGACTAAAACAAAAAAACTTATTGAAGATTGCGTTGAAGCCAATTTTAACAGCATCCGTCTTTGGGGCGGCGGTTATTATGCAGAGGATTATTTCTATGACCTCTGCGATGAATATGGTTTAATAATTTGGCATGACCACCTATTCGCCTGTGCAGTATATGATTTTAATGATGAATTTAAGGAAAATATAACTGAAGAAATTATCCAAAATACTAAAAGAATACGCCACCACGCCTCACTTGGTTTATGGTGTGGAAATAATGAAATGGAAACTGCTTGGGTAGATTGGGGAATAAACGATCCATTAAAATTTAAGGCAGATTATATAAAACAATTTGAAGTGCTTATGCCTGAAATATCAAAAGCTGTTGACCCAAATACTTTCTATTGGCTGGCTTCTCCTTCATCCACCGGAAGCTTTGATAAACCAAATGATGAAAATTACGGGGATATGCATGATTGGAGTATCTGGCATGGCCGCAAGCCTTTCACAGATTATAGAAACAGATTTCCAAGATTTATGTCGGAATTCGGTATACAATCTTTTCCGAGTAACAAAACCATAGAAAGCTTCACATTGCCTGAGGATAGAAATTTATTTTCCTATGTTATGGAAAATCATGAAAAGCAAAATGTAGGTATTGAAATAATAGTTAATTATATATCTCAGTATTTTAAATTTCCAAAGGATTTCTCTAACTTTGCATATGTGTCTCAGCTAATACAAGCTGAAGGTTTAAGATATGGAGTAGAGCATTGGAGAAGAAATAGAGGCAGATGCATGGGAGCTATATATTGGCAGTTAAATGATTGCTGGCCGGTTATCTCTTGGGCAAGCATAGATTATTACGGAAGATGGAAAGCTCTTCACTATGCTGCTAAAAAATTCTTCTCTCCTGTTTTATTGTCTGCTTGTGAAGAAGGTACTAAGGTATCCTTGCACCTTAGCAATGAATCTCTAAATAAAGTTTCAGGAAAAGTTGTATGGAAGCTAAGAGATTCTCACTCAAATATATTATGTCAGCATGAACAATCAATCCATATTGAGGAACTTACTTCAAAAGAAATCGTAAATTTAGATTTTGCCAAAGAATTAAATTCAAAGGAAAAAATGAGAGAGCATTATTTAGAGTATTCTTTATTTATTGATGATAAAAATGTAAGCTCCGAAACAACTTTATTTGTTCCTGCCAAACATTTTAATTTTAAGCCTGCTAAAATCTCCTACAGCCTAAAAGAATTGGAGGATAGATTTCTTATATCCCTATCTTCAGATGCTTTTGCAAAATTTGTTGAATTAGACTTTAAATCCTTGGATGGAATATTCAGTGATAATTATTTTGATTTATCTGCTAATGAAATGAAAAACATTGAAATATTAAAAAGTAAATTATCTAAGGATATTTCTATTATGGAGTTTGAAGAGGAATTACAAATAAAAAGTCTAGTAGATAGCTACTAATTTAACTATTTTTTATAAAAATTATGAACTTGACACCAAAATGTAATAAAAATAAGATATACTAAGATAAATAAATTTTATTTTTCGAGGTATTTATGGTTGTAGAATTATTTAAAAAAAACAAACAATTTATCAAATTTGCCATAGTGGGAGCTTCAAATACTTTAATAACCTTGATAGCTTATAATATACTAATTAAGTTTGGGGTCAATTATATATTAGCTAATATAATAGGTTATTTCGTTGGAATGCTTAACGGATTTGTTTGGAGTAAGAATTGGGTGTTTGATGCTACAGAAGCTGCAAGTAAATTATTTTTCAAATTTGTTTTAGTTAATTTACTTTCCTTAGGTTTTAGCACCTTAGCTTTATCATTTCTTGTGAGCAGCTTAACAATTAATAAAACCATAGCTCAGCTTATAACCACCGTTGGAACGGTATTGATAAATTATGTCTTAAACAAAATTTGGACATTTAAAAAGTAGGACCATGTTTTTACATAGTCCTATTTTTTATATAGTAAAAACTAGCTTACTAAAAGACTTTTCTCTTGCTGGAAGCTCCTATTCCTAACTCTTCTCTGTATTTTGCCACAGTTCTTCTTGAAATTTTTATTTTCAATTTATCTAATTCTTCAGAAATATCTTGATCTGACAATGGTTTTCTTCTGTCTTCATTATCAATTAATTTTTTAATTTGAAGCTTTACAGTATTAGATGACATCCCCTCCTCAGATTGGTCAGATATTGCATTAGTAAACAGATTCTTTAATTTCACTGTCCCATAATCTGTATTTATATACTTATCTCTAATAGCCCTGCTTATAGTGGACTCATGCATATTCAAGCTTTCCGCTATATTGGCTATAGTCATTGGCTTTAAATATTTATTTCCCATTAGGAAATAATTCTTCTGAAGCTCAACAATTTTTTCTAATATCTTATATATTGTATTTCTCCTGCTTTCTATTCCTTTTATAAGATACATAGCTCCATTTATTTTACCCTTTACATAATCATTAAGCATGGAATCCTTTTTATCTCCGTTTAATGCTTCACTATAAATAGTATTTATAGTGAGCTTCGGTATGGATTTGTCATTCATTATTATATGAAATTCTTCTCCTATGCGTCTTATATATGCCTCAGGAACCACATAATTGGCAGTATCGCCTGTAAAAAACCCCCTTGACGGTTTAGGTTCAAGCCCCTTTATTATATTGCAGTATTCCTGCACATCCTTTACATCTATTGCTAACTCTTTACCTATATCCTTTAATCTATTTTCTGCTATCTGCTGCAAATAATTTTCTGCTATCTGATAAATATATTTATTTTCTATCCCGTTGTTTTTCAACTGAATAGTTAAGCATTCCTCTAAGTTTCTTGCAGCTATACCAGAAGGCTGAAATCCTTGAACTATTTGTAAGGCATGTTCAACTTTTTCAATGCTTGTATTAAGATACTTAGATATTGCTTCTACGCTCTCTCCCAAATATCCCCTATCATCAATGCTTTCTATTATATAGTAACATATTCCATTTATGGAAACGTCTTCTTTTAAATCCAAAACCTGCTCCCTTAAGAAGTCTCTAAGGCTTTTAGGCGTTGCGACAAAATTTATAGGATCTACATAATCATTATCATAGCTTTTACTTTCATAATCGTAATTTTTGCTATGGCTAATATCTTGATAATATTTTTCATACACATCTTCATAATTTTCACTTATTTTGCTGTTGTCTATCTCTAGTAAAGGATTTTCTTCAATTTCCCTATGGATATCTTGTTCTAAATCGTAGGCGGTCATTTGGAGTATTCTCAAAGACTGCTGCATTTCATTAGTAAGTATTAATTTTTGTTCTTGCACCATCCTCTGTAAAACATTCATGTCCATCTGAATATCCACCTCCTTCATATCTACTATCCTAGGCTTGTGATTATGATAATTAATATCTATGTTAAGTATAACTTATATCGTATATAAAGGTAAATATTTTTTTATTTCCATTTATAGATTTGACTAAGAATAAAGTATAAAATAAATATACCAGTGCACTATCATTTGCACTGGTATATATTTCAAGCTTAATTTATTTATCCATTATAATCTGCTTAGCCTTTAGTATGGAAGATGCACTCATAGAGAATTCATCTAATCCATATTCTAATAGTGTAGGAATTGCTTCTTCATCTCCTGCCATCTCTCCGCACATTCCGCACCATTTTCCTTCTTTGTGAGCTGCTTCTATAGTCATCTTTATAAGTCTAAGTACAGCTGGATGCATAGGATTATATAAATAAGATACATTTTCATTCATTCTATCAGCCGCCAAAGTATATTGAATTAAATCATTAGTTCCTATACTAAAGAAATCAACATGCTTTGCAAATTCATCAGCCATAACTGCTGCTGCCGGTATTTCTACCATTATACCTGTCTCTATATCCTTGTTATACGCTTTTCCTTCAGCTGTTAGCTCGTCCATACAAGACTTCAATATATCTTTTGCTTTGAAAAATTCATCCAAGGAGCTTATCATTGGAAACATTACTGCAATATTTCCAAAAGCAGATGCCCTTAAAATTGCTCTTAACTGCGTTTTAAATATATCCTGCTTATCCAAGCAAAGTCTTATAGCTCTATAGCCTAAGAAAGGATTCATTTCTTCTGGTAAAGGCAAATATGAAAGTTTCTTGTCTCCGCCAATGTCCAAAGTTCTTATAACTACAGGTCTTCCCTTCATATTCTCAGCAGCATATTTATATGCTTCAAACTGTTCCTCTTCTGTTGGAAGGCTGTCTCTATCCATGTATAAGAATTCAGTTCTAAAAAGTCCTACAGCTTCCCCGCCGTTTTCTAATACTTTTGCTACATCCTTAGGGGAACCTATATTTCCTGCTACTAAAACTTTCTTTCCTTCTTTAGTTACAGTTTCTTTATTTATAAGAGCCTTAAGCTTATTTTTTTCTTCTTCAAAATCTGATTTTTTCTTTTCATATATAGATAAAGTTTCAGCATCAGGATTGATTATAATTTCTCCTTCAACGCTGTCCACTATTATTTCATCACCATTTTTAACTCTAGACGTTATATCTTCAAGACCAACTATAGCTGGTATTTCAAGTGTTCTAGCCATTATAGCACTATGTGAAGTTCTTCCACCTATATTAGTAAGAAAAGCTACCACCTTATTTTTATCAAGCTGTGCAGTATCTGATGGAGTTAGATCGTGAGCTACTATTACTGTATTTTTAGGTAAATCATCCATGGAAACTCCGCCATTACCTGATAATATTCTAAGTATTCTGTTTCCTACATCTTTTATATCTGCAGCTCTTTCCTTCATGTACTCATCTTCCATTTCTGCAAATATCCCAAGATACATTTCAACTACTTCGCTGAGAGAAGCTTCAGCGCTTACACTTTTTTCTTCTATTGTAGATACTGCAGTTCCAGTAAATCCAGGGTCATCTAAAAGCATTAAATGACTTCCGAAAACCTGAGCTTCGCTTTCACCTATTTCTGCAATTGTTTTTTCTTTTAATTTACTTAATTGTTCTCTAGCAGTTTCTATAGCACTTTCTAATCTGCTTTTTTCTTCTTCTACACTTATGTTAGTTTTTTCTTTTATTACCAATTCCTCGTTTTCTTTTAAGAAAACTTTTCCTATGGCATAACCTTTTGAGGCAGGAATTCCTTTTTTCATTTTATTTCCTCCATTCCTCAATATTATTCTTCGCCAAATTTTGATTCAACTAATTTGACTAATGCATCTACAGCTTCCTTTTCATCTGCTCCATCTGCTGTTATTGTTACTTCACTTCCGTTTGAAAGGCTAAGTGCTAATATATTTATAAGAGATTTTGCTGAGCCCTTCTTTTCTCCCTTATTTATAGTTATATTAGATTTGAATTTACTTGCAGTTTGAACGAACATTGATGCAGGTCTTGCATGTATTCCAGTTTTATTTGTTATAGTTACATTTTTTGATATCATAAATATAATCCTCCTCGAATTTATCTCAATTTATTATTCACAAATATATAAAGCAAATTTCATGCCAACATGTTTATTGTGTCATAATAAGTCTAAAAATATACTTGAGTCAAAGCCAGAATACACAGATAAATTCAACACTTACCACATATTCAATAAAATTTTAAATTATAAGTAGAATATAATTTTACTTTAATATATAATATATACATTGATAAATTTTATCAACGAGTATCAGCAATCTGATATATTTTATCAACAATTACATTTTAACAGGAGGTTAATAATGTTTAAAAGTACTGTAATGGTAAGTGCCACAGAAGGAATACATTTAAGAATAGCGGCAGAAATAGTACATAAATCTGACATTTTAAAAGATAAATATGATATAAATTTATATATAAAAAAAGTTACAGATCCCTCTCCTATCACTATAAGTATTATAGCACTTATTTCTCTAAAAATTCTACAAAATGATATGATAGAAATCTCCTGCCTGGAAGACACAGTTGCAGGGAAAAGAGCAGTATTAGAGCTATGTGAATTCATAAATGAAATTATGGAAAATAAAAATACTAATATGAATACTATAGACAATTTAATCGAGCAGACTAAGATAGCTCATGAGCAAATATTAGAAAGTATTTCTCTAGGTATAGTAGTTGTAGATACAAATTCTTCTGTAGTTTACTTAAATAATTATGGATATAATTTGATAGGTAAGGGAACCAGTGAAGTCATAGGAAAAAATGTCCTAGAGGTGATACCTACATCAGATCTTCCTGATATTTTAGATAAAAAAAGGATGCAGATAGGAAACATTCAACACATAAATGGCAAGGTGGTTATAGTTAATCGCTCTCCTATTTTTTCTGGAGACACTCTCATAGGTGCAGTAGGAGTATTCCAGGACATATCTGAATTAGTTGGTATGAAGGAACTTAACGAAAAATTTCAAAAAATTCTCTCAACCTCTGGAGATCTCATCTGCTTCGTTGACGAAAACAGAAAAATAACCTACATAAATCCCGCTTATGAGGAAAATCTTCCAAAATCAAGCCACAAAATACTCGGTAAAGATTTAATTAATGTATCTCCTAATGGATTGCGGCTTAAGGTATTTAATTCAAAAGAAAAACTTGATAATTACCTTCATCAAAAAGAAGGTTTGGATATGCTCTCCACTGTAGAGCCTTTATTTATAGATAATGTTTTTAAAGGTATAATTTCTGTATCAAGACCTGTGAATCAAATTAAGGACTTGCTTAAGAAGTTAGAGAAATCTCAGGAAGAATTAGCCTATTATAAAGAAGAACTTCAGAGACATGCTCCTCTAGCCGGTTCTTTCTCAGATATAATTGGTTCTAGCGGAAGTCTTAGAGAAGCTCTTTTTATGGCAGACAGATCCTCAAAGTCAATATCCACTGTTCTAATAAGGGGAGAAAGCGGCACAGGTAAAGAACTTATTGCAAAAGCTATCCATAATAACAGTGACAGAAAGGATAAACCTTTCGTAAGAGTAAACTGCGCTGCTATACCAGAAAATCTTTTAGAGAGTGAACTTTTCGGCTACGAGAAAGGCGCTTTCACTGGAGCTGTAAGAAGCAAACCAGGTAAATTCTCTATAGCTAATGGAGGCACCATTTTTTTGGATGAAATAGGCGATATGCCTAAAGCTATGCAGGCTAAGCTTCTTAGAGTCCTGCAGGAAAAAGAATTCGAAACCGTTGGCGGCATCGATACCCAAAAAGTAGATACAAGAGTAATAGCAGCTACCAATAGAAATTTAGAAGAGATGATCGAAAGCGGTGAATTCAGGGAAGATTTATATTACAGACTTAATGTTATGACTATAGTTCTCCCTCCATTAAGACATAGAAAAGAAGACATAACATTATTAGTAGATCATTTTATAAAAAAAATAAATAAAAAAATTGATAGAGACATAGACGCTATAGATGAAGACGCTCTGCATTTTCTTCAGGACTATAATTGGCCTGGAAATATAAGAGAGTTAGAAAATGTTATAGAAAGAGCTGTTAATATGTGTGATGGTAAAATAATTACTTATCTAGACCTTCCTATGTACATAACAAGCATAAAACCTAAAAATCCTGGTCTCATTAATCTGATAGACGGTGAACTTCTTCCTATGGAAGAATACGAAAAAGAAATTATTACTATAGCTATGAAAAAATATAAAAGTTATAATAAAGTCGGCAAGGTCTTGGGGCTTACCCATAGAACTGTAGCATTAAAATGTCAAAAATACGGAATAAATAATTAGTTGATATTGTTTTTTTATGCAAATTATTTTATACTATGTTTATTAATAGAATAAATGGCAGAGTAGATTCTTGTGCGTTAAGTGTCAGTTGGACGGGAAGTTGCCACTGAACGAAAAATTTTGTAATTTGCGGTACATGAATCGCATTCCGCTGCCACACGAGAGAGTGATACTCCTTTTGTGGTGTTTTTTGCCATTTAAAAAGGAGGTATTTTTTTGAAAAAAACCAGAAATTTAGTGTTTTTATCCCTGCTTATAGCTCTGAATATCATTCTAACTAGATTTGGATCCATTCAAACACCTATAGTAAGAATTGGTTTTGGATTTCTTCCACTAGCTCTAGCTTCCATGATGTTTGGTCCAATTTTAGGAGGTGCTGCTGCTGCTATATCTGATATTCTTGGAATGATGATCTATCCTAGCGGAGCTTATTTCCCTGGATTCACGTTAACAGCTTTCATTAGCGGTGCCTTATATGGAATTTTTCTATACGAAAAGCCTAAATCTATTCCCCGTATAATATTAAGTGTTTTAACAGTTACTATTGCAGCTGATATTATTCTTAATACTTTGTGGCTAAATATGATTACAGGGAAAGCTATCTATGTTCTGCTTACTACTAGGCTTGTTTCAAATTCAATCATGCTGCCAATAAAGGTAATAATAATTTCTTTAGTATGGAAAGCTCTATATTCCTTTACTAAGCCTATATTTTTAAGCAGATAAAGAGCAGAGTCTATCGCAGCTAGCGATAGACTCTATCCTTTTTATTTTTCTTATAGTGATGTGCTATTTCTTTTACAGCACAATATTTGTCAACACAGCTTATAATAAAAGCTTCTCCATACTTAGGAGGCACCACTGTCAAAGGCCACATATGCTTCTTTATTATATCCTTTTCCACCGAATTTAGCATAAATGTTTTTTCAGCATTTTCTAAAGCTATGGCTGGATGCCTAAAGGCATGTTTTCCTTTTTCAAGCTTAGTTATCCTCCAATCATACAAAAACATGTCATGCAAAAGTGCTCCCCTAGCTGCAGACTTATAATCCAATCTGCACGCCTTACATATTTTGTAGCTGTAATAAGCCACGTTTATGCAATGCTGAAAACAATTAATATCACAGTGCTGCCTGAATTCTTTCATTTTAAGCACATCTTCGTGCTCTATAAGATCTTTAACACATTCATAAAACTTCAAATCTATATTCTCTTCTCCATCTATTAAAGCTGATTCATGTATTTTATTCAATAAAATTACCCCTCTTAAAAAACTCTACTGTTACTTTAAATAAATCTCCATCTATATCGATATGCATACTTCCATTCTCAAGCTCAACTATGCTTTTAGCTATAGATAATCCAAGACCTGAACCTTCAGTGCTTCTTGCTTTATCTCCTCTTTTAAATCTATCAAAGATTTCATCTACATCGAAGTTCATTTCATAGGATGCCATATTTTTGATAATTATTATAACTCTATCCTCTAAATTTTCAAGCTCCACATATACCCTGGAATTAGGCTGAGAATATTTTAATGCATTACTTATTAAATTTTGAAACACTCTCCAGGTTTTTTTACCATCCAATATTATAAATATCTCTTCTGCAGGTATTTTTTCTCTGAAGGTTAAATTTGACTTTTCAATTTTTTCATTGAATTCTCCTAGTGACTGTCTTAAGAGTTCAGAAATATCAACCTTCTCCATTTCCAATTTAACTGATCCACTGGACATTTTAGAAGCTTCAAAAAGATCTTCAATAATTATCTTAAGCCTTTGAGATTTTTTATCCAGCACTTCAATATATGCTTTCTTTTCTTCCTCGGCAACATTATCATTTTTAAGTAAGCTTACATAATTTATTATAGAAGTCAGAGGCGTTCTTAAATCATGAGATACATTAGTAATAAGTTCGGTCTTAAGTCTCTCGCTTTTAAGTTCATTCTCCAGAGATTTTTTGAATTGATTTCTCATATTGGTAATATCGCTTCCAAGCTTAGCTATATAACTTTTTCCTCCATAATGTATCTTATATTCCAAGTTCCCATTGCTTATTTCTGAAGCTCCCTTAATTATTTTTCCAAAGTCGCTAAGTTTTTTGAGCATATATATTGGTACTATACTTACATATATAGATAAAATTATACAAATAAGTATTCCTGCCCCCTTCGCAGAAACTTTAGGTAATTCCGCTAAAAGCATCCCAAAAATAATTGAAGAAAAAATCACCAGACCGACCTTAACTAGTATTTTTTTATAACTCATGCAATGCATGATAAGCTTAGAGAATGTTACTATATTGCTGCCCTGAATTTCTTTTTTTAAACTTTCTTTATTCACAATAAATGTTCTGATGTAATCTGCATTAAACAGCATATATGCCACGAAAACAGCTACCACGGTAATAGTATAAATATGCCCTACATTAAAAGGCACATAAAAAAAACTTCTCCCTGACAAAAAAATTCTCATGAAGCTAAAAATAATTAAAAGCATTATTGCTCTTATATCCAAGGGAATCTTTTTATACAAAATTTTAAGCTTATCTTTGCAATAATAATGTATTTTTAATTTACTTATTACTAATGTAGCCACTAATCCTGCTGATAAAAAAACAATAAATAATACAGCCTCTTCCTTTATTCTATTGTTTATAGAATTATAATAATTATAATCCCTAAAATACTGATTGTTTTTTGTGGGAGCCAAGTACATAAACTTTCCTTGAAAGCCATTTGAATTAAACCAATAATCTATATAGTTTAAATCAACATCTTTAGAACTAGATGTACCAAAGCTTTCTATATGAATAGCTTTATTTTGATAATAATTAACTGAAAAACTATCCTCAATATTAGTATAAACTTTATCATTTTTAGTGTCTTTTATATAATATTTTATATAATCTGCTGAGCTTATGCTATTTTTTATATTTTTATAGTCATTGTCTTTCATGGCTACTATATCTTTTTTCTTTTCACTTAATTCCTGTTGAGAGCTTTTTTCAAGACTATTAATATCACTTTCTTTTTCCTTAATTAATAGCTCTATTTGTTTAACATCATTGCTCTTTTCGGCCTTAACCATTTCATCCATATATTTATTATCAATTTGTTCCCTTTTTTTAGCAGTATCATCATTGGCCTGCTGAATAATCCTTTGCATATCATCATTGCTTATTTTTTCATCATCCGTTTTAGTGTCGTAGTCGTTATATTCTGTCATAACATATCTCAAATTACTAAAATAATTCTCTAAATTGTAAACATAACTTTCACTTTTGAAATAAGGTTTATCACTTAAGTATTTTTTATTCTTAACAAAATCTGATATGCATAGTATAGAAAATGCAAAAATATATAAAGTTACAATACATAATACACCTTTTAAAAACTTACTTTTCAATTTTGTATCCAATTCCCCACACCACCTTTAAGTATTCAGGTTCTTTGGGATTTATCTCTATTTTTTCTCTGATTCTTCTTATGTGTACTGCCACTGTATTTTCTCCTTTAAAAAACTCTTCATTCCATACCTTTTTATATATTTCTGAGCTAGAAAAAACTCTTCCCTTATTATTCATCAATAATTCTAATATTCTATATTCAATAGAGGTAAGATTAATTTCTTCTCCATTTATGTAAACCGCCTTAGTAGCCTTATTTAACGTCAAATTTCTTACAACTATTTCATCATTATTATTATAGCTGCCAAAATCTACATATCTTCTAAGCTGGGATTTTACTCTAGCTACTAACTCTAGAGGATTGAAAGGCTTTGTAACATAATCATCCGCTCCCATATTAAGTCCAATTATTTTATCAGTATCCTCTGATTTTGCCGACAGCATTATTATAGGTATATTTTTATTTTCCCTGATTTTAAAGGTGGCCTTTATGCCGTCCATTCTAGGCATCATTATATCCATTATTATAAGATGAATTTCCCTTTCTTCCACAGCCATAAGAGCTTCTATTCCATCTTTTGCTTTTATAACATTAATCCCTTCATTTCTAAGGTATATCTCAATAGCTTCTGCTATATTAATATCATCATCTGCTACTAATACATTATATTGTCTCATAATTGTCCCCCTAGCTATCACTCCATAAAGAAGCTAAAAGCATCTTTTTTTATATTTTTAATATATCCTACATCTTTAACATTTCTAGTGTGATATACCATATTTTCATAATCTTTAGCTTGATTATCACAAACGTAGGCATATCCATAGTCTCCCTCTTTTGCCCATTTCATAAATATATATGTATGACTTGGAATACCATCTTTGTTACCACTTTCATCAGTAGTAAAGCATATATCTCCAGGCTTAAGCTGTTTATAGTCAGTGTTTTTCTTCCAGCCTTTATCCTTTAAATATGAAATAAGCTGTGATGTATTGCAGACACTTCCAGGTATATTAACATCATTTTTTCTGAGCACCTCTGATACAAAGTATACACAGGTATTAGCAGAACTGTTTCCATTTAATTTAACAGCAGAGTTATAAACATTAATTCTATTCCCCTTATTACTCAAATAATTATACATATCATTTCTTAATTGATTATTGCTGCTGCTTATAAAATTCTTCTTTATAATTATAAGCACCATAACAAGAATACTTATAGTTAAAATAGTAAGCAGCTTCACCTTTAATTTATTTTTACCTCTCATAACCCCTATACCCCCAAAATTATTTTATCCTGAAATGAATTTTGGTCATAATCTCTTAATGTTAATTATACTAATAACTTTTTAAAAATTCATATTTTATTTCTTAAAAAATTCTTAACATTCATATTTATAATGTCTGCAATGCAAAATAAGGCGGTGATTTTCCACCGCCTCAATATATTTCTATAAATTTATGTAGCTTCTAAGGGTTACTAGTTTAAATATACCATAAGTAAAAAATATAATTCCTAATATAGCTATCCCATAAGCCAGCAAGTCAGCAAATTTGCTGCTATTGCTCTGCTTAGCCACTTTCTTCCCTTTTGATGCTAAAATATTTATCATGGTAAGGCATATCATTATGCCGCTAAGCATTGATACTACAAAAGTTACATAAGCACCGAAGCTTATGTGTCTCCATACTGCTATAAAAGTTGTGCTAAAGGCAAGCCAGGAAAGGTGCGTCATTGGATAAGTAATATTGATTATAAAACCTGTAAACAGCGGCAAAGATTTTACCTTATCACTTACTTCCGTTTCTTTTGGTTCTTTTAATACTTTTTTACTTTCCATTATCGCTCTTATACCTATAAAAAATGTTACTGCTCCAGAAACTATCCAAAATATAATTTCTAAGGTTTTATTAGTTTTTATCCAATTCAATAATCCAAAATTAATCAAAACCACGTCAAAGGTATCCGCAATTACTGAACCTACAGCAACCCAAATTCCTTTTTTAAACCCTTTACTGATAGTCCATCTTACTGATTCTATCCCCGAAGGACCTATTGGTATAGCTATAATTATTCCTGTAACAAGCCCAATTATTAAAGCCCTGAACAATAAAATATAATTTACCATAAGCTCTCCTAATCCTCATCTTTTATTTAAATTAATCAAAGTACTTCAATAATTGCTGAAATTCATCTATATAATATTTATAGTTTTTAACCTCTCCAAATCCATATCTTGCATATATAAAAGGAATCTCCGCTTCTTCAGCAGAATCAGCGTCCTTCTGAGTATCTCCTAGATAAACTGCGTTTTTAATATTGTTTCTTTCCATTACGACTCTTATATTTTTTGCTTTGGACAGACCAGTTCTCCCAGGACATTCAAAATCATCAAAATAATCTTCAAAGCCATGAGCTTTAATAAAAGCCTCTATATATCCATTTCCGCAGTTGCTTACAACAAATAATTTTACTTTTTCATGTAGTTTCTTTAAGGTACTTTCTAAATTAGGATAAAGAATAGCTCCCTGCTTTTCTAAAATAACATTTTGATAATCGCTGCATTCTTCAATTATTTTTAATCTTTCAGCCTCTTCTATGTATCCCATATGCCTTCTTGCTATCTCATCAAGCTGTAATCCCATGTAGCTTTTTAAAAGCTCCTTGGTAAGTGGAGTGGTTACATTTTTATGAGAATCCATTACATGCTTCCATGACTGAAAAGTAGTCTCTGTAGCGTCCCAAAGAGTTCCGTCTAAATCAAATATCACTGCTTCCATATCTACATTAAAATATTTTTCCATTGTATACTCCTATAATAATTATTCTTCAGTTGGATTTTTAGGTCCAGACAAATTAAGCTGATAAAATACTAAATCCAGCCATCTGTCAAACTTATAACCAGCTTTTTCTATTGTACCAACATGCTTAAAGCCTAGCTTTTCGTGCATAAGCAAACTTCCTTTGTTAGCTGAATCTATTCCTGCAACTATTATAGCATAGCCTTCTTCCTCAGCAGCTTTAATAAGCTTTTGCATCAAAGCTTTAGCAATTCCTTTGTTTCTATAAGCCTTGTGAACATATATGGAATGTTCAATGGAATATTTAAAGGCTGGCCAAGGTCTAAATTGTCCATAGGTTGCAAAGCCTACAGCTTTTCCATCTTCTTCATACACAAAAACAGGATAACCTTCTTTTTTCTTTTCATTGAACCACTCTGTTCTCTGCTCAATTGTATGTGGTTTATAAGAATAGATAGCTGTAGTATTTAATATCGCATCATTGTATATCTCCAAAATATCTTTTATATCTTTTACCTGAGCTTCTCTTATCATGTTATTCTCCTTTTTAAACAATATCCTTACGAAAGCTATAAATAAGTGTTTATTTTACACTTATTTATAACAATCTATATTAAAATTATACATTGTTTGAAGAAGCTTTACAATTCACTGAAGCTGTTACTTAGAATTTATAACTTGCAATTTACAATTGGAAATTGCAGATTGATTATACATCCCTTTTTCTAAATATAAAATATCCCAAAGCACAAATTATTATGCCGTATATCAATGAAGATATTAATGCAAAGCTCATATTAATTCCATAAATACGAGAACCATTGTTCACTAACCCAGAAAAATCATTAGCAATAAAAGGAAGATATTTTCCCCAGCTAAAATATAAGGCTAACATCTGTAAGATTTGTACTCCTGCAAGAATCATAAAGAGTGAAAATCCTGTAGCTATGGAACGAGATCTCGTAGCGGCTGATAGAGTAAGAGTAAGTACTACAAATAAAAGTATTTGCAAAAAATCTAAGAGATAAAGTATAAGCATTTTTAAAGCTGCAGGCATATATATTATCTTACTAGTAGTCCAAAACATATCCTTAGCTCCTACACCATTAAAGCCGAACAATATGCCAACTAGTACAAAAGTTAGTACAAACGCTGCGGCCATAAGCTCCAACCCATATATTATAGTAGCCACAAATTTAGCACTTAGCAATTGTCTTCTGGAATAAGGTCTTGAAATCATCATTTTCATAGTTCCTTCAGTAAATTCCCCAGCTACTAAAGTAGCACAAGAAATAATTACAAATAATGCAATCAAACTATTCATATTAAATTCTGACATCATATCCCATACAGTACTTTTTTCATTTGGTTTTATATTATTATTTATTCTATATTCTGCTTCAGCTATGCTTTTTTTCAGACCGCCCAGCTGAATTTTAGCGCTAGCGTCACCTGAGGCTTCCAGCTGTTTTTCCTGAAGCTTTTCTTGATTTAATTCTTCCTTTAAGCTTTCCTTCCAAGTATCTTCCACTTTAATAGTATTGGATTGATGAGTACTCACTTTATGATATTTATATATGCCTGTTGCTAACAGTAAAATAAATATTAGCATTCCCAGCATAACCTTTGTAGATATTCTCTTCCAAAGCTTAGTATTTTCTATTGAAACAAGTGTAAAAAATCCCCTCATGACTATTTTCCCTCCCCTGTAAGTTCCATAAATACATCTTCTAAAGATTGAAGCTGCTTTTTATTCATGGCATATATACCGATATTGTTGTTTACCAATGCTTTAACCATATTAGGGACCTGATCTTTATCTATTTCTGCATGAATTCCATCTCCAAGTAATTCCCCTTTTATACCCATATTTGAAAGAAGTGAAAATGCTTTTTCGTTGTCATCAGTTTCTAAAATTAGAATGTTTTTGTCTCCTGCGTGAGACATGTTAACCAGCTCCTCCACTGATTTTACTGTAACAATTCTTCCTTTATTTATTATCCCTACTCTATCACACATTTGCTGCATCTCTGATAATATATGGCTAGAAACAAGCACTGTAAGTCCAGTTTCAGAAGAAAGCTTTCTAAGCAGCTCACGAATCTCTTTTATTCCTGCCGGATCAAGACCATTAGTAGGTTCATCTAATATAAGAAGCTTAGGATTATGCAGAAGTGCCTGAGCTATACCAAGTCTCTGCTTCATTCCTAAAGAATAGGTTTTAACCTTATCTTTTATAGCCCTTTCCAAATCCACAATTTTAACTACTTCTTTTATTCTCTTTTCATCTACGTCATCATACATCTTTGCAAAAAGTTTTAAGTTGTCCATTCCAGACATATATTTATACAAATCGGGATTTTCAACGATTGCTCCAGTATGCCTCATGGCATTTTTAAAATCCTCCTTTACTGAATATCCGTTTATCTGTATATCCCCTTCAGTTATTGAGGATAATCCCACTATCATTTTAATAGTTGTAGATTTTCCTGCTCCATTTGGTCCTAAGAATCCAAATATCTCTCCTTTTCCAAGCTCCATAGAGATATCTGAAACAATAGTACGTTTGCCAATAACCTTTTTTAACCCTTCAACTTTTAATATAGCTTCTCTCATAATTTACCCCCTATTAAAATTATTATCAGTATGAAGTGTACTATGTCAACTAGTTCACTAGTACACATGGTACACCATTTGAATAATATTGTCAATAGATTTTATATAAAAAAGCAGCCCTACAAAAGAGCTGTTTTCCTTTAATTTATGATTATTCTAGATATCTCTCTTCCTAAATCCTATATATCCTATTATCGCCATAACTATGGTATATATTAAAAATGATACAATTGAGAATCCTAAACCAATATCATATATGGTACTTCCCTGAGTTACCAATCCCGAAAAATCGGTAGAAGCAAAAGGAAGATATTTACCCCAGCTAAAATATACGGCTAGGAGCTGAATTATGCCTGATCCAAACAAAAGCATAAACAAGGAGAAGCCTGTAGCTATGGAACGGCTTCTTGCTAAAGTAGAAATAGCAAAAGCTAATATTACAAACATTATAACCTGAAGAAAATCTAGAGCAAATACTATGAGTGTACTTAATATCCCAGGCATATATATTATTTTGCTTGTTGTCCAAAGCATCTCTTTCGCACCAAGTCCATTAAAGCCAAAGAATATGCCAAGCATAATAAAGTTTAATAGAAATGTTATTAACAAAAGTACAACTCCATATAGTAAAGTTGCTATAAGTTTTCCGGTAATTATCTTACTCCTTGAATATGGTCTTGAAATCATCATCTTCATGGTGCCTTCTGAAAATTCTCCAGCTACCAATGCTGAGCAAGCTATTATAAGGAATAAAGCAATAACTCTTCCATAGCCTGCATTGCTGTCAAATTTAGTTACCATTGTCCATATGCTAGTCTTACTTTCTGGCGCTATATTATTATTTATTGCATATTCATCTTCAGCTATTTGCTTTTTAAGACTCCCTATAGTCATTTTTGAGCTCTTGCTGTCAGACTGCTCCAGCTGCTTCAAGCTTTCTTTCTCCATTTGAAGCTGTTTGCTTAAATCTTCTTTCCAGGTAGCAGAAACGGTATTAACAGTAGAAAGTTTGTTGGACGCAGCGTAATACTTATATATACCTGTAGCTGCTAATGTTATAAGTACCAATATACCTATCATAACCTTTGTAGAAGTCCTCTTCCAAAGTTTTATATTTTCTACGGAAATTAATGTTAATATATCTCTCATTTTACTTTCCCTCCCCTGTAAGCTGCATAAACACATCTTCTAAAGATTGAAGCTCTTTTTTATCCATAGCATACATACCTATATTCTCATTTACTAAAGTCTTAACCATATTAGGCACTTCATCTCTCTTAATTTCTACATGAATGCCATCCCCCATATTTTCGCCTTTTATACCCATACTTGAAAGAATTGAAACCGCCTTCTCATTATCATCAGTTTCCAACACAATAATATTTTTATCATCTTTGCCAGACATATTTATAAGTTCATCTACAGTTTTTACGGTGATAATCCTGCCCTTGTTGATTATTCCAACTCTGTCACACATCTGCTGCATTTCACTTAATATATGACTTGATACCAAAACAGTAAGTCCTGTGGTAGTAGAAAGTTGTCTGAGAAGCTCTCGAATCTCTTTTATTCCTGCTGGATCGAGACCATTAGTAGGTTCATCCAGTATTAGCAGCTTAGGATTGTGCAATAAGGCTTGAGCTATACCTAACCTCTGCTTCATTCCCAAGGAATAAGTTTTAACCTTATCATTTATTGCTCTTTCTAAATCAACTATTTTTACAACTTCTTTAATTCTAGCTTCATCCACATTTTCATACATTTTGCCAAATAATCTTAAGTTGTCCATTCCAGACATATATTTATACATATCAGGATTTTCTACTATTGCTCCCACATGCTTCATAGCATTTCTAAAATCGTCTTTTACTGAATACCCATTGATGCTCACATCACCTTCAGTTATGCTGGACATACCAACTATCATTTTGATAGTTGTGGACTTTCCTGCACCATTGGGTCCTAAAAATCCAAATATCTCTCCTTCCTTAAGTTCCATGGAGATATCGGAGACAATGGTTCTTTTTCCGATAACTTTTTTCAATGCTTCTACTTTTAATATTGAATTTCTCATAATTTACCCCCTAAATTTAGTATTTATAAATTTCTACTTAAGGTTTATTTTTTTCTCAAGCAGATATGAAATGACAATAAATATACCAATCAGTGCCATAGCATCAATAATAAAGCTTAGAACAAAAGCTGGCGTTGAAAATTGTATAATATAATTGCTATCTACAAAGATACTTGTTCCCTTTTTATATACCAAAAAATATATTAATGAAATAAGTTCAGTAGCAAAATAAGTAACAACCCCTATAACTACTCCGAATTTTCTCCAAGGAATGAGCTTTGATACGGATATAGCTAAATAGATTCCCAGCAGAGATTTCACAGAAGTTATAATATAATTAACACCAAAAATTATGCTTGTCTGCTTGTTGTGATTAAATATGCTGAAAATATATTTAATATCTTTGGGACTATATATTTCGTTGAAAACTACAAAGGATATGGCAGATATTGTTGCAGCTATTGCTATCCAAGTTATAGCAGATATGAGTTTGGATATGAGCAGACTTCTTCCCTTTACGGGCAATGTAAACATCAGATATCCTTGATTTCCATAGAAATTATTATTATATCTATTGAACAAGGTTATAAGGGTCAATACATTTATCGTGATTATACCAATCGTCATAAATATTTCATTTAATTCGCTATTGCTGCGAAAGAATAAAATAAAAACCAGCCATAAGAGGATGTATATAGAAAACATCATAGCAAATTTCAAATAATTAGCTTTAAATTCATATTTCAAAAGTTTTAAAAGCATCTAAAAACCTCCCTAAAAACTTCATTGATAGATTTTCCATATTTTATTCTTACGCTGTCTACATCATCATCTAAATACACTTTTCCTTCTTTAAGAATTATGATTCTATCAAAGGCTCTTTCAATGTCCTGTATTAATTGAGTAGATAAAATTACAGAACTATCTTCATTATAATTTTTAAGTATAGTATCAATAATGACATCTCTGGAAGCGGGATCTACTCCTCCTAATGGCTCATCCAACACATAAAGCTTGGCTTTTCTTGACATAACGGTAATCAATTGAACTTTTTCATAAGTTCCTTTTGATAATTTAGACACATCGTCCGTCAAATTTATATTTAAAAGCTTAACTAATTCTTTAGCCTTATTCTCATCAAAATCCACATAAAAATCATTAAAAAAATCTAATACATCCTGTACCTTCATCCACTGGTTAAAATAAGGTTTATCTGGTAAATAGGATACTATTGATTTAGTGTGAATTCCCGGTTTATGATCATCTATTAAAACTTCACCTTTATAATCCTGAAGCAATCCTGCAATAATTTTCATCAAGGTAGTTTTACCTACACCATTTGGTCCAAGCAGTCCTATTATACTTCCGCTAGAAACCTGTAAAGATATATCATCTAAAATTATTTTTGATTTATATTTTTTGCATAGATTTTTAATTTTAAGCAGTTCACTCATCACCATATTCCTCCAAAAACTTCTTGAGAGTATCTAATATGCCTTCCTTAGAGAAACCCGATTTATACATAAGCTTAATAAAGTCTGTTACGTTTTGCTTTACGGAATCCCTTTTGATTTTTTCTATAAGACCATCGTCTATAGTAATAAATCTTCCGGTGGTTCTCTCTGCTTTAAGCAAGCCTTCTCTCTCCAGCTCAGAAAAAGCTCTTTGAACTGTATTAGGATTAACTCCCATAATATTAGCAAGCTCTCTTACACTTTCTATCTTTTCTCCCGGTCTTCTCTCACCATAAACTATCTGTCTCTTTATCTCTTCTATAATTTGAATGTATATAGGTAAATTTGAATCAAATTCATATTGCAAAATCCTCACCTCTTGCAGGATGTATTATTGTATTAAGCGATTAATACAATAATACATTTTTCAACTTTATTTGTCAACAAGAATAGACTCTGCCTTAAAAGAATGTTGCCATAACATTTTAAAACAGAGCCCAAAATAAAATAGCAATTTATATTTCCCGCTTAAATAATTTTCACCATATTACTCTTTCCATATTTTTTAGGAGATGTTCCTACCACCTTGTTAAAAACCTTTATAAAATTGGCATAATCATTAAATCCGCTTCCCTCACAGGCTTCTTTCACAGAGCATCCGTTAGCCAGCATAGATTTTGATAAGCTAATTTTTCTTGCTGTGATATATTTGTTGATAGTAGTACCTGTTTCATTTTTGAATACGCGGCAGGCGTAGGAGCTGCTTATAAAAAGTTCTCTCGATATCTCTTCTATGGTAACTGAATTTTTTATATTTTTGTTTATATACTCCAATATATTTTCTATGAGTTCATTGTTAGGATACTTTATGTGCACATTATTCTCTTTATTGTGTTCTATAAACAATTTATTTATATATATGAGCAGCTCTATAAAGGTTGAATCTTCTATTAAGTCAGCTCCAAAACCTTCTGCCACAACAATTTTATTTACCAATGAACTTATATAATTCAATTGATAGTTATCCGCTGCAGTTTTATGATTTGCTATTATATCCCTTCTATTGAAACATTGGCACAAATCAGTATTTGAAGAAGACAATTGTTCCAAATACTTTGGATAAATAGAAATAACTATTCTCTCATTATCATCACCTTTATCATGAAGCAAATAATGGCTTTCATATTGATTTATGGCGAATATATTTCCTTTTTCCACATCATAGCTTCTATCATCTATAAAAAAATGTTTGCTTCCTGAAAGGGATATATATATCTCAAAACAATCGTGAATATGCATGTCCAAAGTTTTTTCTTCATTTGATAAATGAGCAATAGAAAATCTTTTTTCCTTAAGACAGTAATCTATAGATTTTTTACAGGATGTAAATAATTTCATAAATGCCACCTACTTATTTATATTCAGGTTTATTTAGTTCAAAATATGCAATATTTTAATCAATATATGACAAGTCCTCGTAATTTTTATCTGCTATAATGTACTTATATATTACATATCCATATTTGTCAATATAAATACTTATTTATGGAGGTTATAACTATGGAAATATTAAAAGATTTTTCTCTTGATGGCAAAATTGCTTTGGTAACGGGTGCTTCCTATGGTATTGGTTTAGCTATCGCGACCGGGTTTTCCAGTGCTGGTGCAACTATAGTTTTTAATGATATTAATCAGGATCTAGTAAATAAAGGTCTTGCGGCTTATGCAGAAGCAGGCATTAAAGCTCATGGCTATGTTTTCGACGTAACAGATGAAGATCAGGTCAATAAGGCTATTGATAAAATTGAACAAGAGGTTGGTACAATTGACATCCTTGTTAATAATGCTGGAATTATTAAACGTATTCCTGCTCTTGAGATGTCTGCAAAAGATTTTAAGCAGGTTATCGATGTAGATTTGAACGGACCATTTATAGTATCTAAAGCTGTGGCTCCCGGTATGATAAAAAAAGGGCACGGAAAGATAATAAATATCTGTTCAATGATGAGTGAATTAGGACGTGAAACTGTTTCAGCTTATGCTGCTGCCAAAGGCGGACTAAAAATGCTCACTAAGAATTTGGCTTCCGAATGGGGTGAATTAAACATTCAAGTTAACGGTATAGGACCTGGGTATATTGCTACACCTCAGACAGCTCCTCTTAGAGAAGAAGGCCATCCTTTCAATAATTTTATAATAGGAAGAACTCCAGCTGCTCGTTGGGGAACTACAGAAGATTTAATAGGACCAGCTGTATTTCTAGCTTCCAATGCTTCAGATTTTGTTAATGGACATGTTCTTTATGTAGATGGCGGAATACTTGCATATATAGGAAAACAACCTAAATAGCGAATTATAAATTAAGGGAGAAAGCTTTTTAGTTTTCTCCCTCTTATAATTTATTTGAGAATTTCCATAGCATTTTTTGCCCAATTTGAATCCTTCAATATAGCTCTTGCGACACCTAGCAAATCTGCTTTTCCTGAAGAAATAATCTCTTCTGCAAGCTCAGGCGTGGTAACCCCTCCTGCCACAATAACAGGTATGGAAACTAGCTTTTTTATCTCATAAGCATCTTCGGTAAAAGTACCATATTTATGCTCTCCAGGTACATTATATCCGCAGAAACCTCCTGAAATATCCAATATGTCTACTCCTGCCTTTTCAAATTCTTTAACTGCTAGTTTGCTGTCCTCTAAAGTTAAACCGCCCTCCGTATAATCGGAAGCTCCAAGTCTTAATAAGATAGGAAAATCTTCTCCTACAGCTTCTCTTACAGCTTTTATGACTTCAATATGGATTCTTGATCTTCCATCTATATCTCCGCCATATTCATCTGTCCTTTTATTAGATAATGGAGACAAAAATTGACTTAAAAGATATCCATGAGCAGAATGAATCTCTACACCATCAAAGCCTGCTTTCTTTACCCTTAGAGCTGCTGCTTTAAATTCTTCTACTATATTCTTTATTTCTTCCCTGGTAAGTTCTCTAGGCAATTGTGATTGGTTTTTCTTCCATAAATGCTGGACAGCTGATGGTCCAACTACTTCAAGTCCTGTAACTTCACTGCTTGCTGCACTTCCTGCATGATTTATCTGCATTACTGCCTTTGAACCATTCTTATGTATAAGTTCACTTAAAGCTTTTAGCTTCTCAACTAATGAATCTTCAGCAATAGAAAGCTGATTATTGCTTGCCTTTCCCTGTTTAGTTATAAAGCTATGTTCTATTATTATAAGTCCTATATATCCTCCCTTAGATTTTTCATCATAATAATCTAATACGGATTCGCTTACTCTTCCATCCGATTCAGCCTTTGCAGTAGCCATAGGAGGCATAACCAATCTATTTTTTAAATTTAGTTTGTTTGTTTCTAAAGCTTGCTTTAAATATGCCATTATATCACTCCCTAATATAATTAATCGATTTTTCTCGATATATAGATATTACCACTCACCTATTTATATGTCAATAATTCTTGTTTTAGTATTCACTTAAATTTGACTTATATGAAAAATAGGCTAAAATGAATATATGGATTACGTAAAAATTTTTAAAGCATTATCAAATGAAACTCGTTTAAATATTTTAATATGGCTAAAGGAGTCTGATAAGTATTTTCCAGTGCAATCCCACTCTTTAGAAGAAAGTAACTTTACTAAAGGGGTATGCGTTGGCTGCATTAAAGAAAAATCAGGATTATCACAATCTACCACTTCAGAATATTTATCAATGCTTCAGCAGGCTGGTTTATTAGAATGCAAAAGAATAGGTCAGTGGACATACTTTAGAAGAAATGAAGCTTTTATAAAGAATTTTTTTGAAGAGATTGGAAAGGAGCTTTAATTAATTACAAATTATTTTTGCTGTAAATAAAAAGTTGTCTGAGAATAAAAATCCTTAGACAACTTTTTTTATTAAAAGCAATATTGATTTTACACTTATAAAAACCATAACTCTTAACAACCTAAAGCGGTTTTAATTATAGTTTATTATAGTAAGCTAATAGTTCCTCAACAATATCTTTATCGATGTAGTAACAAGAACTGGAACCATCATTAAAATAAAATAGTGTAGTACTTAAAAAGGAAAGATTCATCACCTTACCATTTGAATAGGTTATATGTAAACCACAACCTATTCCATAATACTCGTTTTTACATTTTCCTTTAGTTTTTACTGTATTAATTAGAGCTTCAATCTTTTTAATATCATTTTTATCCTTAACTTCTTTACATTTAGTACTTGAATCGTAAAGCTCAATTTTTTTTATGTTCTCCGTTTTAATTGGCAGAGGATTGGTGTCTTTTTTTGAAGCACACCCACAGAAGAGTATCGCAATACAGAGAGAAATAAGTAATAATTTTTTTAATTTTATAATAATGAACTCCTTTCAAAATAAATTTTATAATCGATTAATAATTTAATATTAGTATAAATTCAATTATTTTACTGTATCATCTAAGGCTAAGAAACCAATCGAGTCTGGCTTTATAACGTGATCAAAGTAGAAATTTAAATAATTAATGCAATTGGCATCATTTAAGAAGTTGTATAAATCTACATTTATGGTTATAATATGGTTAGTTGAATATGTCATAATTCTCACCTTTGTTGTATTTTAGTGTGATAACTTGCATTTAACAGATGTTTGAGAATTATGCTATATTTATTTTTTGCCAACTATACAAATTCAGCTTAGTTTTTGTATAAGTTTAATTATTATTTAAAAGTATACAGCAGTTTCTCTCCAAACAAATCTATTATTATCCATAACATAATAGTATGATCCATTTTGGGCATAGGCGGCTTGATACGTGTCAAGATTTGGATTCATCATACTAATTTGGATAAATCCATCACCAACCATATACCCACGAATTACTGTAGCATGTGGACCTATATCACTGTGTGTTCCCATAATTATAGGCGCATTAAAATTAATATATGTTTCAATCTCGTTGTCGGATAAAATTCTATCCAATCCTCTAGCATTGCTATCACCATAATGCTTAAGAGTATCACTTATTTGATATATATTTGCACCTTTATTATAATCCATATGCATGTCATCAGCTATCTGAGTAGGTGTAAGATTTGTGCAAAGTCTATAATTTAATACTGATGCACAGCTTGCTGCCCAACATAAACCATATTGATTTCTAACTATTGGAACAGGTAACCAAGTAGATGAAAGAGATAAATTATTTAATTTAGATGAGTTTAAAGCCAATGACTTTGATGTATAAGTATCATCTGATTTTTTAGGTGTAGTTTTAAATTCTTTTTTTACATTTATAAGAGAACTTTTAGGAAAGGATTTCTTTATTTTATCTAGGTATTTATTATATGAACTTTTATCAAAGCTTCGAAGCTTGTCCTTATTATCTTCTGAAACTATAAAGGAACCTAATTTATTTTGAGCATATATGTTAGAATCTGAACTAATTAACACAAATGAACCACCATCATTGTAGGTATCTATAATATATTGTAATCTATCAGCAAAATCTTTGCCAATTGTTGAATATATCCCTCCTTTTTCATCTAATCCAACAGTAAAAATTGCTACAATTTCATCGTTATATAATATTGGATAATAATATATTGATTGATTTTGTAACACATTGAGTCTATCTTCAAAAATATTAAAAGCATTTCCTAGATACAGTTTTTCTGTCATTGCCTTTTGTATACCATAACTTTCTGGAGATTCTTTTATACCAGCAATCAATGTTTGAAAATTAAGACTTGCAAAGGACGAAATTTTATCTGGAACTATAAGTGAAACTATATCAGTATTATTGTGATATTTTGTAATGGTATCTGCCGAAACTTTAATTGTGGAGTAGCCGCATAGTGTTAAACAAAGAGTTAAGAATAATGGGATAATTTTTTTAATTTTCATAATGTTCCTCCTTAATAAATAATAATATTTTTTGGTTCTGTTTTAAATCAGTGTTGATTTTTACACTGATTTAAAACTTCCTTCAGTTCGGGAGGCTATTCTGAAAACCAATTTTTAGGGTCAATTGACCCTAAAAAAAGAAAAAAAGAATAACCACTAAATTATCCATGAATAATTTTTAAAAAATGGATAATAATTAAAAT